>NHEC01000022.1 GCA_002171655.1 Planctomycetes bacterium TMED75
CGGGACTATACGCGGGATACTAGAACAGTACAGAGAGTCACTACCAACGCTGAAGCAACCGTATAAATCAAGTACTAGACGTTCACAGTAAAACCTTAAGGGCTAGACGCTACGTTTACTGTGAACCAGATTTACACCAACGTGGAGTCCACTTTACCTTTAGTGCGGACTCCAACAGATTAGGTAGTATATAATTGTCGTTAATCATGCACGACACGATAGTTGAATTAAGTTGACCAGCGCAACACTGTGCTGCCTCGCGCCGCCGCCTACCGCCGCCTGTATTGCTATCCAGCCACGGTCTTTGCGCTCACCGTAAGCGCAAGTGCATCCTCAGTAACCTCGGACACACAGGTTACGGCGCTCGCTCCGCACCCCTCGCCCAGACGTACCGAGTACCTGGGGAGTCGCCGTGTGCATCATTATCGTTATCAGCACCAGGGTTTTACCGCTAAAACCGCTAAGTCGACCCAGCGCTTCATCGGCAACATTGATCTGAAGCGCTAAATCGCCAACCTACGACATGTCATTCAACAACAGTATGGGCGGTTCCAACACCGAAGGGGCTAAGTATCAGCCCAAGTTCAAAGATTGCAAGCTCGAGGAGAAGGGAGGAGACAAGACCCTTCGCCGCTGGATCACGCTCATCGGCAGCATCGTCATGAACGCCCCCTATGGCAAATTCCTCGAGTACTTTCTCGATTACGCCCTGAAGAGGGCTACGAAAAACAATACTACACGCCCAGCCTTCCTCGACCACGACATGTTCGACCTGGGTGGTTCAACAACACTTGGTACGAGTCCGCATTCGAAAGACACTGGTCACTCTCTGGGGATCAGCTCGCCACGCTCCAGGACATCCAGATGGGAAATCGGAGACGAAGATGGAGACTCTCAAGTCACCGAGGTGGGAGAAGACGCTGAGATTCAAGAAGAACGCCAAAAGGTAAACCGCAGAGTTCATCGTGCCAAGTCCAGGCAGACCAAAGCAGATCTCGTTCTGGCCGACGTGCGCGAGGGCAAGAACACTACTCCTCTGACCGAGCAGCAAGCTGTCGAAGCCCTCGAGGAAGCCACCGAGTACGCGGAGGACATGATCGCACTGCAAGAGGCCTTTGAGCAGAAACACCCCAAGTCTCCTGGTAAGTCCTCCCACCGCCCTGCTAGCAGCAGCACCGCAGTCACGCGATATTCCGACGTTCCGATAGAAGCGCAGGAGTTAGACTGCTCTCTGTTCATGACCATGCTCACTCTAGTCGATGGCGTGTACTACGACGTCATATCGAACCTGACCGGACCGTACGCGCGATACACATTCGCGATCATTGCTCTGAGCAATCACGCATCGCTCAATCAGAGCACCAGACGCCTCGTCGCCCTCAACAACTTCGTCGAATGGAAATACAATGGGGACCCGGCGCAATGGAAGATGGACTTCATCAACTTCACGCGCGAGATGTACGACTCGGGAGCTACACTGGAACACCTGTTCATGCTCTACGCCTTCAAGTCTTTCGAAGGCAAAAACAGTCAGGTTCAATCCAAGATCTCAGACGACATCAACGACGACGAGCTCGTGGGACCACACATGAACATCGAGGGCCTCGCGACCAAGTATGCGGCCTTCCTGGCCACCCTCAACGCAGCCAAACCCAACGCTGCTATTGGAGCTGCCGCTTTTACGGGCAAGTGCAACAAGTGTGGCCAGCCGGGTCACAAGGCTGCAAACTGCCCAAGCAAGAAGCAAGTTCTAGCGCCTGGCAAGACGAAGTGCGCCTTCTGCATCAACCGCGGAGTAGACCCCAAAAGGGTCCAGCACGAAGAGTCTGAGTGCAGGAGTAAGAAGAAGGCGGAGGCAGTCAAGCCAGTGGCTGCCGCAACGGAGGAGTCCTCGAACGCCACCTCACCTGCTACCCCTGCGCAGACCCAGAACGCTGCTATCGCGGACGTCATGAAGCGGATCGGCTCTGGCGACCTCAAGATCAAGATCGGCTCGGCTACACTCGACGTGGGATCGACATCTACAACATCGCCACAAGATTCTACGGAGCAACCTGAGCAACCTGAACCGTCGACGCTCGAACCTGAACAACCTGGTCCTCATCGCTGTCACTTGAACGCAATCTGTTCTCAGTCCATATGTGGCGGGGATATTAACCAGCCATCGCTGGGGGGTCTGACAAACCCTATTACTCCAACTGTGGTCTCAGGGTCGGTCTCTGAGATCCATGGTACCCCGTGCCCCACGGGCCTTAGGGCTTTGGCTAACCACACGGTCAGTGACTTGAGTTCAGAACACCCCAAACCATACCAGGGCCTGGTAGGCCGAAGTGGGCAGCTCGAGGCACAGTGGGGCGATAAGATCCCCCTTGTGTTTTGCCCTGGTATGACCTCGAGTGTGCCCCCCTTGGCCTGCCAGAGCACACACGTGCATCATGACTCGGAGGGAGTCAGTGTCCATGAAGTCGACGCATGGGATGATCATGAGGGTCTGAGCTCAGCAGTCGAGCTATACCGACTCAACCGACGTAAAGCTCAACTGTTCCTCTTGTGGGCTGACCCACTCGACATCTACGAGCATCTCGAGAGACCAGAGCTAGATCAGAGTTGCGAGCAGCTGGGTCCCGTGCTAGATCAGAGTTGCGAGCAGCAGAACCCCTTTTCAGAGGATGAGTGCCTGAGTCAGGTCATGCAGCTCGAGATGGCCCGCATAGAGTCTCCGATCGTCGAATTCGATCCCTCACTATCCCAGGACACCAGTAATGTCAAGGTGGTAACGTGCAGGAAGCGAACGGGACAGCTCAAGACTCGGGAGGTCTGCTGCGGGGCTACCGCAAGTCACCATCACGCAGAAACGGACTGCCTGCTGTCACGTGGGTTCAGTCACTACTTCCCCCCAACTCCAATCGACTTCAGGCATGGCTTCCTATCGGCACCTCTAAGCTCGACGGCCGAAGCTGAAGCCTATGCGCTCGCCAACGAGAGGCTGGAGGTCATCGAAACCGACCTCAATACGCCTTCAGACATCACGCAGGAGCAGCAGGACCTCACCTCTGACGATGAGGAGGATCCGCCGACACTGCTTTCTGATTCGGAATCGGATTCTGAATCGGACGAAGAGATCTACGACGATCTACCAGACCTCACCAAGCTTTCCGAACGCTCAGACTACGGGATATCCATCGAAAGCTTACACGACAAGCCTCTCGGATGCGCTTCAACGCCCTCTGATCGCTTGACTGCGCCTCTCGAACGCTCCGCGACGCCTCTCGAACGCGCAAGTCGCAAGACAAGACATCTTCCTATGCGATGGAAGCCACTCAGTCGACAATATGAACTGTCAACGACACCCACGGAGCCAATGCCAGCACAGGAGCAACCATCTGGCTGCATGATGGCCGCCGCCTCAACGGACACAGATGAGCCAGGAGCCACTGTTCTATCACTTTTTGATGGGATGGGAGGCATATCGCTAGCGCTCAAGGCAACAGGTGGCCAAGGGATCACGAGGATCATCGCCATAGAGAAGGATTTGGACAAACAAAGAGTATGCCAAGCAGCTAACCCCAAGACGGAGTCATTTCCAGGGGTTGAACATGGGCTCAATGGCAAGCATAACGTTGAAGACATCACAGAGGAAGACATCAAGAGCATCAAGAATCTAGCCGCAGTGGTGGGAGCACCTCCATGCAAAGACTTCAGCAAACTTCGGAAACTTCCTGACAGACCGGGCTACAAGGGGCCACCACGCCGGAGCAACAAGGACCCTCGTAGGGGACTACAGGGCAAGACAGGCAAGAGGTTCCTGAACCTGCTCCAGATTATCAAGTGGGCCAAGAAGTGGCATCCAGCGAGCAAGCATTTCACGGAGTGCGTGGAGTTCATGGACATGCAGAACGACTGGGCTGCAGTCACGGAAGCTCTCGGGACGCCGCACATCATCGTCCACCACGACCACAGCTACACCAAGCGTACGAGGGCGTACTGGACTGATCTGGACCTGCCATCGGAATTCAAGAAGGACTACCCTCCACTAGATCCCGACGAATGCATGGATCCTGGACGCAAAGTGCAGAGGTACATGGCACATGGTCGGAGCTGTGTGAGACCAATTGGAGCCTCTTGGACAGGCACGGATGAAGCACCAGTAGCAGACACTGGCATGCCACTGCTGGTTGATGACGAACAGCATGATGATCCTCAACACCTTCGACCGCACGAAGCTGAGAAGCTCATGGGAATGCCACAGGACTGCACCGTAGGAGCTGAAATAGGAGCACTACTACGTCTTCGGAGCATAGGGGATGGATGGGACATCAACGTTATACGAATGTTCATCGCGCATCTACAAGTAAACGTACTGGCTGCTCATGTGGACATCAACCTCAGCCGCATGGAAGGATCGGAGGTGTCTACGGCGAATATGGACCTAGCTCGGGAGCTGGCTAAACTGTCGGACGAGGAACCAGAGACCTTCGGAGCATACGTGGGCGACATCATGGCTCGTCAAGGCATGAAGGAAGCTTCTAAGCTGATGGCACTGCCAACTCACTACAAGCGAATATGCGCTGCTCGAGAAGAACAGGAGTCGTCGATCCTAGACTCGGGTGCCGCGCGACACATTCACCCTCACACTCAGGTGACAGATCCGGAGAACAAGACCAGACTGCTCAGCTTCACGGGTCAACCCTCATGGACTGAGGGCAACGGGTACATCCCTATCACTACACGAGATAAGCGTACAGGACACGACGTCGACATTGACATTCCAGACGCTGACTACATGGGAGACACCGCAGCATCTCTGCTATCAGTATCGAAGATGATCAAAGATGGCTGGGGGTTTCACTTCACACGAGACGAGATGGAAGCACACACACCGGCCGGGCACATCATCGAGATTTTCACGGGCGCTGATGGAGTGCTGAGGATGCCACACACGATCCGCAAGGGCAAGGCTGCAGAAGCACTCCCCATTCACGCAGGGATCAACGTGGCGAGTCAAACCAAACAAGGGGCGACTATCGACTACCTTCATCGACTATTCAATCATGCTCCAGTCGAGAAGATCATCAAAACCCTCAAGGCTACGGAGGGCTATCGACCGCCAGAAGGCAAGATAGGATCACATCACTGCACAGCATGCGCTCAAGGCAATGCTCGGAAGCTAGGACTTCGACATACGGTGCTGGGATGCGCATGCCACACGTCCACAACGGAACATCCAGTCTACTCGAACACTCTAGACATGCGTGACCTGACAGCAGAGATGGAATGTGCAGCAGCTGGAGTACCAGAAGCAGAAATTAGGGCGCAACCTGAGGGTTATGACACAGAATCGGAGTGGCCGGAGCTGCTTACGGACTCTGAATCAGATACGGATGATGATGACTGGACCTTCGCCGACCTCATTGCTGATCCCGACTATGATCCAGAACACCCAAGTGCCCCAATATATGTCGAAGCTGAAGAACCAGAGGATTCGGACTACTTTGAGGAAGAGAGCCATGACAAGCAGCCTGAACCAGCGCGCTTCAAGGCTGAGGTCAAGGGGCGCTCAACGGAAGGGGCGCCTCCTCGGTTCGACATAGACGAGCTCAAGCCATGGGAAGTCATGTTCGGCGACGAGAAGGAGTACCAAGTCACTCAACGGGGGGGTATCAAGAGATGCTACCTCATACTAGAGCTCAAATCCGACGGCTGGTTCGTGCGCAACGAAGTCTCGAAGACGGAGCACGGGGAGTCATTCCGTAGCATCATGGTGGAAAACGGAGTACATCTGCTACCCTACCCAAGGACCATCTACACAGATGGATGCGGCTCGAACAAGTACGTGAAGGAAGAAGCAATCGAGATGGGGATTCATCATGTCCTCATCCCGCCACACGACGCCAGCCTCAACCAGGCTGAACGTGTAGTAGACCGGGCCTTCGCAGCAGCCAGGGTGCACCGGGTGTCGTGCTCATACGCGCCCGAACTGGAGTGCTATGCAGTAGGACACGTGTGCTACATGAAGCTTCGATGCGCTACCACAGTCACAAGACACTTCATCACACCCTACGAGATTCTGAAGGGTGAGAAGCCATCAATCCGACACTGTCAACCATTCTACACCAAGGCATACGTACACGTGCCCAAGTCAAAGAGGGCCTGGATGCAGAAGAATGGCAAGGGTCATCTTCGAGCTGAAGAAGGGCGACTCCTAGGATACCAAGACATGTACTCCACCACTGCCAAGGTGCTCCTGGACGGCAACCGCATGGTTCACTCTAGGAACGTCACCTATGACATCTATGATTACGGCCAAGACACGGTGGAACGGCCGTCGCCCGAGGCTATAAAAGACAATGCGGAGGTCGACACCTTCCATAACCTCCTCGAGGACATCACCCAAGGTGATTACACCAAACCTGGACCCTCGGCGGTCCCTAACCCCGAACCTAGGGCTGAGGAGCCCTTAACCGTAAGGGGCGTAAGGGATGCTGAGGTGAGGGGCGCCAGCCCCACGCACGACCTAGGAGGCTCCGAGAGTGATCCTGAGGACAAGTGCGTCGATGTCGAGGTCGATCTCACTCACGACGATAAACAGGGAATCATACCATGGCCAGGCAAGCCGTCACCAGAACGCCAAGAGGTGAAGAACCGCTGGGACGTGCCGTGGCGCAAGAAGGTTCAGACCAATGACGGCAAGCGCGCTGGTCGCGACAGTGGCGTACAGTATTATAAGCCTGGAGACACTACTACTGAGCCACGTGGAGTGTTCCTGGCCAAGCTGGACCAGATTCAAAGGTTGGACCACGATATGGAGGTATTCTCTGCTAGGCTCGACCGGGCAATGAGAGAGCTACACGCTAACAGCCATGAGGATCCAGCTGCTGTCATATACGCAGCATCGGAAATAGCTCAGCATGCTCAAAAGGATATGAACTGGAAGAAGGCGCTCGCCAGCGAAGACAAAGATGCGGTGATCGAAGCGCTCAACCTGGAGCTAACGTCGCTACAAAAGACTATCTTGACCCAAGTGACGCAGGACGATCATGACTTCACCACGGCCGTTGAGACCGCGACGCCAGGCAGACTACTACTTGACATCAAAAGATCGGGTAAGTACAAGTGCAGGGGCGTCAAGCAAGGGTTCAAGGAAAACAAAGAGCTCTCGGACGGACCAGACTTCATCTACTACAGCAACGTCGTCAAGCTCAATGCGGTCAGAGTGGCACTATTCAAGCGCCGACGCAGGGGTAGGGTGACCGGCATCAAGGATGTCAGCACAGCGTTCCTGCAATCCGATCCCTATCCAGAGGGTACAGTCAAGTACATATCGTTCAAACATCCTATCTCAGGTCAGTGGATGTACTTTCGCCAAAGTGGACCTATCTACGGTGAAGCATCATGGCATCCGCACCCGCACGCTGGGAGCAGACCATAGCACCATGGCTGGAGGAACAAGGCTTCAAACGAGGCTGCAACGAGCCCGGAGTATTCTACCATAGTGAAAGGGACTTGCTTCTGCTTCTGTACGTGGATGATCTACTGGCGGAAGGAGACCGATCGGACGTGGAGTGGATCTTCAAGGAACTTCAGGGGCGCTTCGACTGCAAGGACGCTGACTACCTCGAGCCAGGCACTGACCTCGACTACCTCGGAATGGATCTCATCGCTACCAAGGACCAGAACTGCATCTCCATGAAGAAGTATATCCAGAATGCAATTGATATCCTCGGACTTCAGGATCACAGGAAGGCATCCATGCCCATTAGTGAGCCAATCGAAGGAGGAACACTGCTGGTGGGATCAGACGTGCATCAGTTCATGTCAGCGCTGGGTATGCTGGGATGGCTAGCATCGACAGCGAGACCAGATGTGGCATATGCCTACTCACGTATCGCTCAGCACACAGCCAAGTGCACGGATGTAGCACTCAAAGCATTATACAAGTGTTTTGCATATCTCCGGGACAATGCTGACATCCGCATAGCTGCAGACATCTATGAACCAGAGTCAAGCTTCGCGGAAGTGCTTCACCAGACCAAGTGCGACAATGAGTGGCGCTTCTGCTCAGATACAGATCATGCAGGTAACAGGGAAGATCAAAACAGGATGCGATCACAGAATGGCGAATATGCTGGACTCAACGGCGCACCATTCTCATGGTACTCTAAGGCATCGTCCGTAACGTTCGCCTGCGAGAAGATCGGAGAGGCGCATGCAGACACTTCGAGTACTGCCGTGGAGATCTATGGAGTCGGCAATGCTACCCAGAACATACTCGGACACTCATACGTGATCGAAGAGATGGGCATCGAGTTTCCCTTTCCGTTCCAGCTCGAGATGGATAACCGCGCAGCTAAGATCTTCTGCCAAGGATCAGCGCTCAAGACCAAGCTCAAGCATATCGACTGTCGACAACACTGGGTTAAGACCCTACGCGACAAGAGGATTATGGATCCAGTCTGGATCCCAACCAAAGACAATCTGGCTGACCTGTTCACCAAGATCCTACCTCTACAGGATTTCATCAGGCTTCGTGACCAGATGCTCCGCCCAGCCTCATCATAGGTAGTGAAGGGGCGAAAATGAAAGTGACCTCACACGCGCGCTCAA
>NHEC01000023.1 GCA_002171655.1 Planctomycetes bacterium TMED75
ATCCCGGTGCGACCGCCTCGGTTCTGAAGAACAGGGAGATCGTGAAATCATCTCCCACCGGACGTTCGATCACCACATGCTGATCGGGTTGGTCGAATTTCAGTGCCCCGGCGGAGACTCCCTCGGTTGACACCGGTGTCCCTCGCACGTGTGCATGGCGCACCCCGACTGAATCGGGCGTGGAGGTATCCGAGATCCGATCGAACGAGTACTGGGCGACCAGGCCATCCCGTACCGGAGCAACGGGAACCGTGGAACGCCGTTCCTGCTCCTGGATCCGGTCGACCAGTGTGCGGCGTTGGTCCTGATGTCGTCGGATCAGAACTTCCTGTGGCGGGGAATCCGCGTCCCGCGGCATGGTTCTCAGGATGTGATCCTGTGCGATGTGCGTTCCGCCGGTTGGGTTCCGATAGGGGGCGATGCCGCTGAAAAATGCGGTCAACCGGTAGTAGTCGGCCTGCGTGATCGGATCGCCCTTGTGATCGTGGCAGCGAGCGCAGCCGATCGAGATCCCCAAGGTCGCCCGAATCGTGGTGTCCACGATCGAGTCGAGATCGTCGGCGATCGCCTGGGGGACATCGGTGGGTTCATCGTCCCAGAGGCCCAGTCGGTGCATGCCGGTGGCTGCCACCGTCGAAGCCGTTCGGTCTTCGAGTTCGTCTCCGGCCAGTTGCTCCAGAATGAAACGGTCGTATGGCATGTCGGCATTCAGACTGTTGATGACCCAGTCCCGGTAGCGCCAGACCTCCGGCTTCATCCCGTCTCGTTCAAACCCATTGGTTTCCGCGTATCGGACCACGTCCAGCCAGTGACGGCCCCATCGTTCGCCGTAGTGCGGTGAATCCAGGAGTCGTTCAATGGCTCGTTCGTAGGCATCCGGTGCGGGATCCGCGAGAAACTGTTCTTGTTCTGCAGGGGTGGGCGGCAGGCCGGTGAGATCGAAGGTGGCCCTTCTGAGCAGGCTCAACCGACCGGCTTCTTCTGCCGGTTTCAGACCAGCGGAGTCCAGTCGAGCGAGGATGAAGTGATCAATTCCGTTTCGGCACCATTCGGGATCCGAGACTTCAGGAAGTGGTGGGGTGTGCACCGCCTGCCATGCCCAGTACCCCGGGGGGTCATCTGAAGGGACCGCATCGGCTGGTGGTGCACCGGTTCCGTGGATGGTCAAGACGAGAATGCCCAGAAGCGTGATCATCGTGAAGATCATGCTCCCCGCTCTCGGGTCTTGTTACAAGGGGAAGTTGGCAATTCAAGTCCGCCCCGTCCGATTTCAAACACCTGATGCGGGTCCGGCTCATTCCTTGGCGGTCGCGTGGTGGGAATGTGCGGTTTCTTCGGTCTTGAGCAGTTTCCACAGGACCCCAGCTCCCGGAGGGGGGGGGACCTTGCCATTGACGATCATGTCGGTGGTGACGTGCTCTCCGTAGGTCTTGCGATTGAGTTCTTCGTCGATCTTGAACCCTGAACCGCCGACCACGAGTCCTCCGTACACGCCGGTGGCGTTGCTGTAGACCACGACGTCTTCCTTCGAGATATCGACGGGGTCCGTCGAACCGCTTCCGGTCCCGAAACTGCCCGCTGCCTGGGCGACGGCGTAGCGTCCCTTGGTCAGGAATCTCTTGACCGACTGATCGGTCTTGAAGAGGTAGATCGCGTCTTCGCTCTGCGCACCGATCTGCAGGCCGAGTGAGCCTTCGATCAGGTCAATTGCCAACGGTGGTGAAAAACCGTCGTCGAGGCGCTTGAGAAACACGCCCACTCCACCCTTGCCACCCAAGACGAGCCCCGCCTGGGTGCTCGAAAAGATCGCGACCGCCTTGGCCTTGGAGAGCACTTCGGGGGGAACTGGCGTGGGGGAGTTCTCGATTCGTCGGAAGGCGGAGACGTCCTTTGTAATCACGCCGGTCATGTCCGATTCACAACCTGTGATCACGGTCATGCCAACGGTTGTGGATAACAGGAGTGAACTGACCTGGCGAACTCGCTTCATAGGGTGCATCCTTTGGTCCGGAACCGTGCTCCGGCGGTGGTTCTTCGTACAAAATCGGATCAATCTCCTCTAGAAATCTACCCCGGCTGGTACCCGACTGCAAAGCCCTGTTAATCTTCACTCTCTGGGTGTTGGTCCGTATCTGCCCATATTTTTCCTCACTGCCTGAAGGTCATTTTTGAATTACCGGCGACGCAAACGCTCATATCAACATGAGGAAGCCCACTCCGAGGAGGCACCCACCCTCCAGGCCCCTCTGGTCCACGATCAGGTTCCCGCCGGTGATCCCTTGATGATCACCAGTGACCAGGCCTTGAGCGAGTACCTCGACCACATTCGCCAGGCTTCCATCGTTGCCTACGACACGGAATTCATCGGGGAGGAGACCTACCACCCCTCCATCTGCCTCGTCCAGCTGGCCACCACCGATTCAATCGCACTGATCGATCCTCTGGCGGTCACGTCCCTGGATCCGGTCTGGGAACTGCTTGCCGATCCCTCGGTGAAAAAAGTGGTGCATGCAGGCAAGGTCGATCTCAAGCCGGTCCACCATGGGATCGGGCGGCCTGCAGCCTCGGTGGTCGATACTCAGATCGCTGCCGCATTTGCCGGCTTGCCCTGGCCGGTCGGACTGGCTCGAGTGATCGAATCCTTCACCGGACATCGACTGGGTAAGGGACACACCTTCACCAACTGGGACGCTCGTCCGTTGAGTGCCCAGCAATTGAAGTACGCCGCGGACGATGTTCGGTATCTCCCGATGCTCTGGACGATGCTCGAAGAGGAACTCACTCGACGAGGAACATTGGCCTGGGCTCTTCAGGAATGCAAAAGCAGCCTGGTGATGGAGTTGTCTTTCGATCCTGAACCGCATTTACGAAAGATCTGCAAGGGAATCCGGCTCAAGCCCCGAGTCCGTGCACTGCTCCGTCAGCTGGTCGTCGAACGTGACCGAGTCGCGGAACTGGCCGATCAACCGCATCGAGTGCTTCTCCCTGATTCATCACTGCTCGAGATGACTCGTAAGAAGCCCACCACCGCCGCGGAGCTGGTCGCCATTCGGGGTTTCCCCCGGCCCACCGCGGAGCGTTGGCATAAAGAATTCCTCGGCATCCTCGAAAACACCGACCAACTGGACATTTCCAATGAGAAATCCAGTCGCCCTTCAAGTGAACCGGCTTCCGCTCAAGTCGAGGTGGATGCGCTCTGGATGGCCGTCTGCACTCGCCTGTTGGCTCAGGGTATTGCTCCCGGCATTGTGCTCTCCCGGGGCGTTCTCGCCGAATGGTTCCTGGACCGGCGTGCGCGCGAGGGTCAGACGCTCTTTCAGGAGGGTGACTGGCGAAGTGAAGCCCTTGGAGAATGGCTTGCCGGTTTCATTTCCGGTGAGCATCAGCTGGTCGTCGGCTGGGGTGATCGCGGTGCGATCGTCCAGGAACACCAGAACACCGCTCCGTGATTTGGTGCATCCTTCCGGTTGCGGCAGTCATCCGGTCTTCAGAATCCTGGCGATGAAGAAGCCGTCCATCTCCGGTGGGGCGAGTCGAACCACTTCGGGTCGTTCGGCCAGTGATTTTCCCTTGAAATTCAGGCAACCCGGTATGCGACCCGGTAGATCAAGCGGAATGTGTTCCAGCTGGATTCTTCCTTCGTAGACGTCGAGCGCACGACTGATGACGAGTTCATTCTCCTCCGGCGCGAAGGTGCAGGTCGAGTAGACCACGGTTCCCCCCGGCTTCACCGCATCGATCGCCGCATGAAGCAGACTTTTCTGTCTGGAGGACAAGCGCGCCGGTGTCCTTGGTTTCCAATTCGACCAGGTGTCCGGTTGGCCGCAGCGCATCATGCCTTCTCCGCTGCATGGAGCATCAACGAGCACTCGATCATAGGTCTCCGGTTCCCGGAGTCCCGCTCGTTCACCGGGTCCGATCCGAACGGTGGCCCGGGCACCCAGCAGCTTCAGAACCGCGCGAAGTCGGTGTGTTCTTGGTCGGGAGAGGTCGTTGGCGACGAGTCGTCCCTCGTTTTTCATCAACGCCGCCAGGTGTGAGGTCTTGCTGCCTGGTGCAGCACAGAGGTCGAGGACCCACTCTCCTGGTTTGGGGTCGAGCGCCAGACCAGCTGCGATGCTCGAGGCGGATTGGATGTGGAAGTCCCCCTCCTTCCAACCCGGTACCTCCTGCAGACGACGAACCGAGGTTTCGGCGAAGAGCGCCTCCCCGCACCACGCACTCGGGGTGCAGCAGATCGACGCCTGCTGCATGCGATCCACCACGCTCTGGATCGAGGACTTGAGGGTGTTGACTCTGAAGCAGGTTCCGCGCTGGGTCCGCTGGTCCTCAAGGAACGCTTTCAGATTCTTCGGAGGAAGCAGTTGCTCGAGTCGATCAGCCAGTCCGGGTGGCGGGAACGGGGCGGCGGACTCCGGGGAGAGTGAGGCTGGATCGAAGTCGATCATTCGTTGGAAGCGTCCGACTTGATGCCCAGCAAGGTCGAGATCTGTGCGGAGAGTTCCAGCACCTGGCTGGTTTCCCTCTCGACTCGTGATTCATCGTAGTTCTCCACAAGCCTCGAGGTGATGGGTCCCGTCATCTTGGTGAGCGTTCCACTCTCGATGATTTGATTCATCTTGCCCTGGATTCGGCCCGTCCAGAGATTCCGTGCAGCATCGATCAGTCCGGGGTATTCCGTGAGCGTGCTCTTGATCCGCCCGAGATTCAATCTGGTTGCGGTCAGCGAAATCCACCAGGTCTGTATATCGACTTTGAGCGGCACGACCTGTCGTTGCGCAAAGTCCTGTTCCGCATTCAGCATCGATTTCAAGCTCACGGCTACGGACATGGTGTTCTTGTTGAGTTTTTCGAGGGCTTTCTCCTGCTCTGCCTGGCTGGGTCCCGAATCAATACAGCCTTGCAGGAGGAACACCGCGACCATCAGCAGCCCCGAGATCGATCTATTGAGGTGCATGGGAAGTCTTCTCCGGGGGGTTCGATGTTCGTTCAGTCCACCCTGTACGAGGAGGTCTGATCATCAAGCTTGAGCCACGTCCCCAATCATGCCAGAATATGTACATCCATGTCCTCCACAGTCTCAGAAAAGGAACTGGCGACCCTGTGGTTCCTCGCTGCCCGAGCGATGGCGGTCGCTGATGGTGGAACCAGCATCACTCGGCAGGGTGCCGGGGGGCTCTACGCCCAGGCGATCCTCGGACTCTCCGAGGAGGTCTGCGCCGAGGCCAAATCAGACGATTCTCTGGCGACCCTCACCCTACTTGACTGCTTGTCCATGCTCGCACACGTTCCCGCAGAAGTCGGTGAGAAGATCATGACCGGAGTAATGATGATCGCCTACTCCGACCGCAGCATGCACCCTCTGGAGGTACGGTGGGCATCGATGCTCGCCTCCGCGTTGTCGATGAGCGTTGATGATTTCCAGCGCTGCTGCGTCAACGCACGCGTCATCTCCGGGATGCTTGGGACCCATGCATCCGTGGAGCAGACTTCAGAGTCCAGCGACTCCCCGGATTCTGGGCCGGAGCCCTCTGCGTGAGTCACAAGCCAGCAACCAACTTCGGTTTTCTCGATCGTTGCGACCCGCGGGTTGCCCACCTGGCTCGACAGGCCGAGCATTACGTTCACACCGACCCAGACTCCTGCCTGTTCAAGCTGCGACTCATGATCGAGTTGATGGCCAAGCGACTGACCACGATGTCCTTGCCCAACCTGCTTCATTCCGATCTCAGCACCATGCTTGGTGCCCTCGAACGAGATGGTACGCTTCCCCGAAGGCAGGCAGATGGCATGCATGCGATCCGCCGGGACGGAAATGCTGCGGTGCATGGCAATTCCACGCCCTCTCCAACCGCCATGCGTCGGCTGCGTGACGCCCACACCCTGTCGGGGTGGTACGCACGCAACGTGGTCCGGGGTGCGAAGGTCGATCCTGGCACCTTCAGTCCTCCCGTCCCCCCTCGGGGAACTTCCGACGAGGAATCAGTGGTCAATGAGAAAATCGAGGCCCTCGAAGACCGGATTGAGGACCGCCGTCGTCAGACCCGTGAATCACTGCTGCTCTTTCGTGAAGACGAAGATCCCGATGGCGTCTCTCGACGATACCGGATCGAGCTGAAGGCTTTGGAAATGGTGGCCATTGCTGCGGGGGAGCCGTTGATCGATGCCGAGTTCGTCGCCCTGGTGATGGCGATGGACCTTGAGGCTCTCTACGAACATCCTGCCTTCGGAATGGACACGCGTGAGGCTCGTCGAATCGCTGAACAACAGCTTGCGCAGGTAAAGCATGAATTGGAAACCAGTGAGCAGAACTATCTTCAAGAGCGAGCGGAACTCGTTCAGGAAATGCAGATGCTCAAGCGACGTCAGCTGCGTGGTGAAGTCTGATCCATCCACAGCCACCTGAAAGGCAGCATCATCCGAAATGACTGATGCCCACGAATCGTGCGAGTGGCTGGTGCTGGGTAACGGCTCGGTCGGGATGAGCCTGGCGTATCATCTCCAGTCTGCGGGCGGTCAGGTCCGGGTGCTCGATCGATCCGGAAAGCGTGCCCGGAAAACCCTGGTCTTCAATTCCTTCGGTGAACCGACCTCTCCCATTCACTGGGAATGTTCATTCGGTCTGCCCCTCCAACCTCCGGACATTCAGCGGGTTCTCGTCGCCACCAAGACTTTTTCCGTCGGCATCGCACTGGGTCCACTGATCAAGCATCTGACGCCTGGTAGTCGGGTGTACTTCTTTCAGAACGGCCTGGATTTTCTTCCCCGGGAACTCCTTCCGCCCGGGGTCGAGTCGTTGTTCGTGGTGAATCCCGGTTTTTCAGTGAATCGAATCGATCATCGAACCGTCGAACAGACCGGCTACGCTCCGATGCTGGTGGGGGATCTCGTCGGGACCGTTCAGCCGCCCCCCCGGGTCCAGTCCGATCTTGAGCAGTTGCGCGCCGCGGGGATCGATCTTTCGTGGACTTCCGGGATCCAATGCCAGCGCTGGAAGAAGCTGGCAATCAATGCGGTGATCAATCCACTCACCGTGATCCATGAACTTACCAACGGGGAACTCGCCACACACTCCGAGGCGCGGGTGATGATCGATCGAATGTGCGGGGAGTGTGTCCGGATCATGGAGTCCCTCGGTCACTCGTTCAGCACCGATGAACTGAGGACATCGGTCCTCGGAGTCCTTGAGCTGACTGCTCGCAATCGAAGCTCCATGCTGCAGGACTACCACGCCAAACGATCGAGAAACGAACTTGATCACATCATGATGCCATTCATCAAACAGGCGCGGAGTCAGGCAGTCGACTGTCCGACCCTGGAAGCAGTGCATCGCCGGGTCTTTGACTTGTTTTCGCGTGCTTCATCGATCGAGTCCGGCCCGGAACAGATCTAGCCGTCCTGGGATTTCATCAGGAGATTCACCACCGGCTTGTCCGCGGGAAGCATGCGCAGATCCAGAAGCTCCTCAAGTGTGAGCCATCGAAGTTCATCGTGTTCGATAAGACGAGGTTCACCCGAGATGATCCGTGCATGGTGTACGGTCAGGTGAAAGTTCGGGGTCGGCTGGACCACGCAGATCTCCTCCCCGATCTCGGCATCGATCGCGAGTTCTTCTTCCAGCTCTCGTTTGAGGCACTCCCTGGTGTTCTCGCCGGGCTCAATCTTTCCCCCCGGAAACTCCCAATACCCGCCATAGGAGTCGTTCTTCATCCTGAGTCCCACAAGAATGCGACCTTCTCGCTGAATTACGGCGGCGGTGGCTCTGATGCGCCTCTGGTCGTGATTCTTTATCTTCTGGTTGGCCATGATTTCCAATACTAGGCTTACCCGGGAAACTGTTTGTATTCAAACACAATTATCCACCAATTTGGAGCCTTCCATGCCTTCCACCATCGTGCTCGCCTGCCTGCTCCTGGCGGCAAGTCCCCCGGACGACCGTCCCAACATCCTCTTCATCATGTCCGACGATCATGCCTGGCAGGCGATCTCTCAGTACGGCGCAGATCGGAACCAGACTCCGAACATTGATCGCATTGGTCTGGAGGGAATGGTCTTTGACCGTCATTTTGTTGAGAACTCGATCTGTGCACCGAGTCGTGCGGCGATTCTCACTGGCACCTTCAGTCATCTCCACGGAGTGCCTACAAACGCCGAGAAGTTTGATGGAAGCCAGCCGACTTTTCCAGCGCTTGCTCAGGATGCCGGCTACCAGACTGCCCTCATAGGAAAATGGCACCTCAAGAGTGAACCGGTGGGCTTTGATCATTATCAGCGGTTGATCGGTCAAGGGCTTTACTACGGTTCGCCGATGATTCGGAATGGCGAGCGTATCGAGACCGAAGGTTACATCACGGATCTCATCACCGATTTGTCCGTCGAATGGCTCGAAACTCAACGAGATCCCGACCGGCCTTTCATGCTCATGGTCCAACATAAGGCGCCGCATCGTGAGTGGATGCCCGGGCCGGATCACCTCCATGATTTCGAGGGTGTTGATCTTCCCGAGCCCGCGACCCTCTTCGATGACTACGGCGGTCGCACCAACGCGTCGAACTTGCAGGAGATGACGATCCGAGAGCACCTGCGACCGGTCGATCTCAAGCTGGAAATGCCGGAGTGGATGATGAAGATGAGTGAAGCCGACCGGGCTGCCTGGGACGCTGCGTACCAACCCAAAAACGCCGCTCTTGAATCGCTTGAACTCGAGGGTGATGATCTGATTCGATGGAAGTACCAACGTTACGCAAAGGACTATCTGCGCTGCATCGCAAGCGTCGATGACTCGGTGGGGGCGCTGTTGGCCGCCCTTGATGAATCCGGCCTCGCGGACAATACCATCGTCGTCTACACCTCCGACCAGGGCTGGTATCTGGGCGAGCATGGCTGGTACGACAAGCGTTGGATGTATGAAGAGTCTTTTCGGACACCACTTCTCATTCGGTGGCCGGGAGTGATTGAACCCGGGCGTCGAACCGAATTGCTTTCTCAGAACATCGATCTGGCGCCGACATTTCTTGCAGCGGCGAATGTTCCGGTGCCCGATCGGATGCAAGGCGAGAGTCTTATGCCGCTGCTCAAGGCTTCGAGTGATGAGTCGGTCGAGGACATTGGCTGGCGGGATGCGCTCTACTATCGGTACTACGAATCCGAAGGTCCGCACAAGGTTCCCAAGCACGAAGGAGTTCGAACTCGTCGCTACAAGCTGATCCATTTCACGGATCTTGAGCTTGTCGAGCTGTATGATCTCGACCTTGATCCGGATGAGCTGAATTCAGTCGCTGATGCAGTCGACTATGCGTCGGTCCGAGCTCGTCTCGAGGATCTTCTCGTCGAACTTCGAGCTCAGTCTCAGTCCCCCGGGCGGACGGTCCGTTTGTCGGGTTCTTGATCTGTTCTCACCGATCCATCGACGAGATTCAACTTTGCAAAGAGCTCGCGGATCCAAGGAAATCGTGCTTTGGGGAGGTCGTCTTCCCCGGGAAGGACAATCACCAGCGCGGTCGCACCCATTCTGAGCGTCACTTCCGGTGGGTGGTCCTCCACCACGATGCGAACCGGAAAGCGTTGGGCAAGGCGGACCCAGTCAAGGGTCGGGCTGACCGTTGGAATCGGATCGAGAGTGGGTCCCTCGGTGTCGGTAATCGCCCATCCAATACCTTGGATTCGCCCTTTGACCCGGTACTGAGGATATGCCATCAGGTAGATTTCGACCGTATCGCCGATGGTCAGGTACCCGAGGTAGGTCTCTTTGAAGTTGGCCATCACGTACCACACCGTGCGATCGACGATTGCGAAGACCTCCTGGCCGACGTTCGCATATTCGCCGATGGTGATGTTGAGGTTCGTTATGTATCCGTCGAACGGTGCCTCGACGTAGCAGTAATCGAGAAACAACTTGGCTCGATTGACCTCGACCTGCGCGGCGACTCTTCGGGCGTTCACGTCTTCGGTTTCACCCAGATTGGTGACCGATACCTGGTATTCCTGTTCCGCAGCCGCAAGATTTGCCTGCGAAGTGGCCACCGCAGCCGTCATTGACAGCGCTTCGGAACGCGCCTTGTCCACCTGGTCGGGAGTCACGAAACGACTGCCCAGGAGGGGTTCGACTCTGGCCAGGTACTGTGAGGCGTAGTCGGCAAGGGCCTGATCCTGGGCGATCTTGGCCTTGGCGGCCACGATTCGGGCCTCGCTCGCCTTGATCTGATCCTTGTATCCCTTGATGGCGAGATTCACGAGTTGCAGTTCTGCCTGAGCCTCCTGGAGCGCAATCTCGAACGGCCGGGGATCCACCACGAAAAGGAGGTCCCCCTCCTTCACCGGCTGGTTGTCCTGGACGTTGAGTTCCATGATCCGACCGGAGACGTGCGGTGCGATACCGATCACATTGGCTCTGGTATAGGCATCTTCGGTTCTCGGCTGATCCTCGAGTTCCGCCGCCAGCATCAGCATTGAGAATGCACCAAGCAGAATCAAGCCAATTCCCAGTACCCAACCCAGCGTGCTCTGCACGATCGGTTTCACCAGACGCTTTTGCTTGGCTTGGTCGGTGTTCTTGGATGTTAAGTGGACTTTTTTCATACGTTCAAGTTGCCTGCTGGCTCTCAGGTCGAAAAGAAGAACAACCAAACCCAGCACGCCACGGTGAGAAAACAGCCCGTATAGGCGATTGGTTTCCAAAAGAGGTGCTGATCTATTCCGGCCCGCAGCAGGAGTTCACGGATCGCCATTGTGACCAGGAGTCCTGCGACCAAGCAGAGGATCCACGCTGGGAAATAGGCCCCAGCCACATCGAATATGGGGTCGCACCCACCCAGTGGAAGGCATGCAACGGCCAGGAGCAGGGTCCTGATGGATGTTTGGGATGTCCTCACGATCACGTCGATCAGTATAAACTTAATCCTCATGACCTACCTGACTGCTGCAAGCCACCGTTGCCTCTTTGTATTCCTGGCGGTATTTCTGCCCCCTGGACTCCTCCTTCTCGGTGGCTGCGCACAGGACCGGCTCTTCCCCGAACTTGATCCAGATAAATTTGTCTCGCCGGACTCTTCTCAGGGCTGGGTACCTGCGGAGGGTGTTGACTACGAGGCCCATCAGGTCCGTTCGCTTCCGACGGATCCCACGCAGGGCACCGGTTTCGATGGCGACGGCACACAGTCACTCATGCAGCTGGTCGACCTCGCCCTCGAGATCAACCCCACTACCCGTGCGGTGTGGGAGGCCGCCCGAGTCGAGGCCGCTCAATACGGAAGCGTTCGCTCCTTCTGGTACCCGACGTTCTCCCTGGCCGCGGTGGCGGGCTACAACCGAACCATCTATCCGGCGGGCACCACGCCCACCGGGCCCGGAACGGTTTCGGCTGACACCATGGCCGCGGAAGTTCTTTCGATCTATCCCTACGCGGAGCTCAACTACACCCTCCTCGACTTCGGTCGGAGAGATTCCGCGGATCTCCAAGCCCGTCAGGCCTTGTGGATAGCCAACCTCGAGTTCAACCGTCAGATTCAAACGACAATCTATGAAGTCCAGAAGGCCTACTACGCACTCGATGCTGCCAATGGTCTCTATGACGCGTCTTTGGAAAAGTTGGAACTCGCCATCACCGTGCTCGATGCGGTTGAAGATCGTATGGCGGTCGGACTCGCAACCGCGCCGGAGCTGCTTCTTGCTCGGCAGGGGCTGGCCCAAGCGGAATTCGATGTTCAGTCCCGCATTTCCGGCATCGACGACTCTCGAAGCGCGCTTCTGGTTTCAATCGGTCTTCCGGCAACCGTTCCGATCGAAATTAAATCTCTGAGGGAAATACCGTTACCAGCTGATCTTGCCTTCCAGGTCGAGGAAGGGATCAATCGCGCTCTCAAGGATCGTCCCGACCTTGCCGCAGCCGTCGCAAAGGTTCGTGAGGCAGATGCTGCGGTTGATTTCGCCAAAGCAGATTTTTATCCCACGGTCGACTTCAACGGCAGTGTTGGTTGGGATGAATTTGACATGGACATCCAGCTGAATGATGGATTGAGCGGAACTCGAAGTTCCGGAGGTCTTCAGTACAACGTTGGGGTGACCGGTAATTGGATCCTGTTTGAAGGGTTCGAGCTTCGCAACAATCTTCGGCAGGCTCGGGCCGCTCGGCGTCAGGCGCAGGCGGAACTTGAAACCCTCCGAATCAAGGCAATCGGTGAAGTCTGGGACAGTTACAGTGACTACGTGGCGTCTCAAAGACAATATGAGTTTGGGATTGCCCTGGCCGAAAGTTCACAGGAAGCCTACAACGCGATCATTGCTGCCTACGATGTCGGCCTGGCCACGATCACCGAACTGATCGATGCAGAAAAAGACTACGCCTCGGCCCTGGCCACCCTGGTGACTACGCGGGCGACCTTGCTTACCGCGTCTGCGAGTGTCAGTTACTTCATCGGTAGTGGCCCTGGTCGGTCGCCATCCTCGGATCTGGCAACGCTTCGATCCGGAACACAATGAGGACTTCAATCGGAAAGCGGCGGCAGGCCAGCCTTCTTGGCAGTGCGACCATCCGATCTTGGAAAGCTCTGACTCAAGATTCCGTGGCGTGGGTCGATGTCGTCAGGCTCACGGTGGGCTCTGCGCTGGCTCTCGTACTCGCTTACTCCCTGAACGTGAGTGGGGGCTTTGTCACGGTTCTCGGGGTCCTGTTCATTCCCTTCATGCCGCACACCCCAGTGCTGGGACTCCTGCGCATGATTGCGGGAGTGGTGGCCTGCGGTCTGGGTTGGCTGCTCAGCTATCAGCTCGTCGATCAGCCCTGGTTTCTCGTACCCCTTCTCGCATTCAACGCCTTCATATTCTTCTACTTCCTGGCCCGGGGTCTGCCCCTGATGATCATGTTGATCCTCGGTCTGTTTCCGCTTGCGGTCGGTTGGATGATCATGACCGGACGCACGGGATCCGATGTGATCGTGCTCATTCTCGAACTGGAGTGCGGGCTCTTCGCGGCGGAATTCGTTTCCTTTGTCTGGCCAAAGACGGCTGAAAAGAAACTCCGAAATCGAATCGGCACAGAACTTCTCGCGGTCCGGGACGACTACCGATCCATGCTGGGTGAAAATGAAGAACGCGGTCGATTGGGCAAGGTGAAATGGGAGCCTGCACGCAGCCTTGGATTCAACCGTCTCTCGGACCTGATGAAGTCGGAGCGCGGAAAAAACGACCCTGACCTCTCCAGGTTGCTGTCGATCGTGAACCACACACGGTACCTGCTCGCCTGGCCCACGATCTTTTCCTCGTTCGTGCCCTCGGGGCGATTCGACCAGTGGATGACCGAACTTCGGTCAATCCGAAACCAGGTTCACCAATCCGTCTACCAAATCCTTCCCGATCTGTCCTCCGCCGTCATCAACCGGCGGCCTGCGAACGATATTGAGAGTCTCAAACACGCTTTGAACGAACTCAATGACGAGACCGCTGCCTGGATCGAGAAGTCCCGTGGTGAGGAAACCATCGACAGCCTCTCCCTGCCTCTCCTGCGCTGTGATCTGGGGATGTCATTCTTCGAGCACACCAAGGGGATACATGATCTGACTCATGGGGCGGAACCCCCCGATCCATCGAAAACCAATGAGTTCGCTCCTTCGATCTTCGACCGAATCAGCCGGATCTTCGATCAGCGGGCATTGCTCTTTGCCTTCCGCTCGACGTTGTGTCCGCTGGTTGCGCTGATGTTCGGCATGGCTTACCCGGATTGGTCGGGGGCACTGATCCTGGTGCTGCTTTCCGGATTCCTCGCGCCCCTGACCATGGGTGGAATCGCCATGATGTTCGTGGATCGCATCTACGGCCTGGTGCTGGCCGCGATTCTGGCGCTCTTTTTTTACCTGCTCGTGATGCCGGACCTGGTCGACATCGGTGTCTATCTGCTGTTCCTCTCGCTGTTCGCACTCCCCTTCATCATTCTCACCGTGAATCCAGCGACCATGGGCATCGGTCTTTCCGGTTCGATGGCGATCTACTTCATGTTGACCTCACCGAACAACCCTTCAGTCGATCTGAATCCCATTCAGGCTCGCTTGCTTTCGGTCGGTGGTGCCACCTGCATCAGTTATCTGGTCTTCTCATTTGTGTTTCCAGTTCGATCGATCAATACCGTGGGTACTCGTCTTGCTGAGGTGTTCACTCAGATGGCGGCCACACTCGACTGCTACAAGCCCATCCTGGACTGGAAGAAGGAAGGGGATCTGGCACCCGATCCGGATGAACTCGCCCGTCATCAAGAGGAGAACGAACAGAAGATTTGGGCGGAATGCCACACTCTGGTGGCGCGAATCATGACCTTCGATCAGATGGTGAGCGATCTCCAGTGGGAACTCACTCACAATCACGAATACGACGAGCTTCGCATACGGATGCTTCAGGAAGTCAATGGCATCGCTCCGATCCTTGCCAATCTGATGTTCTGCAAAGTTCATTACAAGCACTCCCCAAGTCACGATGAGATGGTGGCTCGTCGGGAAGTTCGAGAATCGATGTTCAGATTGCTCCTTGGCTTGGCGCATTACACCGACTCCGACACATCCGACAAGGCACTGGTGGACGACCTGCTCGGGAGTGCCTTGGAGTCAAACGATCGTCTTCGGCAGCAGATCGAGGCAAGTGACTTCCGGGTGCGGTTGGCCAATGATCACCCCGATCATGACCAAATCCGAAGTGTGCTCGTGGAGTACGCCTACAACGGTACGCTCATTCGGCACCTGCGCAGAATGCGCCAGCTGCTCGTCATTCGCAGGCACCTGAATCTTCATCAACGCGGGATCGCCGTAACCAGTGACTACTGAGGTGATTGATGTATCCTGTGGTCCCCCCTGGAGATTGAATGAACGAATCAAAAGACACCCCAGCACTCGTCATTGGAACCGGGCCGGTCGGCCTCACGGCAGCGCTGGCACTCCATGCACAGGGGGTGCCGGTTCGCATCATCGGCAACGCCACGGGGTGTTCGACCAAGAGTAAGGCGCTCGTCATCTGGTCACGGACCCTCGAAGATCTCGCCGGACTCATCGACCTGCAGTCATTTTCCGAAGCCGGTACTCAATTGCGGGGAATGCGAATCCATTCCGGGTCGCACGAGCTGGTCTCCCTTCAGTACAAAGACATGCCTGCTCTTTCGCGCTTCCCGCCTGGAATTCTGATCCCGCAGTATGAAACCGAACGTCTGCTGGTTCAGCGGCTTGAAGCATGTGAGATCACGGTGGAATGGGAGACCGAGCTCGTATCGTTTTCGCAAAACGACCACGAAGTCGAGGTTCGACTTCGCGGACCCGGCGGAGTCGAGAGTGTCTGCAAGACCCCCTGGTTGATTGCGGCTGATGGAGCACACAGCACCGTGCGTCACCAGCTCGAGGTGGAGTTCACGGGAGACACGCTGCCCACCACCTTCTACATCGCGGACGTCCACCTCGGTGCGGATTTTCCCGAGGGAGAAGGTGTTACCTACCTCGATCGTCACGGGGTCTGCATGCTGCTGCCAATCGGGGGAACCCAGCACACCCGAGTTATCGCGACCGCCCCCAACTCAGATGAAGCATCGGTCGATCCGACTCTGCCCCAGATCCAGGAAGTGCTTGATCGGGCATTACCGATGGATGTCACCGCCTCCGATCCGATGTGGTTGGCCAGTTTTCGCATTCGAGAGCGTGTTCTCGAGGAGTTTCGGCACGGTCGGGTCTTTCTCGCCGGTGATGCGGCGCACACGCACAGTCCCGCGGGTGGGCACGGCATGAACACCGGGATGCAGGACGCATTCAATCTCGCCTGGAAGATCGGTTTGCATCATCGCGGTATTGGCGGTGATGACCTGCTTGACAGTTACAGCGATGAGCGGAAACACGTTGCGCGCAAGGTGGTCACCGATTCCAATCGGCTCACCAAGGTCATGGCCATCGATTCACCGGTGCTCTCGCTCGTTCGCAGCAGCGGCCTGAAGCTTGCCGGTAGTTTCGATCGATTCCGCAACCAAGTCTCCAGAAACCTGCAGATGATGGACCTCGACTACCAGGATACGGGTCTTCCTCGCGTGAGTTCCATTTCGAGAAATCATGATGCGCTGTCGCCCGGGATGAGGCTCCCTCTGCTTGAGGTGAGTGCGGCTGAGCAGCGGGCGACGACCCTCGATGCCGAGCACGATCCTTCGAAATTCAGTCTCTTCGTCATCGAGAACGATCGCACTCCTTCATTCGACAAGGCGCTGCGTTCAGCGCAGGCGACGATCGAAGGTCTCGCTCCAGAATTCAGGGAGGTCGTGAATCTGATCGCAGTGCGAGTCGCCGGAACCGAGCCGATCGCTGGAGTCACGCTGCTCCATGATGTGGATGGTCAGGTCCAGCAGGCGACGGGTTTTCGCGGGCACGGTGCGATGCTGGTTCGGCCTGATCGAATCGTTTCGGTCTTCTGTGGTGCATTGGACGGTCGCGAACTGGATCGGTGGTTCCAGGGCTTGTGAACCGTTTTTCACTCTGAAAGCGGTCTTCATCGGGAAGCTCGGGTACGGTTGTGCTCATGAAAATCATCACCCTGCTCCTGCTTGAATGCATCATGTTCTCGCCCATGGCTGGTGTCCCTGAAGTTGACGAGGCCCGATCGCCCAACGTCATCATCATCATGGCCGATGATCTCGGCCGCGCGGAACTCGGATGCACCGGATCTCAGCGGATCCGCACGCCCCACATCGATCGTCTTCGTCAGCAAGGCATGCTCTTCACCCAGGCGTATTCGGGTAGTACGGTCTGTGCTCCAAGTCGGTGCACTCTGCTGACCGGCCGACACACCGGTCACGCTCAGGTTCGGGACAACTACGAAGAGCGAAACTTCACTGATTCTCCCGAGGTTGATGGCGTCCAGCGAATCGGGGCCTGGAAGAAGCCGCCTGCACCGCTCGGTCGGTGGGGCGGCCAACTCGCCCTGGCCGCGGAGACCGAGACTCTTGCCCGCACGCTCGGCCGTCACGGCTACGCAACCTGCGGAGTTGGCAAGTGGGGACTTGGTGGGCCCGGCTCCACCGGTCATCCCAACCAACAGGGATTCGATCACTGGTTCGGATACCTCTGTCAGCGCAATGCACACAACTACTATCCGACGCACCTTGATCGAAATGGAAAGCGATTCGACCTGGAGGGCAACGATCGCTCTCCGACCGGTGTGCTCTATGCCACCGATCTGATGGTCGATGAGGCTTGTGCATTCATCGATCGTCATGTGAAGGATCCCTTTTTCCTCTACTACGCCACGCCGGTTCCGCATCTTGCCTTGCAGGTTCCCGACGACTCACTCGCCGACTATCAGGAGCTCTGGGAGGATCCACCCTATGAAGGTGGTGCTGGATACCTTCCCCACCCCCAACCCCGCGCAGCCTATGCGGCCATGGTCACCCGTTTTGACCGCAATGTGGGTCGACTGGTGGAACGGCTTCAACGGCACGGGCTCCTTGACGACACGATCATCTTTCTCACTTCCGACAATGGATCAACCTTCAACCTTGGCGGATACGACCCCGAGTTCTTCGATGGCACCGGGGGCCTCCGAGGGGCGAAGACCTACATGTACGAAGGTGGAATTCGCGTCCCTCTGATCGCAACCTGGCCGGGTCGCATCCCCCCCGACAGTACCAGTGATCTGGTCGTCGCCAACTGGGATCTCTTCCCCACGACCCTCGGCCTGGTGGGTGTCGCACCACCCAGCGGTCTGGATGGCGTCGACATCGCACCACTCCTGCTGGGAACGGGTCCTGCTCCGCAACGAGACTGGCTCTACTGGGAATTCCACTCCCGCGGTGGCATGCAGGCGGTCCGAATCGGTCCGTGGAAGGGACTTCGCTTGAAGGCCCACGGTCAACCCGACGCCCCGATCGAGTTGTACGACCTGAACTCCGACCCCAACGAAACCACCAATGTGGCCTCCGACCACCCCGAGGTTGTCGCCCGGATCAACCGGATCATGACCGAGTCTCGAACCGTCTCGAAGGTGCCCCGTTGGAACTTCGCACCTGATGAACGCGCCACGCCCTCGGATAAGACCGAGGCCGACTCATGATTCCTGCGTGGATGGGTCTTGCGGTGATGGCCTGCTTTCAAGTGACTGATCCACCCGCTGTCCCGTCCGATCCACCTTCTCCGCCTCTCAACGTCGTGGTCTTCCTGGTGGATGACCTGGGCTGGCAGGACGTTTCGGTGCCACACCACACGCATCCCACTTCCTTCAACGAACGCTACCACACTCCGAACCTCGAGCGGCTCGCTGCTCAGGGCATGGTGCTGACCAACGGGTACGCGTCCGCGCCGGTCTGTACACCCACTCGAACCAGTCTCTTGACCGGTCGCACCCCCGCCCGCAATCGAATCACCTACTGGACGTTCAACAAGGATTCAGACACCACGGCGCGCAATCCGGTGTTGAGTGCACCGCCCTGGCGCATGAACGGACTTGAACCGCATTCGGCGCTGCTTCCGGAAGTGCTGTCCGACCGTGGCTACCGGACGATCCACATCGGCAAGGCACACTGGGGAGCGCACGGTACACCGGGCAGTGAACCCACCAACCTCGGTTTCGACGTCAACGTAGCGGGGCACGCTTCCGGCGCCCCGGGTTCCTATCTTTCACGTCATCACTTCATGAATTCCAGAAGTGAGACCGACTTCTCGCGCTCTTCCAGATGGGACGTTCCCGGTCTCCAGGCGTTCCACGATCGAGACATCTACCTCACCGAAGCCCTTCAGGAACGGATGGTCGAGGAGATCCGGGGGGCGATGGGCGACGGTCGGCCGTTCTTCCTGCACTTCGCACCCTATGCGGTGCACACTCCGATCATGCCCAACACAGCGCACCTCGACCGTTACGAGGAGCTCCATCCGCGCGAAGCAGCGTACGCGACGATGATCGAGTCGGTGGATGCCGCACTGGGTTGCCTGCTTGACGTCCTTGATGAACACGAGATTGCCGACCGGACCCTGGTGGTCTTCACCAGTGACAACGGCGGTCTTTCCGCGCACGCTCGTGGAGGCACGCCCCACACCCACAACCACCCGCTCCGCAGCGGCAAGGGTTCCGCCTACGAGGGAGGCGTCCGGGTCCCCTGGGTGGTGCGCTGGCCGGGGGTGGTGCCAGCCGGCACGCGCAGCGATCAGCCGGTCGTCACCCAGGACCTCTACCCGACGATTCTTGCAGCGACCAGCCCGGCTCCGACCGGAAAGAATCCCGAGCGGGTCCGCGAACTCGATGGCATCGATCTCGCCTCGATTCTGGGTGGGGGAGAGGTGTCGAGGCATCCGGAAGCCTCCGATCGAGTGATTCTCTTCCACCAACCGCACACCTGGGGTGCGCGAGGTCCGGGAATCGAACCCTACAGCGCCATTCGATGGCGCCGTTGGAAGCTGATCTACTTCCACAGTGACCGTCGATTCGAGCTTTATGACCTCGCTGCGGATCTGGGTGAAACCCGTGATCTCTCGCTTGAGCGCCCGGAAGTCCTCGAACTATTGATCGCCCGGCTTGCGGCCGAACTGCGTGACCACGAAGCCCAGATGTCGATCGACACCGTTTCGGGCAAACCAGTCGAATGGCCCGATGAAGTCGCGCTATCATCAGGCACAAACCGCTGACTTGCCCCATCCGTATCCAGAGAGGAATCTCGATGTCCCCCAAGAACTCCATCCTGCTTGTCTTCGCACTGCCTTTCCTGTCCCTGGCCGCGATGCTCTCCATCGCCGCCTCGCCGGCGCTTCAACCCCAGGAGAATGCCGAGCCACAGATGACCTTCACGCTCGACCCGGTGCACTGCATGGCCAACTTCCGGGTGCAGCACATGGGTGCGGGCATGTTCTGGGGTCGCTTCAACCAGCTCAGCGGCAACATCGTGACCACCAAGGAAGGCATGGTTCCCGTCTCCTTTGACGTGGTGATCGACGTGGATTCGATCGATACCGGAACCGAGAAGCTCGATCGGACCCTCATGGGTCCGAACTTCTTTGATGGCAAGGAATTCAAGACGATCACCTTCATCACCGATACCGTGAGTCCAATCACTGGCGAGGATGCCAAATGGAATGTGACCGGCAAGGTCACCATGCTGGGAGTCACCAAGCCGGTGACAGCGGTGGTCGAACGAACCGGAGTCAATGGCAACCCCGTGATGAAGAAGGCTGGATACGAAGCAATCTTCAAGGTCAAGCGATCTGATTTCGGTATGAGCTGGGGGGTCGACACCGGAGCGCTTGGTGACGAGGTTGATCTGGTGGTCGGTCTCGAGGGAGACTGGTCGGCCTGACCGCTCGCGTGCTTGAACACCCTGGAGGGGCTCCATGTTCACGATGTTCCTGCTTTCATTTCTGCTTCCCGTCCTGGCAGGTGCTGGCATTCTTGCCTTGGGATGGCTGCTTCCTCCGGTCAGAAAGATCGCTTGGCTTTCCGGTTGCGCGTTTGGAGTGGCTTTGGCGGGGGGACTTGCCCTCAGCTACCTCGCCGAAAGCGGATTCCCCTCCTATCCGCCGGTCCGCAGCGAAGGCTGGATCATGCTGGCGGCGCTTGCGTGCATTCCCTTCGCCTTCTTCCTGAGCTTCACCGAGAAACTCGAGTTTCCCTGGATTGAACTGACTGCACTGGGCACCGGGGTGTTCGTGGGTCTGCTCCCCGTCATCTCCGGCTCGGAACTGGTTGCCGGCATTCCCAAACCCCTGTTTCCCGAGATGGGAATCGTCTCCCACGCCACGCTTGCTCTGGAACTGGCGTTTGGAATCCTCATCGTGATCCGACTTGCCCAGGTCCGCGTCGGCGCGACCCTGCCGACGGTCTTTGCCATCTGCTTCACTGGCGCATCAGCGTGTTCGATGGCCTCCGGCTGGATCTCGCTCTCGATCATGTTCGGGGTACTGGCTGCGGTGAGTGGAGCCGCTGCGCTCTTCGCTCGCTTCTCGGGTTCGCCGAACATCGGGCGAGCGGGGGCGGTTGTCTCCGTGGGCCTGCTGATCTTCCTCTCCACCGCCTGCTGGTACAAGACCACTGCTCCCAGCGAAGTGACCTGGTGGGTCTGGATCCTGCTGGTCGGTGCACCGGTGCTGCTGCTTCCCCTGGAAAATCGATTCATCAACAAGCTGCCGCCGGCTGGCGGCTACTGGATCAGAGTGATCGTGGTTGCGATCCCCGTGGTCTGGGTGCTCATCCGGATCTATCCGGCGGTCGCCGGAGAAGCGTCCAATGCTCCGGACGAGATGGACGAGATGATGAAGATGTACCAGTAGTCGACGATCAGTCGACGGCATCGGACTCGAGGTCGCCGTCTTCTACCGACTTCTCCTCATCACTTTCCGGTGTGATCATCGAGACCACCATCGAACCCAGGAGGGTGCCCACCACGCCTTCTTCCGAAACGATGTGGTCTGCTCCAGCATTCTCGTACAACTGATTGAACTTGCGAAATCGTACTCGGGCACAGATCAGCAGTTCCGGTGCGATCAGTCGAGCGTGCTCTATGGTTGCAAGGGCGGCTTCTGGTGCGGGAATGGTGACGACGCAGGCTCGTGCGGTGGTGAGATCCGCATGATCGAGATTCTCGCGCTGCGAGCAGTTTCCGATGATCGCCACGCTGCCTTCTTCGCGAGCCTTTTCCACGAGTTTCGGATTGAGGTCGATGACGTAGGTTTCGATTCCGGCAAGATGCAGGGTCTTTGCTACTTCCTCTCCAGCAGGTCCGTACCCGGCAACCACCACGTGGCCCGAACGCCTCGACGGGACCTCTTCGGGGTCCATGGAGTCCTTCAGCTTGAATCCGATCGCGCGAAGTCCCGATTCAACCGCGATCCCGATCGGTTTCGCGTAGACGATCAACAGTGGGGTGAGCATCAGGCTCAGAACCGTCGCCGACACACCCATCTGAAATCCGTCGTAGTTGAGCAGGTCGCGGGCCTGGGCGATGCTCAGGATCACGAAGGAGAACTCCCCGATCTGCGCCAGGCAGAGGCCCACTCGAACGCCTTGTCGAATCCGACCGCCCATGGCCACGATGATCACCGTGATGACGATGGTCTTGAGCACGATGCCGATGAACGTGAAGCCGATCACCTTGATCCAGTGAAACTCACTGAAGACCCATCCCAGGTCGGCCAGAAGTCCCACCGACGCGAAGAACAGCGTGAGGAAGACTGCCTTCCAGGCCTGGACATCCGCTCGGAGTTGTTGCGCAAATTCGGTTCTGGCCAGTCCGATTCCTGCGAGGAACGCTCCAAGTTCAGCGGAGAGCCCGATGGCATGGCTTGCCCACGCCGCGGTGAGTGCACACCCCAGCGCGATGATGACCGGGAAGTCCCGGTTTCTTCTGAAGACGGTCGAACCGAGCATTCTCGGAAGAAGCAGCACGGTGGCGAAGAGCAGTGAGCCCAGGGTGACCAGAAGGAAGATGTCGGTGGTCTGGCTGGCTTCCACCGCCTCTTCCGGAATCTCGTCGAGCGGGGAGGACCCCAGCATGCTGATCACGATGATCATTGGCACCACCGCGAGGTCCTGAAGCAGGAGCACCGAAAGTGCATTGCGCCCATGTGGCGCTTCCAGTTCATTGCGATCCCCCAGCACCCGTCCGGCCACGGCGGTACTGCTCATGGTGATGCAGCAGGCGGCGGCGAACACGGTGGGCAGCGAGATGTCACTGTCCGGGGCCATCAGGTAGATCACCGGCATGCCAATCAGCAACGTGAACAGCACCTGGCTGACTCCGAGGATTCCTCCACGGATGCCAAACAGCTTCAATTTCTCCGGTGTGATCTCCAGTCCGATCGTGAACAACAGCAGGGAGACGCCCAGTTCCGCCATCACGTCGAAGGCTTCGGGGTTGCGCTGAACGCCCACCAGCTCGAGCACGCTTGGTCCCACGAGCATTCCGGCCACGAGGTAGCCGACCACCGCACTGATCTTGAAGCGTTCGAGAACTGCTGCGACCGAGATCGCGCTCACCAGAAGAAACAGAAATTCGCCAAGAAGTCTCCAGTCCATCCTAAGAAGCCTATCGAATCCCGAGCCTGAGGCCAATGTCGCTCTTCTCGCGATCTTGGGATGTCCACAGCTGGAGGCATGTCGTACCATTTCATCATGACCTCATCCCCCATTCATCGTGCTGTCTCAGCCTCACTGCTGCTCGCGCTTCCGATGCTTTTTTTCGGATGCGATACTTCAAAGCATCAGACGGATTCAGCTCTGGTCCCCGCGCATCCCTTTGCCGATCGCACGATTCCGCCATCGGGGATGGACCCGGCACAACTGCCCCCTCCGATCAAGATTTCGGGAATCGGTGGCAGCGCTCGGGGGACCGCCCAGCCGGTGGTGATCGACAGCAGGCGTTTCGTCCCCCAGGTGGCGGAGCGTCCCCCCTGGATCGGTGAACAGATCCGTCCCGGATCAATCCTGCCCGCGCATTCGCGCAACAAGACGCTCATCAACGGTGCACCCAACAACCTGTCCTCCGGCACCCTGACCGATCGGCCACGGGTCGGTGCAGGCACCGTCGCATGCTTCCCGGGAATCACCAGTACTCCCTGGACCCCACCGGATCCCACGATTGGAGTCGGTCCGAACCACGTCCTGGAAACGGTCAACATGGAAATTGCTTGGTACCTCAAGGATGGAACACCCCAGTTTCAGCAGCGACTCGATTCCAGCGGAGAACCCGGATTTCTGGAAGAGGTTGGTGCCGGTGGCTTCACCTTCGACCCCAAGTGCTTCTTCGATCCACTGCGCGAGCGTTATGTGGTCCTTGCTCTGGAGCGCTACGACGATGAATCCTGGCTCACCCTGGCGGTGAGTGATGACGATGATCCAAATGGCATCTGGTACAAGTACCGCACCAATTCATTGGTCGACATCGACGGGACGACCTATTGGGTCGACTACCCCGGATTCGGGTACGACGAGACCGGGTGGTACACCACGAACAACCTCTTCCGAGATGTGGGTGACGGACCGGGTTTCGCCGGAACTCTGCTTCGAACCTTCGACCCGGCCGGCGCCCTGGTCGGGGAAACACTCGACTTCACGGACCTGCTGATTCCCTCAGCCTCTCACCAGGTCGCTCAGGTCCCCGATTTCGACGCGCCTGCGATCGTGGTTCGTTCCGGTGATTCCACCTCAATCGAACTGCTCTACATCAACGACCCGCTGGGAACTCCTTCTGCGCTCACCAAGGCGGTTTCGGTCCCGGAGTATTCCAGCGCCAACGATCGTCCGCCCACTCCCAGCGGGGGTGAGCTCAACCCGATCGACCGACGAATTCTCAACGTCATTGTCCGCAACGGCTCACTCTGGGCCGGTCATTCGGTCAGTACTCCAGAGGATGCCCGAACCGTCGCCCGTTGGTACGAGATCGATCTCGACAAATGGCCGTCCGATCAGTTCGGCAAGCCGGTTCTGGTCCAGGCCGGAGAGATTCGTCCCAATGAGTTGGCGCACACCTGCTTCCCGGCAATCGCGGTGAGTGGATCCGGCAATGCGGCGGTGGTCTACACCTCCAGTTCTCAATTCGAATTGCCGACCCTCAAGGTCGCGGGAAGAGTTCCCGATGATCCTGCGGGCACCCTTGGTGCCTCGGTGGTACTCGCCACCTCCAATGCCGTTCCTGAATCCGGAACGACCTATCGCTGGGGTGATTATTTCGATGCGACCATGGACCCCGAAGACGATGGTCTCTACTGGACGGTGGGGGAGATCTACACCCCCGAGGGATGGAGGACCGAGATCGGTTCTTTCCGCATCGAACTCATTGGCGACATCAACGGTGACGGCGAGGTCAATGGCGCGGACCTGGCCACCTTGCTGGCAAACTGGCTCTCGGACAATCCCGACTGCGACCTGGACGGGTCCGGTACCGTCAACGGTGCGGACCTCGCGACTCTGCTCGCCAACTGGGGCTGAGTCGACGCTTCAGAGTTCCCGCTTTCGGAGGGTGCGCTCTTCATCGGTCCC
>NHEC01000024.1 GCA_002171655.1 Planctomycetes bacterium TMED75
CCGCCGTGGAGCGCGGCGCGGATGAGCCAGGGCTGCGACCACACTGCGGCGCAGAAGGTGTGCGGGACGCCCTACCGGTACACCGACACCTTCGGCGCGGTCGTCGCCGAGGCGGTGAACGCGACACACGCTCGCTTTGCCACGGAGATGGTGAGCGGCCGCTTGGGCGATAGCTTCTGGATCGTCCGGGGAAGCGATCACGCCGAATAAAGAAGTACTACTACGTAAGTAAGTAACTTTATTGGTATCCGCGAACGGACGAAGGTAGGGGGCACTGCTCCCTGCCTGCTTTTTCGAGACCTTTTCCAACCTCCGTCCCTTCAGCCCGCCTCCTTCGCACGTCGGCACAGGTTGCCAAGCATGCGCCCCACCAGCTCACTGACACGTGTCGTGCGTCTGCCACTCCGCACCGCCACAGCTTTCGCCCCGTTCGCGGCCCGCGGGCGCGCCTCCGCGTAGTTCCGCACGCCACCCTCACCGCGCGCTATCCGTGTCCTCGCCGCCACCAGGTCGCCCCGCTCCCGTCCGATCCGCTCAAGCTCCCGCTCCCGCTCCACCTCCGCTTCTCCCCTGGCGCGTCGGTCTCGGTACCTCCCCAACGCAAGCTCAAAGTACCCCCGCAGCCGCACCCGCAGATATCGCCGCCTCGTCGCCGGCTGCGCCACGAGGCGCATGTACGCGGCGACCACCCGGGTTCGCCGCACGCTCCTCTCCCCCACACTCTCTTCCCGGAGGAGGCCGAGCCTCAGGCTCAATCTCGTCTCTCGAAGTTGCCGCAAGTCAGTACCATGGGTACCATGATGGTGCACGCCGTGCTCCGCGCCGCCGTGACCGCTGTGTCCCTCTCGCTCTCGCTCGCCGACTCCCTCTACCTCCGCGGCGCCGCCACCACGCACTACCCCCGGCGCGGCAGCGTCGACGTCGCGTCGCTGATCGTGCTGCCCGTGCTGCTTGTGCCGCTGCACGTCTGCTTGTCCTCCCTCTTCCTCTCGCTGCCCCGCGGCTGCTCGCTGCTCCGCGGCTGCTGGTCGGTCGCGTTCACACGCGCCGTTCGCGGCTGCGCGCGCATCGTCCGCAACTGCACGCTTTCCGCGCTCCTGCACGCGCACCGCCACTTCTCTTGCTTCGCACCGTCGCTGTACGTCCTCGCCGCCATGCTGCCATGCTGCGGCTGCTCCTGCTCGCTCATCTTCCGCACGCTCGCGCCCGACTTGCCCGTGATCGCCGCGCCGAACCTCCTCACCTTGCCGCTCGCACCGCTGCACGCCACCTCCCGCCTCGCCGCGCCGCGCCACATTCACCGCGTTGCGCTGCGCCGAAGCACGCGCGCTCCGCACGGCGTCCCGCCACGACCGCAGCATCAACCTATGCCACTCCCGCGCGCCCTCCCGCTGTCGGAAGCGTCGCGCGCCCTCTGCCGCCGCGAGCTCCCACGCCGCAACCCGCCCGGCCGCCACCTCCTGCAGCGCTGCCACCGCTGCCACCGCCTTCCCTCGCGCCTTCCCGCGCACGCTCCCCGCCGGCTCCGGAAGGCAGCCCGCCATCGCCCGCAGCACGTGCGCCTTCCCTTCCTCGCTCACCACACCACCCTCCTCCGCGCGCCGAGCCGCGCCGGCCGCCTCCCGCAGGAAGTCGGTGCACGGGCCCGGCGTCGATTCGATCTCCTCGACCGCCTCGAGCACGGCGTACAGGTTCTTTGTCACGAACCGCATCGTCCCCGGCTCCATGCCTTCGCACTCCCCAAGCATAACATGTGCCGGTGTGGCTCGCGCCACCCGTCGCCCCGTCGCCACCCGATATCCCTCCTCCTCCTCTCGCTGCCGCAGGCGATCACTGCACCCAGCCGCCTCCGCAATGGCGCAGAAGGCGCGTCGTTTTGCATTCCTCGCCGCCTTGCACGCTGGGCACCCCCACTCACCGTACCGCGTCATCACACCTCCGCCGCCTCCCGCCCGCTCCTCCGCCTCTGCCCGCCTCCTCCACCGCTTCGCATGCATCTCCGGTGCTCCTCCTCCGCACCGCCCGCCCTCTCCCACCCGCAGGGCAAAGACCGTCTGCGCGATGCGTATGTTCCCTTCGACTTCCTCGACCTTCGCCTCTGGGCTCTTCGCTTCCTCCGTGAAGGCGCGCCCCCCAAGCTTCACCACATCTGCCCACAGCCTGCCCTCCGCGCCCGCGGTGATCGCCCCGTCCCCGACGCCCTCCCATAGCCGCCTGCGCACCTCCGCCCTCGCCCTCCGCCGCCCCTCCTTGAAGGGCTTGCGATCCGCGAGCTGCCACTCGCCCCGCACACACCGCTCATATACACAATCCCGCGAGCGCACCTCCTCCGCGACGGCTCGCGTAATCTCCCGCGCCCCCACCTCGCCGGTCTCCTCTCGCAGGTGCGCCTTCGCCGCCGCATCTGCGTAGCTGTTCGGCGTCACGCCGCCGTGCGCCGGGCACCACACGGTGACGACGAGCCCCAGCCGCGCGCGCACGGCGCAGATGGCCTCGAGGAGCGCACCACGATCACTATTCCTCAACCCCTCAGGCTCAGGCTCCCCCGCCTTCCCGACCCGCCTCCACGCCGCCTCGATCGCCTGCAGAGCCGCCTTGCAGTCGCTCACGATGAGCACCCGCTCCCCGCCCGCCTTCTCACCCGCCCTCCCCTCCACTCGCCGCAGGTACTCGTATATCGCCCACATCTCGGCGTCGATCACCTCCCAGGAGGTGGGCAGCGCGCCGCCGCTCAACCCCGCCCCGAACGCCTCTCGCATCTGCTCCGGGCTCGCCACCGACGCCTCCACCCCCGCCGGCAGCCTCGGCCCTTCAAATAACCCCCACGCCACCCTCCCCCTCAGGCTATCATCTCGTTCCTCCTCACAATTCTCTTCTCCGCCGTACTTGCTTCCGTCTGACGCGGCGGCGGCGGTGAATCCGACCGCCATGTGCAGCGCCAACACCACGCGCGCCAGCTTCCCCGACTCAACCACCGCCGGCGCGTTCACCCCGCGCATCAGGTTGCGTTCCTTCGCGTCGAGCTGGATCTTCCTCCCCGTCTCCGTCTGCACTTCCCCGCTCCCGCCCATCTCGATGTCTTGTGACCGCAGGAAGAGGCGCATCACCGGATCCGCCACCGCCTCCCCCACATGCGCCATCCAGTATCCCGCGCTCCCCAACGCCGCCGCGAACGGCCCCTCCTCCGCCCGCCCCAGGTTCGCCACCTCGTGCGGCCTCGTTGGCGGCACGAGGTCGCCGACTTCGATTCTCGGCAACGGCTCGGGCGTGCCGCTGTGGCTCATCGTCTTCACCTCCACCGGCTGCTCGAAGCCCAGCGCCGATGACACACACTGGGTGAGCGCCGCCGCCGCCGCCGCCGCCGCCGTGCCTTCCCGCAGCGCGATCACCACCCCATCGTGCTGCATGTTCAACGCCCGGTGCCCATTCTGCGCGCACCACCACAACTTTGCCTCACGCGAGAACGCCTCCACCTCTTGCAGCAGGTAACTCTTCAGCGTGCGCACCGCCTTCTCCTCGTCCTTCCCAGCCTCCGCCCGTACTCGTCGCATGAACATCATCGCGCTGCCCATCGACCGCTCCCGGCTATCCGGGTCACGCCGCCCTCCCATCCGCTCCTCGATCTCCGCGGTGCGCGCCGGCTGCAGCTTCGCGTACGCCTTCAGATCGAACCGCCGCCTCCCACCGCAGCCATCGCCCACTTCCACTTCAATGTTGTCGAGCGTCCGCCCCATCACCGCCTCACCCCTCTCCACATACCCCTCCCTCCAGGCGAACTCGGTGCCGTCCATATGCCACGAGTTTACAAGGGCTTTGGCCCGTTTCCTCCTCGTGGCGGCGCTGCATACTGGTGGAAAGTAATGCTCTCCGATCTGTCGAAGAATCTCCTCTCGATGCTCGAGAAAGTCCTCCTCCTCCTCCCTCCCCTCCTCGAGCAGGTATCTCATCGCATTCGGATACGCCGCCGCGTCATCGAAGTCGTACCCGAACCTGCCGAGCGCCGCCTCCCGGAGCGCCCTCGGGAGCTCGAAGGGGTCGACGCCGACCGCGTACTCTCTCGACGCCACCACGTACCCGGCGTCGACCAACGCCGCGCCCGTCGCGCTGTGTCTGTACTCAACCGTCATCGTCCCCGCCGTCGGGTCGTCGGCGTCGACCTCCACTGCCCGAATCAAGTCCGCCGCCATCCTCTCGTACGTCTTACCGTACGGCCGCCCATCAGAGTGCCGCGCCTCCATCCTCCCGAACTCGCCCGCAACCTTCCTCAGCGCGCCCACATCGATCCGACACCGCATTACCCGCGTCACAGGTCGCAGTCGACGCTTCACCGTCTCGAGCAGGCGGCGCTGTGCAGGCAGGCGGCCGAGCAGCTCACGCGCGCGCTCCACCACCTCCTTCGCCTCGCCGGTGCGCCCAGCGTCGACGCCCTGCTCCCGCTCCTCCCACTCTAGCCGCTCCACCACTTCCTCATACCTCCGCTCCACCTCCATCTCCCGCAGCAGTCCCGTCTTCTCGAACACCGGTGTGTTGAGCACCCCAAACGCGTGCCGCGCTCTCATCACACGCTCCGCCTCCTTCAGGTACAAGGACGATTCCCGTTTCGGCGGCGCCTCGTCCTCAACCCTCGCACGCGCCTCCCCGCTTCCGTCCAGCCTCGCCGCCGCGATCCTCTCCCAGATCGTCTCCTCAGTGACTCGTTCACTCCTCGGCCTCTCCTCATCCGCCTCCGTACTCGGCTGCAGGCCGACCACGCTCTTCGTCTTCGTCTTCCCGTCGGGTCCGATCACCTTCTCTACCCCGCCAAGATACATCGTCTGCCCACCCCCGAGCTTCTCCTTCCAATTGAGCCCGCACCCGCCCTTTGCCGCGCACGTCTCCTCCATATTCTCACCCTCGTATCCCTCCCTCGCGCTTCCCGAGTATCTCAGGAAGAGCTTCCAAACGACGAGCCACTCCGCTTGGTCCGAATCCCCTCTGCAGGTGTCGAGCGCCGCTCGCGCATCCGCCGCCTCCGCCTCCGCCTCCCGCCGCGCCACCGCCGCCGCGTTTCCCGCCGCCTCCAGCGCAGCTCCCGCCACCGCCGCCGCTCCCGCCGCTCTCTCCGCCGCCCCCGCCGCGCTCGCACTTCGATCTCTCCCTCTCGCCGACCTACCCCCTCCCGCTGCTCTCCTCGCATTCTCGTATTCACTGTGTGCTTGCGCAGACCTCCTCCTCGCTGCCGTCACCGCATCCTCCGCCGCCTTTACCCTCGCCCTCCCGGCCGCGTTCAGGGTCGAGCCTTCTCCCGCTACGTGCCACTCCAACCACTCGGTGAACGTCGCCGCCCTCCGTCGCTGCCGCCTCGCCGCCTCCTTCTCGGCGTCGTTCCGCCTGCCAAGCTCGTCCGAGCCGCGCCAGTCATCCGGCCATTCACCCTCCCACTCCACCAGGTACTCCCACACGTCGCCGCCGCCGCCGTATCCCGTCTTCCTCGCTGCCTTGATGCTGCGGATTGGGTATACCTTCTCCGCCAATTCCCTCGGTTGCTCACCCCGCCTCTCTGTCTGCGCCCACTCGGTACAAAGCTCGGCCCACTCCGCCCTGTTCAACTCGCCCTCGATGCCGCGCTCCGCCGCCGCCGCCGCCGCCGCCGCCGTCGACTGCGCCGCTGTCGCTCCCACCAAGCGCTCATAATCTCCCCTCAGGCTCTCGTCGAGGCCATACTCCTTCTTCACCTCCGCCCACCGCAACCACCCGCCCGTCTTCAGGTTGGTCACGTCTCCCCACGTCGCAATTCCTGCTTCCGCCAACCCGCGCGAGAAGGTACACTCGAGGCCCGCCGTATCCCAACGCCCCGCCTCGGCCTCCCAAAGCAGCGGTCCGCCTCCCCGCCCACCGCCATTAGCCCTCCGCACGCTCTCCTTCCCGTCCCTCGTCCCCACCCACTTCCTCACCTCCATCGGCCCCTCCGCCGCCTCGCCTCCCGCCGTCCTCACCCCTCTCAGTTTCATCTCGAGCTTGATCTTCAGCCACGCCTCCACAAGCATGTTTTCGCGCAACTCGTGCCGCAGGTGCTGCGGGTTCCACTCTAGCGGATCGGTACCGCGACAGCCGAGGCGCGCGCAGGTGGTCGCGATCGCATCGTGCACTGCCGCTCGCGCCGGCTCGCCTTCCTTCCCGCTCAACGCTCTGTCGAACTGATCAAAGATCGCCGCCGCCGCATACGCATACGCGTGCTCATGCCCCATCCCGGCTGCGGCCTCTCTCTCGTACACCTGCGCTTTCGGAGTGCCGACATTGAAGCCGCGCTGCCGCAGCGCCGCGATCCGCGCCCTCTCAATCTGCACGCAGTCGTCCCAGGTGATCACCGTCGACCTCCCGTAGTACCCGAGGATCCCCGCCATCGCGAGCGAGATCGCCGTGTTCATCCGGTCGACGGTGAGCAGCGGCGCCCTCCCGATCACCCCAATCATCTGCCGGCACCTCCGCACCACCTTTGCCCGCGCCGCCGCGTGGCACGACCCCTCCGCCCACCCCGTCGGCATCTCCGTCCCCAGGTACTTGTACGTCTCTCCCTTCTTCAGCTGCGGGATTACCGTCCCGTCGGGAAAGCACATCTCGTACTCGACGTCCACCTCCTTCCCGCCCTTCCAGTACACGGCTGACCACGCCGTCTTCTTCTTCTCCTTCACGATCATGTTCAACCCGAGTATCTTGCACAAGATCCAGTTCGTTTCGAACGCGTGCTGCAGGGTGTACAGGTCGCTCGCCAACATGCTCCCATCGTCTGCAAAGAAGAGCTGGGGCACCCTCCGCCCATCCGCCCTGAGCTCGGCGCCGACGCACAGGCGACTGACAGATCTCTGGACGACGGCGAGGACGAGCTTCGCCCTATCCGGCGAGAGCAGGTCGCCCTGCCCGAGCCCTTTCAAGATCGCCACCGCCCTCGTCAAACCGTACTCCGTCTCATACCTCCCCTTCAACCCTTCGAGCTTTCCTCCCTCCACCCCCTCTCTCAGCGCCCGCACCACCTCCGTCACTCCCGGCGCGACCCCGCACGCCCGCTCCACCTCCCACTGCACCTCGTGCACCACGCTCATGAAAAACGTCCCGAGATCTAGGTACCCCGTCGCGCAGATCCCCCGGTGCACCATGCTGGCTTCAACATGCAACCTCGCGGCGAGGGTCTGCTCCGGCGCGCCCCGCTGCGCGGTGAAGCCCGCCGCCGATCCCGGTACCGCCTCCGCCGCCGCGCGCTGGTACTCAGCGAGCACCATTCTCATCAGGCACTTCTCCGAGTGCGGCTGCAGCCACAGGTCGCGCCGTCGCGCAAAGTCTTTGGCATCTTCCCCCGGTTTCATCGCAAGCAGCCCGATCCACTCATTCCACTCCTCTGGGTAATCACCTTCCTTCCCCACCCGCCGCAGGATTCGATGATACTCGCGCCAGACCGGCTCGCCCGCCTTCCTTACCAGGTACCCATCGAATCCGTCGATCCCGAGCCCTTTACCCTCGACGAATCCACCAATCGCCTTCTTGCACGCGGCGTACGTGCACAGGTGCTCGGCCACCCACTCCCGGTCGCGCTCCTCGCCCCGCGTGCCATCCTCGCCGTCTCCCATCGCCCACGCGACCACCTCCCTGACCGCATCCATCGACACCCTCTTCGCCGCGTTCACCACCCCAGCTTGCCTCGCCACCTCCTCCTTCATCGCCGGTCCTCGCACCTCGCCCTCTTCACCCTCCTTCCCTGGCACCGTCACCGCCACCATCCGATCCCCTCGCCTCCTTCCATCCTGCTCTTCCCTCAGGATCTGGAACAGCTCGTACATGCACCCGCCGCACTTCTTCCGCACCGCCTCCTCCATCCTCTCGAGTATGCGATCCGCTCGTTCGGGCTTGCTCCCCTTGAACTTCTCCTCCGCCTCGCCGCATTCTCGGTCGACTTCCTGCAAGACCTGTCGCCGTCGCTCTCTCGGCTCAACGCCGTACGGTATTTCGACGCCTTCCTTCTCCAGCCTCTTCATCAGGCGGCTCCGCGCCCACTTTCCGTAGACCATCCCGCCCCACTCCATCACCTCCTCGCGCAACCCCCTCCAGTATCCTACCTTCTGTCGCAGGTATTCCCTCTCGCTCGGCTTTCCCGTGCCTGGCGGCGCAGGCTTCCGCTCTTCTCTCCTCGCATCGCCCCGATCGGCCTCTGAACCCCCGAGCTTCCTCGCCGTGGCTTCCAGGGTGCGCTGCAGCTCCCGTAATTCCTCCGCTGCTGACAGCTGCCGGCCCTCTTCGCTGAGCTCCTCCTTCCTCTCCACCCACGCATCGCACGCCTCTACCTTGTACGCCTTCCGACCCTCCTCCTTCAGCTTGGACCAAAGCCTCTCCACCGGCCTCTCTTCTCTTGCTCCATCATCTCCTGCCAATCTCGCGTGGTACTGGATGCACACCGCCTCGTGATCTCTTCCGCTCACTCCCGGTACCGTCGTTCCTCTACCCATATGTCCGTGCAGCCGCTGCGTGACCACCCAGTGGTCGATGGACGTTCCCGCACGATACGTTGCCTGCCTTACGCAGGACACGAGATCATGGTCTTCCAAGAATGTGTGGAACGCCACATCTCCCGCCGCCCACTCTCCCTCGCCCTTCCCTCTCTTCCATAGCCATTCCCTCGTCTCCGCATTCAGGTCTCCTCCGATCGCCACGTCTGACGTCTCACGTGCAACTGCGTCGCTCAGCTGCTCCCAGCACTCCGCTACTCCCTCGCAGGTGCGCGTTGGCATGTAACACCCATACATCGCGAGCTCGCGCCCGTCCTTCTCGAATTTCGCCCGCATCCGCACGATCCTGCCCTCCACCACCGTCTCCATCCCGCTCATCGTCACGCTCGAGCTCTTCCATAACACCAGCACTCCCCGCCGCACTGACCGCGCCGCCTCGCCATTCTCCCCCTCGCATTCCCCAGGTGTCCCATACGATTCGATCCCATGGTGCTTCCTCAGCCATTCTTGCGTCTCTTTCATCATATCCTCGTCAAGATGCGTGTCCGCCCACACGGCTACGCCCGCCCGCCTTACTTCCATCGTCGTGATCAGATCCCTCATCTTCGCCGTCGGTTCGTACTGCATCGCCTTCCCCGCCTCCGCCGCTCCGCCGCGCGCGCCCTTCCGCATCTCGACGTACGCGCCGCCGTTCACATTGGTCACGATCCACTCCATGGCCTCCATGTGCGCAAACGGCTCGGGCGCCATGTTCTGATTCCTTCTCCCAATGCTCGTCGAGTGTACCTTCGTCCGTCGGCACGTCTCGGACTCTCCGTCCCTCTCCTCCTCTGCCCCCCCCTCTCCCGCCTCCTTCATCTCCCTCCCTCTCCCTCCTCCCTCCTTGCAGGTACTCCGCCAAAAGCTCCCTGCTATCGACCGCACTCCTCGAGAGACAGCCGCCGCGACTGCG
>NHEC01000025.1 GCA_002171655.1 Planctomycetes bacterium TMED75
ATCGCCACCAGGAGCGGGGGCAGGCATCGGAAGAGGAGGAACCTCATGGCCCACCCGCCGATCGGTGGAGCTGCTGCACCCGCCCCACTTCATCATTGAAGGCATGATCGGTTCGAGTGGAGGCGGACCGGGGACCGAAGTTGATCGGAGTGTCCGCGACCAGCGGGCCCGCGGAACCGGACATCACCAGAACACGCTGCGCGAGGTACACCGCTTCACGCAGGGAATGAGTGACGATCACCACCGTCATGCCATCCTCTTTCCAGAGTCTGAGCAGTTCGTCATCGAGTTGCTCTCGGGTCACTTCGTCGAGTGCACCGAAGGGTTCGTCCAAGAGAAGCAGCTTCGGGCGCACCACCAGTGCTCGAGCGATCGACACCCGCATCCGCATGCCGCCTGAAAGCTGATGAGGAAGACGGCCCGAAACATCCACAAGCCCCACCCGATCGAGCGCTTCACGTGCTCTGACACCACGTTCATCGGCCGCAACACCCTCGAGTTCGAGCGGCAACGCGACGTTGGAATCGACCGTGCGCCACGGAAGCAGACGCGGATCCTGAAAGCAGCAGGCCACCCCACGAGCCTGCGAGGGGGAACTGCCGTCGACCGTGATCTGTCCGGAGGTCGCGGAACGCAGCCCCGCCAGCATGTGCAGCACCGTGGTCTTGCCACAACCACTGGGACCCGTGAGTGCGAGCAAGCCACCTTGCTCGAGTTGGAAGGAGACCTCACGCAGCGCGACGAACCCGTCGGGGTAGGTCATCTGCACCTCCTCCAGCGTGAGTGCTGGAGTCGGGGGAGTGGAATGGGACTCGTTCCGATTCATGCTGTCAACATCGTATCGGGTGCCGGTGCGTTCCAACCAAGGAGGGGTTTCTGGTACAAGGGAATCAAACACAAGATCTGGAGGATCGAGCGATGACCTATTCCCGAATGACACTGTTTGCCGCTGGCGGAGCTGCCGGCCTGTTCGCGCTTGCCTGTGCCCAGCAGGACACCGGCACCTGGTCGGTCCATGACATGAACCGACCACAACCTGCCGTCGTCACGCCCGGGATGACCGCCACCGACACCGCCGCCGGAACGGCGCCCAGCGATGCCGTCGTTCTCTTCGATGGCACCAACCTCGATGCCTTCAGAACGGGTGGCGGTGCAGCCGCCTGGAAGGTTGAAGATGGCATTGCCTCCGTCCAGGGCGGCGACCTCCACACCCGCCAGGACTTTGGAGACTGCCAGCTGCATCTGGAATGGCGGGTGCCCGCTGACTTCGCTGGCGAGGGCCAGAATGGCGGCAACAGCGGGATCTTCTTCAACGACAAGTACGAAATTCAGATCCTTAATGGCTATGAGAACACGACTTATCCTGATGGATCCGGGGGCAGCTTCTACGGACAACACCCCCCCTTGGTGAACCCTTGCCGCCCCAAGGGCGACTGGAACACCTTTGACATCATCTACACCAGCCCTCGCTGGAATGAAGACGGTTCCCTCGCCAGCCCCGGGCGCGCCACGGTGCTTTTCAACGGCGTATTGGTTCAGAACAACCAGGCGTTCACCGGCACCACCGTCCACGGTGACACCACCAAGTACGGCAGTCCCCATGGCCCAGGTCCGATAAGAATTCAAGACCACACCGACCCCCTTCAGTTCCGCAATATCTGGGTTCGCCCGCTCGGAAACTGAGGGCCGCTGAGAGAAAGCATGGCTAATGCAGGCGATGCAACGAACTTACTGCTTCCGCCCGCGTAGTAGAGAGTGCCAGACTGGGGTCCCAGGCAGCAACGCCTTTGAAGAGAAATGCAAGATTCGAAGCAGATAGCCACGCGTTCGCCACAGATGAGTCATATATTGGCTTATTTGGCGAAAGAATGGGCTCGCGGATCGAGGCCCCGCCTCAGAGATCCGATGGACTGCGCTTGGAGTAGGACGACGACCTTTGAAGAGAGAGTCGCTTCTGCTCGAGATGAAGTAAGCGCACCCCCCCAAGTGTGCCGATAGAAGATGAAGAACACCGGCCACGACGGCCACCCAAATACTTTGGAGTAGATCAGGGATGCCTTCCACACGAAACTTGTTCGGAATGACGGTACTTTTCACGGCCTTTGGCCTCTGCGCCCCTCAGGTTGGCATGGCACAGAGCACCCTGGACGGCAATGACGAGGCAGGTGGGGCCACGCAAAACCCCCCCCCTGGAGGAACCCCCATTCAGGCTGACGAAGCGGTGAACTGGGACGACTACCCCGGTAACGGCAATCAGGACCTTGAAGGGAAATCCATCCGGTTCGATCTCAACGACGAGGACGACTCCCTTCCCTACTTCGACATCACGTTCGGGGGTCAGAATTGGGAGGACATCGGAAACATCCTCCTGCTCTCGGAGTCCGCGATTACCTTCATCAGCGCAGCGGAGGTGACCTTCGGCCTCGAGGCCGGAGCCCGGTTCGAGACCGGTTCGGGCGCGATGTGGTTCGATGAGGGCTTCAATTTCAATGCCAGCGGAGACATCGACTTCACCTACGGTGACGGTGACGACGCCGAGGAGGATTCCCTCGTCCTGGTCTATGACTTGGATGGTGCGGCCGCATTCGGGATGTCGTTCAATCTGATCATCGATGGCGAAATCAGTGCGGGAGGCATCGCAGGCATCGAGGGCGACCTGAACTTCAGTGGAGGCGGATGGGCCCTCTTGACCGGAGGAATCACGGCAGAGGCCGACCTCGGATCGGCGTTTACCCTGAACATGGACGGTGGATCGAGCCTGATCCTCTCCGACAACAACTACCTGCTCAACGGAGGTGTGAATCTCGCGTACGACGGCAGTTTCAGTGGTCGGGAGGCCGGCCACGGAATCATGCAACTCGTCGGCGAATCAACCCTGATCACCCTCGACGACCAGACGCTCGATCCCGTTACCAACGAGCCAGATCCAGATACCAGCCAGGACGGAGGCGACATCACCCTCACTGGCTATTCCTCACTTCTGGTGGGTGCCGTGGATCTTTCCGATCCCAATCTCTCGGGGCTCGGTTTCGGAGACGACAACGATCACATCGTGACCAACGACGCTCTCACGGGCGGTACCGGAACGATCTACACCGCGAACATGACCCTCGGCGGCGACTCCGCGGTCATCGTCGGCAGTGGTTCCTCGGTCAGGAGCCTCACCGAAAACGAGGGCGTCCTCACGATGAACGGCGACAGTGCGTTCGTCGTGCAGAACGGCGGCTTCGCCAACTTCAACACGCTGGCGCTTGACGGTGGCACGCTCACCGACGCCTCTGGTGGCAATGACGCCACCACGGGCCTGACCTTCGAGTTGAACAGCACGATCGGTGAAGGCGGCAGCCTTATCTCGACGGGAGACGGCACGAAGACCCAGTTCAACGGCCAGCTCACGTCGGAGGGCAGCATCCTCGTCGAGGACGAGGCGAAACTGATGGTCGCTGGCAACACCCTCCTGGGGTTCAACAGCACGACCACGATCAAAGGAATTCAGAGCGCTCTTGATCTCGGCCGAGACGATGGCACGCAGGAGATCACCTTCGAGGGCGCCGTAAGCGTGCTCGAAGGCGGCGACCTGAATGTGGGAGGAGGCGCCGCTGGCACACTCGATACGATCGCGATCAGCTCGACTGCAGTCCTCCTCGCCGACGGGAACGGTTCAGCGATCAACCTCGACGGCAACCTTGGAAGCGTCTTCGGCGTGCTTGCAGCAGTCAACAGCGGGACGATCAGCATCAACAAGCAACTTGATACTGGCGATCTCGAAGATGCCAACGTGGACCTCACCGATGCGATACTCGGCGGCGGGTCCTCCGAGGATCTACTCGGCGCGCAGGCGTCAAAGATCGAGATCAAATTCTACAGTGACACCGCAGACCCACTGACCTCCTTCGAGGCCGGAACACTCTTTGCCGGCACCTACGACAGTGATACCGGCGAGTACGGGGCAGGCTACGGCACGATCCAGTTCGATACCGGTGGACTCAACATCGACATGCTCGCCGGCAACCTGATCTTCGGGCTGGGCTACACCGAGGACACCTCAAGCGCCTACAACACGCAGATCGCGATGGACGACCTTGGCGGCCAGATCCTCCTCGGTGACGGCACCACGATCGAACTCGTGATCGGCGGCACGGAATTCATCCCGACGGAAACCACCTGGGACCTGTTCGAGGACTACGACACCGATGTCAACGGCAACTGGAACCTCGTCACCCTCGAAGGATTCAACACCGTGACCAGGAGCTTCGCGGTCGACGGTGACGGCATGGTCACCATCGACACCAACTACCAGAACCCCGCACTAGGCGGTGGACAGGTCGTGGAACAGCGCGGTGCCTGGCTGAATGATGCGGTCGGATCCGTGACCGACAACGGCGACCCCCAGGCCCTGCTCTTCCACGAGCTCGATCAGCTGGGAACCACCAGTCTCTACCAGAGCGCGCTTGCGCGGCTTGGCCCCGAGAGCATTGCCAGCGGCCTTCAGGTCGTTTCCGATACCAATGCGTTCAATGCCTACCACGAAGCACTCAGCGACATGCGTACCGGCAACGAACTCGGCCGACCGGGCCCTGCCCGACGGCCCCTCAGCCAAAGCTCCCAGTCGATGCTCGCCTCTCAGGACGAGGCGGACACCATCCGCTCGCAGTACGGGTACGGTGCCGGACCGGAGTCCGGTCAACGACGACAGGAAGACGACAACATGGTCGCCTTCGTCCAGGGCTACGGCCGTACGATCAACCTCGACAACATGTCCAACGTCATCGGGGTCGACGGCAACCAGTGGGGCGTCCTTGCCGGGGTCGGCGGACAGCTCTCCGAGAATTCGGTGCTGGGTCTGCTCCTGGGTTATGACGACTTCAATGGCGACCTCAACGACAACTTCGGAAGCGTCGACGTCGGAACCGTCCGAGCCGGTCCCTTCTTCGGATGGGCCAACGAAAACTGGAACGTCGACCTCGCGCTGACCGGTGGATACAACGACTGGAACGGTACACGTCGCAATACCACCCTCGGTCGTGACTACAACTGGAGCACCGGAGGCTGGCAGATCGACTTCTCCGCAGGGCTTGGCTACCGAATCCCCCTGGGTGGCGGTGTGAACCTGGTGCCGGAGGGCTCCTTCGTCTACAGCTTCATTCAGACCGATTCCTACAGTGAGGAAGGCAACCAGCCTGGCACCCTCAGCGTGGACACCAATGACCTCAACGCGATCATCGGCCGACTGGGTGCAAGCCTCGAAGTGGTCTCGATCGCAGGACTTATCATCGAAGGTCGCCTCGGTTGGCAGGGCAACTACAGCTTTGGTGGGGACATCGAGACCGGTGTCCTCGGCTTTGGCAGCCCCCTCCCCGGCACACCGGACCAGGTGGACCGCAACAACCTGTACTACGGAGCCCAGTTGACCTGGATGCCGAGCTGGGACGTCTCGCTCTCCTTCCGATATGAAGGGCGAACGCTCGACGGCACCAACGACCAGTTCTTCGGGGGCGGTGTCAGCTTCGAATTCTGATCGAATCTTGCGTTGATTCGACCGGTGGGGGGCAATCCAGGCGGGCGCGAGCGCGTTTGCTCAGGTACCTTGTCCCTAACACCCACCGGAACAGCTTCCGGAGGATCCGGAGGATTGACGCAGGATGCGCACGAAGAGACGAATCAACTTGCTCGCTGTGGGACTGGGTGCAGTGACCATGTCCGCATCCGTTATGGGACAGGGCAACGCAGTCAATGAATTCAATGCGGAGTCCTCGACCCCAGCCACCTATTCATTCGGTGACCAGAACAACTGGCAGGCGCCCGGAGGGCCGGGCTCCTGGGGAGTGAACGGCAATGAGGTCAACGGTTCACTTCAGTTCAACATGAACAATGGTGGAGCCGCTGGAAACCAGATCACGATCAACGAGATCTTCGGCACCTACACGGGAATCAGCGAAATCTCGACCGTCGGGGGCAATGTGAACTCGAGCCTCACACTCTCGGGTCCCGGACTGCTTTCCATGTCGAGCTCGACCGGTGAGGTCCGCATCGTGCCAACCGTGGATCTGATTCTCGATGTCAACATCAGCGCCCAGGGCAACCTGGTACTGGACACCTCGCAACTGACTCCTGGAGATGAGATCCTGGCCTTCACCAGCGATCTCATCATGAGTGATCCCGGCGCGATCCTGCGGATTCAAGGCGCAGGCAACACGCTCTTCACATCGGGAAGCACGATCGCGATGAATGGAACCCTCATCGTTGGTGAAAACGACAACGACTCCGCCGTCCTGAACCTGGAGGGAGGGGTTGATCTCATCGGGGACATTGCACTGATTGTCAATCAGAATGCCGTTCTGAATCTTGGAGGGGGCCTGGCAACCACCTATGAATTCGGCAGTCTCAACGGCTCAGGTCGAATTCTGGCTGCGGATGGAGACATCGTGAATTTCGTCCTCAACGGAGGGACGATCTCGAATTTCAACGGGTACTTCAACCTGGAAGATGACAACAGCAACCTGACGGTGACTGGAGCAGGAACGAGGCTGACCCTGGGTGCAGGCTGGAATCCGGACGGTTCCTATCCGGGGCTTCCACCGAACATCGGAACGAATTTCATCAACGGCACACTGAACGTGCTGGACGGTGGATTCGTACTCATCACACCGATCTTCGAACCGGGCAGTGGTCTGAATCTCACGACCCTCAGCAGCACCCTGTTCATCGATGGCGGGACCTTCGGAGGCGAAGGCACGGTCGAACTTCAGTTTGATTTTCCCGATCCAAACTTCGTGATCAACTCCGGATGGCTGTTGGGCGGAAATCAGCTCGGAACCGGAACCTTGAGCTTTGGCGGATCGATCACTACCCCGAGTTTCGGAGACGACGCGGGGATCATGGTTTATTACAACCCGGAAAATCCCAACGTCGACGAGTTTGGAGATGCCGTCCCATACATCGAGTTCACTTCGATCGCCCTGGCATCGTTTCTCCCGGGTGCCAACATCTTCATCAATATTCTCAACCCGGAGAACCAGGGCTGGATCAGTGATGAAACTGAACTCTTGCTGATGGAAAACAACTCCGGATTTGCAGATACCTTCGTGGATGCAACTGGAGGCGATTGGGATGCCTTCACGAACATGGTCACTCGGTCGGTGGAAATCTTCACCGACACGGGCGAAGAAGACTTCAATCAGCTCATCGCGCGAATCACCGCCAACTACGCTGCCCCCGCAGGCGACCTGGCAGGCCTGGGCAGCTATCTCAACTCACTCATCCCTGACGCACGTCAGGACCCCTTCGGGGCTCAGGCCGATCTGCTTGCCGCGATCGACGAAAACGCCTTCTCCTTGGCCAGTTACCAAAATACGCTGGCTACCGGCCTTCTGCCCCAGAGTCAGTTTGCCGCCGAGCGCGCCACCGCGGACAACATGTATTCCAACGTGGCAAGACGCAACATACGGGAGGTTGCGATCGGTACGCGCGGCCCGGGCATGCTCAAGGCAGATGCGATGTCGAGCCCGATGCTTCTGGCCAGCCTCCAGGAACAAGGGGCGGTGCAAGGCAGTTCGAGCAACAGTCCTCCCCAGGTCATCATCAATGGCTCACCGATTGATCCCAACCCGAAAAAGCAGAACTCGGATGTCTTCCAGACCCTGTTTGTCGATGGGTACGGGCAGTGGACTCGCATGAACCAAATCGGCAACGTCGTGGGCTACGATGCCAGCACCTACGGAGTTGCCACCGGATGGGGGATCGCCCTCTCTGACGGGCTCACATTGGGACTGACCGCCGGTTGGGAGAACACCAGCGTCACGCTCAACCAGGACCTTGGAGACGCTACCGTCAACAGCTTCCGAGGAACGCCCTTCATCTCCTGGAGTGGTACGGATGGAACCTTGGAGCAGTACGCGATCCTCTCCATCGGCGGTGGCTACAACACCGCGGATGGGGTCCAGAGATCTTCGCTCACCGGGCTTATTCCCGAAGCCAACTACAACCTCACCGGTTGGGAATTTGACTTCGACGGCACGGTGGGAACTCGCATTCCGCTTACCGAAAGCTTCGCACTGCAGCCGGAGGCTTCGATCCGATACTCACTGCTTGAGTACACGGGGAACCTGGATGAGCCGGGGATACCCGATGCAGACTACAAGGGTGGAGACTTCAACTTCTTCATCGGCCGAATCGGAACCAACGTGGAATGGCTGGTGGCCCCTTCGCTTCGCTTGTCCGCAGGCGTTGGCTACCAGGGACAGGCGATCGACTACGGGACTGCTCAATTCGAAATTCCCGGAGCCCCCGGAGGGGCGAGCCAGACCATCCGGGAAAGTGGTGGAAACGGCACGCTCAACCAGATCTACACCGGCGTGCAGCTGCTCTGGGCACCCTCCTGGAACACCTCTTTCTCGGTCAGTTACGACGGTGCCTTTGGTGACGGTGAGCAGAATGCGCTGACCGGCGGATTCCTGATTCGCTTCTAGCAAATCGTTTGATCAAATGGGCTTGCGACTTATTTGCTTCAGCCGGGGTGAACATCTGGTCGATAAGTACGTACTGGTTACTCGGGATCACCCGAGGAAAGGTGCGCGGCCTGTGCCAACGCAAACGATCAATCAAACTTCTACCAGTGATGTACTCGACGTGATTCGAGTCGCCCGGTCAAGGCTTGCGGTGACGCAGGGTGCGTGCAGCCTGAACAACAGCGGACTGCTGAGCGCCTGCATCGACGGGGTCATGAATGAACTCAGCCTGAGCCCTTCAGACCGCACCAGACTCGAACGAGAACTTCGGACGCTGCATCCAGTCCAGCACTGAAGACCGATCACCACCCCATCAAAACGACCGAAAAAAAAGCGTGGACACCGAAGTGTCCACGCTTTTCAGCAGCTCCCGGAAAGAAAAAACCACTGGTTCGATCCGCCTATGCCGGGGTGGCGAAGTACCGGTGCTTCCGGGATTGCGAGAAGGTTCAGGGCAGAAGTCACGTGGGGGTATGACTTGTGCACTGGCCTTCAACAACATCAACATACGTTGATATTCAAGGGCCGTCAAGTGTGGTCGATAAAAATTCGGAAGGTAGCGGACGCAACCACCGCCCGGAGGGGGGCAAAAACCCCCCCAGCCCATCAAAATCGGCTCTTTGGAGAAAAAAACCCTGATCATCAGATCAAGGCCGTGAATCGGGGTGACACGATTCGAACGTGCGACCTCGTCGTCCCGAACGACGCGCTCTACCAAGCTGAGCTACACCCCGCTGAGTGCTGTTTCTAGAGAAAATGGCGGGTGAAGGATTCGAACCTTCGAAGGCATACGCCAGCAGATTTACAGTCTGCCCCCTTTGGCCACTTGGGTAACCCGCCAGGGTCGTCCGAAGACGATCCGGGAGTCTAACGTGGGTTTCCAGCTCCAGCAAGAAACACGGTCGAATTCCCCCCTCCAATGACCGCAGGGGCGCGCAACGTGCTGGGACCCAGAAAAAGCCGCCGACCGGAATCGAACCGGTAACCTCGAGATTACAAATCACGCGCTCTGCCAATTGAGCTACGGCGGCGGTCGGTATGCAGGGTAGCAGGAGCAGACTCGACCGACATGCACCAGTCAGGCAAGCCGGCGAATCGCCAGGCTGATCAAGGTGAGATCCGCCGGAGTGATGCCCTCCACCCGCGAAGCCTGGCCCAGGGTGGTCGGCTGGTATCGAGCCAGCGCATCACGGGCCTCGTTGCGCAGGCCCGAGATTGAATGAGGGTCGAGGCCGGATGGAATGCGAACGGATTCACTGCGCTGCTGTCGCTTCACCTCGGCAGCCTGTCGGCGAATGTACCCCTCGTACTGGTGCTCGGTGGCCACCCGCTTCAACAGTGATTCATCGAGCTGTGTCGAACCTCGTTGGTGAGCGAGCGCCACGACCTCGTCCCAGGCAGCATCCTGACGCTTGAGCACTTCCTCCAAAGTCGGCTCGCCGGAAACACGCACCGTGCAGAGCGCACGCAATTGATCGAGTTCATCCGACCGCTTCGTCCACGCAAGCCAGCGAGCGTCGTCCACGAGTCCGTGCTCCCGACCCCAGCCGGTGAGACGCTGATCGGTGTTGTCCGCACGAAGAAGCAGCCGATGCTCCGCTCTGGAAGTGAACATCCGGTACGGCTCACGCGGAGTACGCGTCACCAGATCGTCCATCATGACTCCGATGTAGGCCTGATCACGGCCAAGGGTCGAGAGGGGAAGACCGCGAGCGAGTCGAGCGGCATTCATTCCGGCAATCAGACCCTGCCCCCCCGCTTCCTCGTACCCGCTGGTGCCGTTGATCTGCCCGGCCAGGAACAGACCGTCGACAAGACGTGTCATGCCGGTGGAATCAAGCTGGTGTGGACGGACCATGTCGTACTCGACCGCGTACCCCCAGCGGAGGATCTCAGCGTGCTCGCAGCCCGGCATCGAATGCACCAGATGCTCCTGCACGTCCGCGGGAAGCGAAGTGGAGATGCCGTTGCAGTAGACCTCTTCGGTGAAGAGTGACTCGGGCTCGAGGAAGACGTGGTGGGAGTCCCGATCTTCGAAACGAACCACCTTGTCCTCGATCGAGGGGCAGTACCGTGGACCGGATTCGGCATCGATCTGACCCGAGTACATCGGGGCTCGGTGGAGATTCGATCGAATCAGTTCGTGGGTCCGGACATCGGTTCGGGTGATTCGGCAGTCGATCTGGGGCATCACCGGAAACTGATCGGCGGACGTCAGATCGCTGAAGGGAACCGGCGACTCGTCCCCGTACTGGGGATCAAGTCCGTCCCAGTCGAGGGAACTTCGAAGCAGACGAGGCGGCGTGCCGGTCTTGAGCCGTCCGAGCTCGAAGCCCAGCTCACGCAACATGTCGGAGATTCCAACCGCGACACCTTCCCCTGCTCGCCCGCCCTCCACTCGTTGGTCACCGGTGTGCATGAGGGCCCGCATGAAGGTGCCGGTGGTGAGCACCACCGCCGGAGCGTGAAGTACGGTCGGTTCGGAGAAGCGATCCTCCTCGAGGGGGTGCGCCGCATAGAGGGGGACGGCGAGAGCATTCATCTGACGGTTCACTTCGAGGGCGGCGTTGTCCGCACGAACCGGTCCACCTCCTGAAGGGACGAGGACTCCGGTGATGCGTGCACCCGAATCATGCTCAAGTCGGTCAACCCGGCCCGAGATGACGGTGATCCCCGCACGCTGGCTGAGCAGGTGCTGCACGTGCGCCCGGTAGGCATACTTGTCGTTCTGGCAACGCGGTCCACGGACCGCGGCTCCTCGAGAAGCATTGAGCACCTTGAAGAGAATCCCCGAAGCATCGGCCGCCAGTCCCATCAGGCCGCCCAGTGCGTCGATTTCACGCACGATCTGCCCCTTGCCGAGCCCTCCGATGGCGGGATTGCAGGACATGGTCCCGATCGTCGAGGGATCCATGGTGATCATCGCAACTCGACCATCGGGACCCAGGGCCCCGGCAGCCGCCCAGGCCGCCTCGGTGCCGGCATGACCGGCCCCTACCACGATGACGTCGAATCGCATGTTCATGAGTCCCTTCAGAGTAGCAGTCAAGCGGGAAGACGGCGATCGACGATACACACCCTGCAGACAAGAACGGTGCACCCCACGG
>NHEC01000026.1 GCA_002171655.1 Planctomycetes bacterium TMED75
AACTCGCGGCGGATCAATGGGCCAGACGGTGTGCACACCCGTCCCCTCACCGAAGACACAGTAGAACTCTCCCGAGGGCGCGATAGGACCGGGGGAGTCATCAGACAGAAGCTGAGGCGAATCCGTGGAATCCCAATGGCCAAGACGGTCGCCAACTCGGAAGAGCTCTCCGCTGCGACTGAAAGACATTCTCGTGAAATCGGCTCGAGGAAAAACAGGCTGCTCCCGACGAGTCATCCGGTCGAGATCGACGCACACCAGACGGCGGGCATCAGCAGCAGACGCCACCAAAAGTCGGGTCTCAGTGGGATCAAAAGCGCAGAGCGGCTCAGTGCGGAATACTTCTGGCCGAAACGACTCCAGCTTGTCCCCACGCACCGGGGCGGCCACGAACTCGAATGACTTCAAGTCCTGCTTGATGACATCACGTACGACAAGCCTGGGTCGAGCGGGAGTCCCTTCCCACCAGACCACCCATCGCTTGCGCGGAGAAACCACGGCGTCTGAGGGATACCCGTCGAGTACCTCCGTTGGCGGACTCTCGAAGACCCGCCTGCGAGCCAGTTCGCTTCGCTGGTCGGGACGGGCGGGAAAAAACTGTTCAATACCTCCAGCGCCCTCTTCGCTGTCCACGTTGGCCCGGATGAGGTCTCCCTCATGCTCGCGCAGGAGAATGGTCTCCCCGTCGGTTTCGAGAAATGCCAGTCGTGAAAGATCTCGCTCGGTGAACTGGCTGACGGTTTCGAATTCACGTGCGGGGCCGTCGCTTCTCGAACGAAGCACTCTGACCTGACCGCTGGAAAGGGGTGGTGCCTGAACCAGAACCAATGAGGCGTCTGCATTGACGAGCGTCGTGCCAATGGAGTGTGAGACTTGGGAGTTGGTGAGATCGCCTTCCTCGAACAAGCCACCGGGAAGACCGCCTTCAATCAGGTGTGCGATTGAAAAGGCCCAGCAGATCCCGGTCCGGCCAACACACACGAGGGACGATCCGTCGGATGAGAACTCGAAGTCCCCGATACCCTCGAAGCAGCCAAGCTCGCGGTCGCCCTCGACGTCCCACAAGCAAAGTTGGCCCATAAATTCATCCCAGCCTGCGAGCAACCGACCATCAGGAGATGCTTCCAACCAGTCGAAAGCCGTACTGAGGTCCGACCAGAATGTCTGCACTTCCTCACCAGCGAGGGGGTCGTACCCGCGATACTCGAGCCAACCCCGATCCGACCACACCGGTCGGACGACGAGGGAGCCCGAGGTTGTCGTGAGGATGGTTGGGTGAGCTTCAACCCCCACCTCGACATGAAGCGGTTGCTGGACTCTGCCTGTCAGTTCCCTGAGCGCCAGGACGGATTCGATTGGAGGGCTGGACCCACCACCTGAATCACCGCCTGGTGTGACCAGGTCCGTGAAGGCAAGACTACCGGCCAAGACCGACTCAGCGGAGGCCACCCGTTCCAGGTCTTCGGTGTAGGTGCTCCAGTCAAAGATTTCCTGAAATGACCGGAGGGAGTCCTTGGATTCTTCCGCCTCGTCCTTGGCCTTGTCCGCCAGGACCGTGGCTTGTTCCGCCTCGGTCCTGGCCACATCGAATTCCCGTTGCTTGGTGTCCAGCCGGATCGTCTGCCAAGTGATGCCGAGGAGCCCCACGACAATTGCCAGGAGAATCAGGGATGCCGCGATCAGCGGTCCCCGGTGGCGGCGGCTGAGCTTTCGCAACCGATAGAGCCGAGACTCCGGCCCGGCCTCCAGCGGATCCCCGCGGAGGTAGCGACGCAGATCCTCCGCCAGCGCGGCCGGGGAGTCGTAGCGATCCCGCCGACGCTTTCGCAGCGCCTTGAGCGGAATCCATTCCAGTTCACGGCGCAGCAGCTTCTCCAGTTCATCGATGCGGACACCCCGCGCCTGGGCGATCTGCAGACTCACTTCCGGGGCGACTGCGCTCAGACGAGTGCTTGGTCGCGGGGGTGCATCCTCCTGGATCACGCGCTGGATCTCGGCGTACCCCCGAGCACGAAGCTCCGCCCCTTCGAAGGGAACCCCACCGGTCAAGAGCTCGTAGAGCACCACGCCCAGCGAGTAGACATCACTGCGGGTGTCGGTGTCGATCGAACGCATCGCAGTCTGTTCGGGGCTCATGTACTCGAATTTGCCGATCATCGAACCAAGGCCGGTATGGTGCGAATGCGCATGCAACGACTGACCCCCGATCGCCTTGGCGATGCCGAAGTCGATCACCTTGACCTGGAATTCGTCGTTCTCGTCGAGCGAGGCGAGGATGTTCGAGGGGGTGAGGTCCCGGTGGATCACACCCTTTTGATGCGCATGCTGGACTGCATCACAGACCTTCGCGAAGAGCTCCAATCGTTGGGTGGTCGAGAGGCAGTGCCGGTCGCAGAATTCGGTGATCGGTTCACCACGAACATATTCCATGACGAAGTAGGGACGACCCGCCTGGGTGGTCCCCGCCTCGAGCACACCGGCAATACCCGGGTGGTGCATCAAGGCGAGCGCCTGCCGCTCGGCTTCGAAGCGCTTGACCACCTCCTTGGAATCCATCCCGGGCTTGATGACCTTGAGCGCGACCTTTCGCTTGACGGGCTGGGACTGCTGCGCGAGGTAGACGATGCCGAAGCCCCCCTCACCGAGCGTGTCGATCAGGGTGTACTGCGCGATGGTATCCCCCACCTGCGGATCAGCCGAAGGCTCGCCGGGGAGATGCTCGGCGGTGGCACCGGGGTCGGAAGCCAGCATCGACTCCACCTCGACCCGCTCGGCACTCGTGAGCCCCGCCTGGTCGAGGTACGCGGCACGCTCGGCCACGGGAAGCGATACCGCCTCGTTGAAGAGAGTCCGGATCCGTTCGTGGTCGTCACGCATGGTTCAGGGTTCCTCCGGCACGGCCGTTGTCGGGATGGGAGAGTCGAGCATGAAGCCAGGCCCGACCGGAACGCCAGTCGTCGGTGACGGTGGTGCGTGCACAGTCCATCGAATGCATCACTTCCTCGATCGTCTGCCCCAGGGCGAACCGACGCCAGATCACCTCGTGCTCGCGCGGGGAGCGTTCCCGAAGTTCCTCGAGCGCGGCCATCAGCTCGGCCGCATCCGGACTGAAGGGATCCAGATCAAAGAGGCCGTCGGAGACGATTTCAAAGGCGACGCGTTGTCGATCACCGCCGCGCTTGAGAGCGTTGCGCTGTCGCGCACAATCGACGAGGCAGTGCTGCATCACCCGCCAGACGTAGGCAAAGAACTGCGACTGGCTCGACCAGTGCTCGGGCGGAGCCTCCATGCCGTGGATCCGCAACCAGGCATCATTGACCAGGACCGTGGTCTGCAGGCTCACCGTGCGCCGCTCACCGGCCAGGAGGCTGCGGGACATCCGCTTCAACTCCTCGTGGCAGAGCGACCAGAGACGCGCGGTCGCAAGGGGGTCACCGGCATCCGAGGCTTCCGTGAGCTGAGTGGCTTCATCCGGTTCGGGTTGCATGCAGGTGTCCTCCGGGCCCGGACCAGTGGTGGTGTCGGGCGGTCGTCTCGAGGAAGAATCCGTCAGGGGGATGGTAGGTCAATGTGCGATGTGCGGGAAGGTCGATCGGGTCGAGCCCGGTCAGAGGAACAAGCGGCACCCACTCCCCCACCGTCCGGAGAAATCATCGATTTGTCTGTTTTCAGCCTCGCAGACGCCGAACGCCTGCGCCTCACCCCAGGTCGAGGTCGGTCTCACCCATCGCGATCCGCTTCATCAGGATCGCGAAGAGCGCGGCGCGCTCCCAGAGCGATTCGATCTCGACGTATTCGTCACGACGGTGCAGATTGCCGCCGCGGATCCCGAGGGTGTCCACGCAGGGCAGACCCACCGACTGCAACACGTTCGCATCGCACACCCCACCGGTCTTGCCGAAGGGCATCTCGCCACCGAGATCTTCGGCGACCGCGCGAGCGGCCATCGCGACCGCGGTCACCCCTTCGGTCTGTGGCTTCGCGGGGCGGTTGAACGTTCGATGAATCGTGACTCGGGGCAGGTGGTCCTCGGGGAGCGGACGACCGAGTTCATCGGTCGAGAAATTCGCTTCGATCGCCTCGACTTCCGCGGCGAGTGAGGCCTGGGCTTCGGGATGTGCAAAGCGCATGTTGCCCCAGCAGGCGGCGTGTTCGGGGACCGCATTGGTCGCCCCCCCACCCTTCAAGGGACCGATGTTCACGATCTTGCCGTTCGCAGGATCGGCCAGCGCAAGGATCTGGCTCATGACCTCGGCGAGGGTCTTGACCGCGGAAATGCCGCGTTCGAATTCGCGACCGACGTGTGCACTCAGTCCATCGACCTCGATCATGAACTGTCCGGATCCCATGCGCTCGACCACCAGCGAGCCGTCGGGCAACGCAGGCTCGATCACCAGGCCGACGTCGTGCTGACGCGCTGCGTCCTCGAGGTGGCGTTCGGAACAGAAGGTTCCGGTCTCTTCGTCGCTGTTGAGCAGGTACGTCCAGTGGCATTCCACGCCCTCGGCATCAAGCGCTTCGAGGGCGGCCAGTGCGACCAGCAGTCCGCCCTTCATGTCCGCGGCTCCGGGGCCGCGGGAGATGCCGTCCGCCTCGTGGGTCAGGGAGATGAAGGTGTCCTCGGGATCGTGCACGGTGTCGAGGTGGCCGGCGATCAGGATCTTCGGACCCGCACCCTCTCGAGGCCGGGAACAGACCGCAGTCGGCGGTGGAGCCGCGTCGCTGGCACCCAGCAGCCAGGTCGGGCGGGGATCGCCGTCGAAGACTTCAGTGGTCGCACCCAGCGCTTCAAGGCGTCCGACCATCAACTCACGCATGCGATCCATGCCGGGGACGTGTCCCTGGCCGGAAGGAATCGCGACCATCGTTTCCAGATCGGAAACCAGTGCCTCCTGGCGAGCGTGCAAGTGGTCGCGGAGGCGGTGTTCAAGTTCATCCAGTGCGGGGAGGTCAGTCATGCCAGAGAGGCTCCTGGTGGGGTTCCAATTCGACGGTATCCGGATCGATCTCACCAGTGAAGACGCTTTGCAGCGGGCCGGTCAGGGTGACTTCCCGGTTCTCGCGATCGAAGGTGAGTTCGAGGCTGCCCCCGGGCAGGCGGGCGGTGATCGCAGCGTTGGTTCGGCCTTCGAGCACCCCTGCGACGCAGACCGCACACGCTCCGGTGCCACAGGCCAGGGTCGCTCCACTGCCTCGTTCCCAGGTTCTCATCGTGACCCGGTCCGGGGCATCGACGCGAGCGAATTGAACGTTGATCCGGTCCCGGAACCAGGGGTGGTGCTCGAGTCGCGGTCCGATCTGTTCCAGGGGTACCTGGTCGGGCCGATCGGTCCAGAAGATCAGGTGCGGATTTCCGATCGAAACCAGGCTGCAGATCGGTTCGACCCCGGCAACGCGCAGCAACGGTGCGTCGTCTCCCAGGAGCAGATCGAAATCAAAGTGCAGCCCGATGCCGGGTTCGTCGCCCTTGAGTCCGGGGATCTTGGCTTGAACGTCACGCAACTGGGTGCGAGCGGTTCCCATCTGGACCGTGGCACGATTCACCACGCCGTTCTCTTCGAAGGTACGCACCTCAACCACGCCGCCTCCGGTCTGAACACGAAGATCCGGACCGGACACCATGTCCTGATCGATCGCGAAGCGGGCAACGCAGCGAAGTCCGTTGCCGCACATCTCCGCTTCACCTCCGTCGCGATTGAAGATCCTCATCGCGACGTCTGCCTCCTCGATGCCACGGGCTCCGACCAGGATCAGGCCGTCGCCGCCGATACCGCGATGGCGATCGCAGAGCAGTCGAGCGGTGGCTCCGGGATCCTCGAGCAGGTTTCGATCCGAATCAACGTAGATGTAATCGTTGCCGATCGCGTTCATCTTGGTGAATCGAAGCAGGGTCATGAGCAGGTCACTCCGAAATGGGGGGAAGATTCTAGGGAAGCAGGTCCATCGACTGGCCGATCCAGATCAAGGCAAAGACGCCCAGAAGCAGAAGGGTGCTGGCCTTGATGAGCCGTACCTGAACATCGATCGGCAGCGCTTGAATCGGCTGACCGACGATCTCCTTCAGACGACGTTGCCTCCAGCGTATCGATCCGTGACGCCAGGTGTGGCGATTGGGATCCAGTCCATTGATCGTGGCCACCATGCCCAGAGCGGAGCTCATCAGCTCGACCGCATGCTCGCTGACCACTCCGGCCGCGGAGGAGGCATCCTCACTGCGATTTCGAAAGGTCAGGTCACAGGCCGCAGCGGCGTCCGCCTGGAGCTCAAACCGCCGAGACACCGCTCCGAACGTCAGGAAACAGAGCCCGAGCACCACCACCACCCCCACCACCTCGAGGGTCGAGTGCAGTTTCTCCGGATTCGCACTCGACGTCACCATCGCCTGGAAAATCGGGTTCACGATCCACTCGGCAAGCTGGCCGTAGCCGACGATCAGGACCACCAGGAGGACCGCGGTCCAGGGCAGGTGCCGATAGCGCAGGTGCCCGGTCTCGTGCGCCATGACCGCACGGATCTGATCGAGGCTCAGTAGTTCGAGCAGTCCGTCGGTGAGCAGTACGAAACGGGTGCGCGGCAGAAGTCCGATCACTGCGCCGTTGAGGATGCTGCCTCCAGTCGGCCAGACCAGGATGTCTCGCACCCGCACTCCGGCATCGCGAAGCACCAGCTCCATCGCCCGCCGCATCGTGCCATCGGAAAGTGAACGGGCACCGATCGCCCAGGCTATGGCGAAGGGAGTGAGCACCAACCCGAACACGCCCGCAGCTCCGGCAATCCAGCCCGACAGACTGCTTGCCTCGGTACCCGAAAAGACCGTCCGGGTCACAAGGTCCGCGGACTCCACCAAGGCAAGGATCATGAGGGCTGGAATCAGAATCACCAGCAGATGCGTTCGAAACTGACCGATCACGTAGCCGCCGGGGGTGGGAACCGGATGGATCGGAAGCCCCTGGTCCAGCCGTCGAACGAGCACCGACTCGCGCAGCAGTCGCTCCAGCGGCCACTGCACCCTCCAGAGCATCGCCAACAGAAAGAGCGCCGGCAGAATGCCCAGCAACTCGTCAAGAATGATCAGGTTTCCCGTGACGTGCCGGATCAGCTCCAACCAACCCAGACCAAGCAGCGAGACCGTCGTCGCCCCCACCACCACCCATTGCAGAATGCGCAACCGCAGACTGGCGCGACGCACGGACGAGACGAAACCACTGGTTGCCAGCTGCAGGGTCCGCTTCACCACGAAGTACTCGATGACCACGCACACCGCGGGAGGCCCGAAGGCGATGAGTGGAACCAGCCAGCCATACCCGGAGGTCGGATCCACAAGTGAGCTCATGCCCTGATCGGCAAGCATCACCGAGGCCAGGAGTAAAAGGACGAGTATCTGCACGGGAAAATCAGTTTCTGTCGGGCCTCAGCCCTGATTGGGACGTTGAATCGTGCCGAGGTCGACCACCACCGCATCCGAACGATAGAAATCGACGTTCAGCAGATCAGGCTTTACGAAGGTGAAGACCAGACAGTTGGCTCCGGTCTCTTCGGCGTACTGCAGATCCCCCATGTGGGGACCGGCATGGCGACGGTTGTCGTACTTCTGAGCGTGGTTGTGAAAGTGGAAGAGAGCGGTGTAGCCGTCATCGAAGAGGGACTGGGGTGCAAGAAACTTCTCGTCGGAGATCCGAGAACGAGCAGGGTGTTCGACCAACTCGAAACGGCCCTGTGCATCCAGTCGGATCACACCCCCGAATTCAGTGGTGGTGTCGATCATGTCCCGATCCGCCTGATCGAAGAGGTGCGTTTGGAATGGTGTGTCACGCAGGGCCTCTCGTGCGAGCAGCATCGCCAGCAGATCGCCCCAGGTGACCTTGTCTCGCACATCACTGAGACGTTCGGTGATGTCGATCTTCCATCCACTGAAATCAGCGTTGTAGCGCGTGCCGTGCTGTCCGATCTCCCGCTTGAGCAAGTCGTAGAGCGCTTGGTCGTCGAGTTCCAGAAGTTCCGGTCGATGCTGTGCCGCAGCCACCGCCACCGCAAGTTCGCGGGTGGAAAGCTGAGAACGACGAGATTCCTCGAGCAGCGCGAAAGCCTCCGACATCTGCTTCCAGTACCGCTCATAGGCCGGGGTCTGCAATTCACGAATCCAGAGGATCTCTTCCTTGTTCTTCGGAACGACTCCAAGTTCATTGACCGACCTCCGCATGTCCAGGAGCAGTGGATCGGAGCCGGTGAGTTCATCGTCATTGATCAGCTCGATCAACAGGTCGGTCTGACCGGTGGTGACCATCAACTCCCAACAGCGAGCACGGAGGTTGCGCTCGATGGTGGGGCTTGCGTTCAGCAGGGTGTCCAACAACGCCACGGGGACCTTGTCCTGCCCCCCGTACATGAGAGCCAAGGCCTCGGGTTCGGCGCGGCGCTGATCGCGATTCCAGTAGGCAGTGGGCATCGCCCAGGAACGAATGATCGCCTTGGTCAGTTGCTTGCGATCAAGCTCTCCCAGCCGAGTGATAATCCAAGCCCGGTAGTCCGCGGGCTCGATCCTGGAGAGCGACGTGGAAAGCGCTTCATCCAGTTGGTCGGGGTCATGACGCAGCAGACGACTGAACGCCGCTTTTCGAGTGGATTCCAGATACTTGGGTGAGAGAACGATGCGGGTGAGTTCCGACAGGTAGCGTGGAGCGGGAGTCGGGGTGTCCAATCGATTCATCGCATCCAATTGAGCGGTTGGAGAGGCTCGGTTGTTGGCCAGAGTGGCGTACGGATCCCGTGCCGCGCCCCCTCCACACCCGGATGCAAGACAGCTGATCATCAGGAAGCTCAGCAAGATGCTGTTGAATTCACCGGTTTTGCGCGAGGAGGCCCTCAATTGGGGGAACGCAGGGGATGACGATGGGGCGCACTTGAGTGGGTCCATGGAACCAGCTCCTCTCGGTCTGAAAAGTCATGCTAGACTGTTCCGAGCCGAGTTGGCACCTGATCGAGGCAGCCATATGATGTTTCAGGACCTCGGCGAACCAGACGGATTCACAGCATGACCCAAGACCCCACTGCATCCAATGATTCTGACTCACTCTCGGAGCGAGTTCGAGATGTGCTGGAAATGATGCGACCGATGATCCAGGAAGATGATGGGGACGTCGAACTGGTTGATGTCAGCCCTGAAGGGGTCGTTCGCATTCGATTCATGGGAGCCTGCGTCAACTGTCCGTCCAGTGCCAACACGCTGCACAACGGAATCGAGCGGATGCTCAAGCAGCGGGTACCCGAAGTCACCGGGGTCGAAGCCACCGACCCGAATGAGAAAACCAAAAAATCGTGAGCAGAACCGTGAAGCCCCGTGCTTCGAGACGGTCCTAGAAAAACAACCGCCAGAGTCTCTCCGGGCAGGTCTTTCTGGCAAGGGCGCGGATTACTCGAGAGCATCTCGAGCAGTACGTGCTCCAACAAGCGCTTGAATGCAGGGATTCAAGGCTGATTTTGCAAAAAATAAGGTAGGCTTAGACACCAACTGATCGGCGTTCGGGGCGACCTGGACGCTGGCGAGCGACGAGTTGAAGACCCTGATCGCACTGACCGCGATCATGGATCGGCAGGAGGCCCGAACAGTGCTAGTCATCACCCGAAGAGAAGGCGAAGAAGTCGTCATTGGAGATCCGTCAGCACCGCTGGGTGTGGTCCGCATCGCCTCCATCAAGGGAGACCGGGTGCGAGTCGCCTTTGAGTTCCCGCGCACCATCGAAGTGCACCGACGAGAAGTCGCCGATCAGATCATTGCCGGTGAGGAAAATGAACAATCGGTCGTTGGCAAGATCCGTCCCGCCGCTGGCGAAGGTGGCTGAACTTCCAACGCCGTCATTGAACGAAACAAGCGCCGCTCACCGGTTCCCCGGTGGGCGGTTGTCGTATGTGGGCAAAAAAGAACGAACTCGGTGACGGCGGCCACCGAGTTCGTTTGAGGAGTCGTCGATCCGAACTACACCTGGATCGAGAAGTCTCGCACGAGGAGTACGAGACTCTTGATTGTCGGACCCCAGAGGGTCCGTTCGCCGGGGGGCCGTCCGTGCCGACCGACGAATGCAGGTGCGTTGAGCAACTGCGAAATACGGGGAATTCAGCGCCAGGCGCCGTATCTGCTCACCCGAATGGAGCAGTCATCGAGAGCGTCAGCCGTCCGTGGCTGGAAACCGGAGTCCGTTCCGACGCGAGTTTCTGCGAGTCCCTCGATGTTTCCCTGGCCGGTACCGCGAGCCGTCCGTGAACGCGGTCCGACACAATTCGGAGCAGAATGTCGTTGTCCAGACAACATGCTGCTCACTGATCCTTTCCTGATCGACGCTCGGCCATTGCCTGCCGGGCACGTCGCCAGATGTCCGTTCGTGCTGGTTCCAGTCGCCCCTGCTCCGCGCGCCAGGACTTGGGCTTCATGAGTTCCAGATGATCCCGCACCCCGAGCACCGTTACCGAGTTGGTCAGCTGGTATCGATCCAGCAGACGCGCGGGGATTCGAATGCGGCCGGCGGAGTCCAGCGGGACTCGCGCAGACTGGGAGTACACGAGTCGCTCGAAGTCGTCGAGGTCGTCGTTGCCCAGGAGCGAGCCGGCCAGTTCCTTCGAAAGCGTTTCGAAGGTCTTCTCCGGCCACAGCCAGAGCGACCCGTTGCCACCGGGAGCTGCCACAAAGGCCACGCCGTGGATCTCGGGATTGAGCACATCGCGCACCTCGGCTGGAATGGCCAGCCGCTGCTTCGCGTCGATTGAATGCTCGTATTCGCCAAGAAAGAACACGCATCAGTACCTCGTGAATGGAGTCCGGGAACAGAAGGACAATAACCCACTTTGCCCCACCATTCAACATTTCTACCCACTATTCCCCCTTATCTGAGATTACGGGTCCTCAAAAACAAGATCTCTGGTCTACTG
>NHEC01000027.1 GCA_002171655.1 Planctomycetes bacterium TMED75
CGAACGGGTGTCCTGGCTGTCGGACTGATCGGCCACCGCCTGGTCGCGCAGCTTGGTGACTTCGGTGAGGACCCCCGACTCATGCGCCGCATAGCCCTTGACGGTGTTGACCAGATTCGGGATCAGGTCGTGTCGGCGTTTGAGCTCGGCGTCGATGTCCGCCCAGGATTCCTTGCAGGACTGCTTCTTGCGCACCAGCCCGTTGTAGGTGGCGATCCACCAGAGCGCGATCAGCACCACTGCCGCGGCGATGGCGATCGCAATGATCGCGCCGCCCGAGAGTCCGAGTGTCAGGATGGGAGTGGTGGTCTCGAGGAGGGGTGGTGCAGCATGGTTCATCGTGCGTTTCCGGTGACCTGAGTTGTTGTCGGGTGTCTCTCACCACACGATAGCAGATCCTGGGTCTGGACCGACCGGCCTTTGGAAGCATGAGGGCGGTCCTGCTTTTGTGCTGGCCATCAGTGATTTCAAACTGTTGCGCTCGGGCCCACGCATGCACTGGCACCCACGCAACCCATCGACCAAAAGGAGAGGGCGTCAAAGAGGATTCACTCAGCCCGAAACTCGTTCGCTGATCTGGTGGTTCCTCTCCTTGCGCTGACAAGTTCACTCATCGCGGTGGGTGGTCCGGCGGTGCATGCGGACACGATCACCGTCTGTCCGTCGGGATGTGATTACAGTGACCTTCAGCTCGCGGTGGACGCCGCTGCTTCGGGAGACCTGGTCCAGATCGGAGCGGGTACGTACCTTCCGGATTCGACGATCATCGTCAGTACGTCAAGCGTGACCCTTCGAGGTGCATTGGCGAACGATGGCACGTGTGCGTCGATACTCGACGGTCAGGGTTCGATTCGACTGCTCGAGGTCTCGGGTGATTCAGTGGCCATCGAACAGCTCTGTCTGCGCGATGGCGTCGGCCAGCCCTTCAATGTGTTTCCGGGTGTCCAGATTCCCTCCGGAGACGGGCTGCTTGTCTCGGGAGACTTCGCGTCGGTCGTCGACTGTTCGTTCGAGGGCAACTCGGCCGCCTGGGCTGGAGGGATGCTTTCGGCAGGTCACGTCGTACCTGAACCGTGGGTCCCATAGGAACCGGTCATCGATCTGCTCTTTTGCCCGACACCCACTGAGCTGACTCCACGGCGTATGCGAACATCTGTTTCGACCGGAAGGTGTTTCCATTTCCGTTCATTTGACTGGAAAATGGCCCGACTGCATGAAACAATTATCCCAACCCAGCATCCCTCACCCCCTCCACAGCTCGGTGCGTTTCATTCCACCCCAGTACACAAGGACCTACTCATGAACAATTCACAGTGCAGCGGCATGATCGCGCTCACCCTGCTTCTTTCCGCCGGTACGACTGCCTCCGCCCAGCAGCAGTTCACCCGGACCATCAATGTGGACGGTCTGCAACGAGAGTATCTGATCTGTCTGCCTGTGAACTTCTCCGAATCCGAGAACATGCCGGTCATGATGTGGCACCACGGTGGTGGTGGCACGGCCAGCGGGGGGCTCTTCGAAGCGGACTTCCGTTCGCTCGCCAACTCGGAACGATTCATTGCGGTCTACGCCCAGGCGTACCCCGATGTCCTGGAGGACTGCACCTGCTGGGGGTACGAGGAAGCGGGTGGCTACACCAACGGCAACTACGAGATCGACCTCGCCTACACCAGTGCGATGATCGACGACCTCGTTGCGACCTACAACGCGGACCGGAACCGAATCTACGCCGGTGGGTACTCGATGGGTGCGAGCTACGTCTGGGACCTCGCCTGCGCCAAGAGCGATGAGATTGCCGCGATCGCCCCCGTGGCGGCCAGCTGCTATCCCTGGACGTTCGATGCCTGCGATTCGGCAGCACCGATCGGCATCTGCCACATCCTCGGTACCAATGACTTCTACGCACCGTACGACGGTGGCTGGGTGCCCTCCGCCCAGGCGCAGTACAACTACTGGGTCGCCAAGAACGGGTCCCAGACTCCTCCGGAGACGGTGTCCATCGGTGGTGGCGTGACTCGATACACCTGGTCCGCCGGGGAAAACTGTGAAGCCGGTTACCAGCACTTCCGCCGCCAGAATGGTGGGCATGACGTTCCGGGCTTCGCGACCAGCGCGATCTGGGCATTCGTCTCCCAGCACACCCTTGACGGCATCGTCCCCGGTTCGGATCTTGAGGGAGACTGCGCGGATGATTCGATTCCCGGTGACATCAACGGCGATGATCGGGTCAACGGAATTGATCTCGCTCAGGTGCTGGCCCAATGGGGCACGAACAACGCCGATGCCGACCTCGATAACGATGGCAACGTCGGCGGTCAGGACCTCACGGTCCTGCTTGCGTACTGGACGGGGTGAGCGCGGCACTTGCGGGCGCCGAACGGCCTTCGCGTGTTTCCTTCAGATGGTGGTTCACTCCGACGACGGCGGGTGTTCGTCGTCGGGCTGGCCTGATTCGTCGGAAGTCACGGCCGTATTGCCAAGGTCCTGGTCGGAGCCCGTATTCTTGTGGACTCGAATGAGCAGCTTTTCCATTCGCTCCATACGTTGGTGCAGGGATTCGATGCTGCTGCGATCCTGGCTTCCGCCCAGGAAATTACTGGGCTGGATCCGTTTGAAGAACACGCCGAGCGCGGTGGTGGAAGTGGCGAACGCGCCGATACCGACGACCATCAGGCAGGCGGCGAGCAGGCGACCATTCTCCGTGACGGGGTACTCGTCTCCGTATCCAACGGTCGACACCGTCACGATCGCCCACCAGACCACGTCGTCGCCCGTCTTGATGGTCGAGCCGACCGCATCGCGTTCGAAATGCAGCACTCCGATGCAGATTCCCACGAACGCACTCATGCCGATGAGCACCAGCAATCCGATCGCCGCGGCCGGTCGATCCCGGTGCACGACCTGCATCAAGATTCGCAAAGATCGCACCACTCGGATGACCCGAATCACGCTGGCGATCTTGAGGTATCGAAAGGGGCCCACGGTGGGAATCGCCGAGACCAGGTCGAACAGGCCCCAGGTGAACAGATACTTCACCTTTCGATCCGCGGTCACCAGGGATCGGACGAAGTCGAGAAGGAAGATCACGCAGATCGCATAGTCAAACTTGTCCAGCATCTGCGCCAGTTCATCTTCGTCGGGCATGAACAAGCGGGTCGTGGTTCCAGCCGCAACCAGGATTGCAATCAGTGCAATCGCGAGGTCGTAGGCCTTGATGTCCTGCAGATTATCGTTTTTTTTCGTCACGTTGTTCGGTTCATCGCTCAGTTGACACTATCGACTCCGCTGTCGGAATCGCGGTTGCCATCGCCGTTGCTTCCATCATTATCGAAGTCGTTGTTGAAGTCGTTGTTTCCGCTGCCCTCACCCTGCATTGATTGTTGTTCCTGCTCAGCCCATTGCATCAGCTGCTCATTGAATTCAGCGCCCACGATGTCAAGTGCGACCCAGAGAACGAGGGCGATGATGCCAAGCGTGAGGCCAGCCTTCGCCATGCCGGCGGCAGGGCCACTCACGCTCATGGCACCAAAGATGATCGCGAGGATTGCAATGATGTAGTTGCCGTAGAACGTGGACATGCAGCATCCGGGGAAGAATGCAAGGATTCCCAGTACCAGGGCTGCAATGGCAAGCCCCTTGCCTCCGACGTCCTGCGAGTTTGGTGGAGCGGGAGGATTCTCAGTCATGGTGTGTTCCTTAGTGTCGGAGTGAGCAGTCTTTTGGCAGCAGTCCCAAACGTCTACGCAACCACCTTACGGTAATTGGCATGAGGTGTCGTTCAGAGGCACGCAGCGGACGGGTTTCAACTTCGCCCGCAAAGCGTACTTTGCGGCTAACCGATTGCTTTGATTTAGCTTGGCGGTCCGATCGCTGGTGCATCGGGTTCGCAGAAACTCCGTACGGTCGTACCTGATCGGCTGGTGTGCAGCTACCCCCGGAGCAACGGGGGGTGGCGTCAGTCGAGAGTGATTTCCCCGGAAAAGATTCCTCTGGGATCACCGCGTTCATCCAGGGTGTCGGCGAGGGTTGCAATCGTGCGATGGACTCGTCCCTCGAACAGCACCTCGTCGCCTCGTACCACCCGGATGGGACGGTCCAGATCCGCGAGTTCGTCATCCAGGCGGATTCGAACGGGGTGGACGTCGCCTCCGAGTTCGATGGTGGGTGCGCTGTGGGGGGTGCGAAGTCGTGCGGTGGTCGTGGATCCGGTCCGTGGTTCCTCGACCGCCAGCCAGTAGAAGCGGTCGTGGTGCACGTCGTCTTGTCGCCAGTGCACGAACGTCGGCCGAAGAGTTCGGGTGCGTTCGGCCATCCAGGGAAGCGCGGCCGCATCGGCGCGTTCCATCCAGTGCCCCTTGCCTTCGTGGATCTCGACCCAGTGGTCGTAGCCATCAGGGTCTGCTTCGCGAAGTTCCGCCAGGCGGGTCTGCCAGGTCTTCGCGACTTGGTTTCGTTGGTACGGGGTGTCGTTCGCGCCCATGTGCAGGGTGAACGCGGTGTTTCTCAGCGACTCGGGCCTCGCGTCGTTGGGATGTCCGGCCATCATCGCGGTGGCCGCCCATCGATCGGCCATCCGGGGAGCGAGTTGGTAGACACCGTCGCCCCCTGCGCTGTAGCCCATGAGGTAGACCTTGTCGGGGTTCACGTCTTCGAGCACCACGAGGGTCTCGATCAGTCGATCGAACATCGGATCGATGTGTCCCTGGTGCCAGAGGTTCCAGGTGTCGGTGGGGGCGCGGGGGGCGAGGTACACGCCTTCCTCGGGAGTGTAGAGCCGCTTCTGGTTCTCCCATTGCTGGGTGTTGACGCGTGGTGGTGCGCCGCCGCCGCCGTGCATTGAGATCCAGAGGCTTCTGCCGTCCTCGGGTTTCTCGCCGTAGGTGGTGTACCAGAACGGCATCGTGTGGTTCCCGTGGGCGATCGTACGACTCGCCAGTTCCGCTTCGCGGTCCCGGGTGATCTGGTCCCGATGTGCGTTCCAGAGCAATGCGCGAGCACGTTGATCGTCGGCTCGCGTGAGGGGAACGTTCGCGAACGCCTGGTCTGGCAGGGGGGCTCGCTCCGGCGTGGCCAGCCACCGTTGCAGCGACTCGATCGCCCGCGTGGAGGCCTCGGGGTCCGGGGCGGCGTTCGCGTCGGGTGCCGCGAGGGTCAGCAGTTGTTCGTCGTGCGTGATCTCGATCGTCATTCGGTGGCCGGGCACGCCCCAGGTGATCGAGCCGCCGAGCGGAACGATCAGTTCCACGTGGTCGTTGGCGTCGAAGCCCTCGTCGCGACTTCGCAGGGTGTGGGTGGTGCCATCTTCGGTGGTGACGGTGAAGGCACGGGCGACTCGCGTGTTCGCCTCGTCGAGGATCCGGAACCGAGCGCGGACCGAGCCCTCGGGCAGGGGTTCGACGGTGGTGGTGTAGCGGTCGGTGACGTCGACCGCGTGGACGCTCTGGTCCTGTGGGCGCCAGACCATTGGGAAGTGCAGGGGGGTCCTGCGCCAGGTGACCGAATAGATCGCGGTCCGCGGGTTCTCGCGGCTGGCCTTCGAGGCGCGGCCGGTGAACCACCCCTGGTCGAGTTGGTCACCGGTCGGTTCCGCGGCGCCGGTGAAGTGCCAGCCGTCGTCCCAGACCTCGACCCAGGAATGGTTGCCGCTGCGGTCCGACCAGAGGGCGGTCCCGGTGAAGCGGGCGGGGATGCCCACCGACCGGCAGGCGTCGATCAGGAGGATGCTGAGCCCGGTGCAGGAGGCGAGTCCGGATTCCATCGATTCCGAAGGACTCTGATCGGGTTTCTTGCGCCCGGTCGAATACTTCACCCCGAGGAGGGGAAAGAGTTCGCGGTTGATCCGGGTGGCGGCGGTGGTGATCGTGTCCTCCGGCTCGACGAGTTCGATGAGTCGCTCGCGCAGTTCGGGGCGCCAGCGTTCCCGTTGTTCGTTGACGCTTGCATAGGGCAGGATCGCATCGCGGTAGAGCTCGAGGTCGACCTGCTCGTGCCAGGGGGACTCCATCCAGGCGGCGCGAGCGAGCTGGACGTTCTCGACCAGGAAGTCCGCGTCCAGGGTTCGCAGGTCCTGCTCCGGCATGTGCTCGATGAGCCAGGCGAGGTCCTCGCGTTCCCCGCCCTCGACCCGACCCAGTGCGGCTTCCAGTTCACCCCGGTTGTCGCCGGCGCGGACCAGCACGTCTTCGGACACCTGCGACCAGACTCCGGTGGCCGTGGTCAGTGCAATCAGGGATCCCAGTACGATCGAGTGGTGCATCGTCTAGCTCTCCACGTGGAACAGCTTGTTGTAGATGCACCAGGCGTCGTCGACCTTCAGCATCGAGAAGGAGTCGAGGAACACCATGCCAAGGTACCGTTCGCGCAGGCGGACCACCGCGGTCGCGCCCGCGATCTCACAGGAGAGGATCTCGAGCATCGCCTCTTCTCCGGAGGCTTCCGGACTGGGTTGCTGGGCTTCGGCGAAGCCGGCGAACTCATCGACGGTCATCTGGTGGAGTCCGTCGGGGAGGTAGCCGGTGATTCGTGCCTGCTCATGAAAGACCGTGCGTACCAGCGCGGGGTCGGAGGTTCTCAGGCTCTGGTAGTAGCGTTCGATGCACTCAGTGATCTCGGCGGAATCGTCCATGTGCAGGCTCCTTGTGAAAGTTCGCATGATAGCGCTCGCGATCGTCGTCAAGCGGGGCGCTCAGGGTCCGGTTGAACATCCTGTCGCGTACGAACGCTTCGCCAGCGAGAGGTTGACCGGATTCGAGCACTGCGTTTCGATCCGGAGCGTGGCCTGGTCTGAAGCGAGTCACTTCGGTCAGGATTTTCAAACCCGATTCGACGGCTTCATCAGGTCAGTGCGTGCGGGGTCGCGGAACCCGGTCTGCGGTTTGCTCGATTCAGCGCTGTGGCTGGGGGCGACGTCCTGCCTCGGGTGGGATCCCAGGTCCACTGCGCGCCCTCGAGTCTCACCCATGCTGAGCTCTGGGTGCACGGCGCGCCGCCAGGCTGGTGCGTTGCCCCGTCAAACGTCGGCGCTGCGGGCACTTCGTACGGTGTTCATCCCCGATGAGTTGATTCGAATGATCGCCGATCCACGTCTCTGGCCCCAAGAGGCGGTTTCTGAGCCTACTTTTCGGTTTTTTGCTTGAAATTCGCCGCTGTTCTGGAGCTTAGTATTGCACTCAGTGCACTTACTGGGGTACCATCACCTGAGTAGTTCATGTTTGAATCGGTCGTTTCTGAGCCTTCACAAGAAAGCGTTTTCCATTCGCCACAGAGTACGGGGTGGGTTTGACCCCCACAACAGAGGAGATCGATCATGTTTGCACGTACATTTGGACTGGCCTGCACGCTTGTCCTGGGCGCAACTCTTGCGGCTGAGGAACAGACACTGGAAGTCACTGCCAGCGCGTCCGGTCGACTCTATGCCAACTACACCTTTGGTGACTGCTGCGACCTGGATTCCTTCACCTCGTTCGCCAACCCGATCTCCACCAAGAACTGTGGCACGATCGGAGGCTACTGCAGTGACGGCCGAGCCGTCGCCAACTGGGTCTTCGAGCTTCCCGA
>NHEC01000028.1 GCA_002171655.1 Planctomycetes bacterium TMED75
ACCCGCGGGCGCTGAGATCCCCAACGTCACCCCGGCGATGAGACTGTGGATCGAGAGGGTCATCAGAAGCAGGTAGGGCGCGATGCCACTGCTCTCTCCCGCACCGACCAGCGCTGCGGCTTCCAGGTCCCCTTCCTCGCCACCGGCCGCGATCGCGCGGGGAACCACCCGTTCGAGACCGAGTACCAGAATGAAGGCCAGCGTCGCGACCGCAAACGCCGCGGGGTAGTCCAGGTCGGGATACGCGGCGGCAAATCCGTCGTTCGCATCCGCGAGCAGGTGAATGAGCCCTGCAGCCAGAAGCACCCCACCAGCGAAACTGTTTCCGTAGGCGATTGCACGCTCCCGACCACCACGCGCCGCAAGCCACGGCGCGAGGACTCCAAACCCACCGACGATCGCGATCAAGGCGGCCCAGAGGAGAATCATCGGGAAGCCAATGGAAGCGGATGTCTCGGCGATCCAGATCATGGGGAACGAAGTATACGGGACGGGGCCGGACTGACTTTGCTGTGGCAGTCAAGAAAGGCTGAATCACACCCTCCCGAACTCGGACGTACTCGCTGCCGGGTTGCTTCAAGTCGGCTCAATTGTGCGCCTGAATCAGATGAAGACCTGCCGTGAATCACCTCTGCTCACAAACTCAGTGGTCGCATGACGATGCTGCGAAGCAAGCGAAGGAGACAGGATCGATGAGTCACCTGAATTACACAGACTCGAACGCGAAAGCTCCCCTGGGCATTCGGGGAACAGACGGCTTCACCTGGCGCTCCCTTCAATTCGGTGTGGCGCCGCCAGCTGGTGGCTCAAGAGCCTGAGATCCGGGAGAACAGGCTGACGGCTGGGCAGGTCGTCCCTCAGTCATGCGCTTGCAGTTGGATCCCGGATGCATCGCCCAGGCTCATTCGCATCCAGGAAACATCATCTACATCGTCGAGTCGGGTCAGATGACCATTCCCGGCGAAGGCGTGCATGAGGAAGGTGATGTGCACTGGGCATTGAAGGATTGCGACTGCAACCAGGAACAGATGGGGCCGACCACGACCAGCTAGATCGCGATTCGGCAAGGTGAGTTTGCCGCGGAGTGGACCGAGTAGCCCGCTCGACTCCGTGGGCTGCGACGAGCCCTCAGCGAACAGACAGATTCGTCACTGATCGAAACAGAACAGACCAGGGCCCCGGTCTTCGACCTGGGCCCTGGTGAAACGTGCTGTATAAAGGATGATCTGCGTGCTCGAATGCCGATCAGGCACACGAGACTCGAGCAGCTCGGGAGCGGCGAACCAAGTTCACCACGAGGCCAACGCCGACTGCGAAGGCAGCGCATGCCAGCATGGTCGGCACGCTCAGTGAAGCGCCCGCGATCGAAACGCTGGCGCATTCAGTGCACATCGAGGCGATATCGGTACCCATGGCGGCAGGGGATGCACAATTCGGACAACAGGTGGTCATTTCGGGAAGCTCCTTAGTAACAATTGAATGCCAATACACTAAGGGCCCTGCCGCAGATGTCAAGGGGGGGGTCAGAGACAGCTGTTCCAGACCGAAAGCAGGGTTGCCAGGTCGGATCCTCCGACAATTCCGTCATCGTCGAGGTCCGCTGGGCCGTTGGTCGATCCCCAGACTGCCAGAAGGTTTGCAAGGTCTGCACCGGTCACACAGCCATCTCCGTTGAGGTCACCGATGAGGGTATCGGTGGCCAGAAACGGCTCAAGCTTTAAGAATCCGAATTGCGAATTGTCCACGGCAACGATTGCACCACCATCACTGGTCAGATCGATGTCTTCTGCGGCCCAATCCTCACCGGACCCGCCACTGTAGGTGGCCTGCCAGTCCACGCCTCCGCTTGAACTGAACTTCACGATGTACGCTTCCCACTGGTCGGAGCAGACCCCCGCGTTGCAGTCGGAGTAGGCGTACTCGTCGCCGGTTCCCGCAGAGATGACGCAGCCACCATCGGGAGTCGCCTTGATGCCCCAGGTCTCGTCGTGGATCCAGGTGGGGTTGAAGCCGCGGGGGTTTCCCTGCTTCGCTTCCCAGAGCTGGTTGCCGCTGGGATCGAGCTTCATCGTGTAGGTGTCCCAGTTCGCCGTCCCGGAGAGGGTGTGACCCGCAAGAAAGATCGAACCATCCGCACCAAGGTCCATTCCGAAGCAATGGTCTTCGCTGGAACCGCCAAAGGTCTTGTTCCAGAGCACGGTTCCCGCGGAGTTGACCTTGAGCACACCGTACTGGAGCGCATCCTCGGTACCGCCGGAGATGATGAAGTCGCTGCCCGTGGGTTTGATCCGGTAGGCCTGGGAGAGGTAGGCGTTGACGCTCTGCCCGCTGATGAAGTTGCCCGCCTGATCCAGGAACGAGATGTAGCCCTGCCCGTACACGAAGAAGGTGTTGTCGGGGTCCTCCGCCTGTCGGTAGCCGACCGCGAGGAATCCATCGGGGGTTTCAGCGAGGTGCTCGAAGGCGTCGGCCCCACCGTTGTCGCGAGTCTTCTGAAAGATCGTGGTACCGGTGGCCTTGTCCAGCTTGATGAGCGCACTGTTGCGCGAAAGCATTCCGGCAATCAGGTAGCCGTCGTCGACCTCGATCGCGGAGTTGCCCATGTTTCGGTTGCTGGTCCCGAATTCTTTCTTCCAGCCCAGGCTGCCGTTCTGGTTGGTCTTGACCACCAGGATCCGGGCATTGGAGCCGACGAAACCAGTCTCGCCGATCTGAAGAAAACCACCGTCGGAACATTCGAGAATGTAGTGACCATGAGACTCCTCACGTGAACCGTTGTGGTCGGTGAACCACTCCACAGAGGGCGCGGCCTGCTGGGCGATCGCAGTGGACGATGAAAGAGTGCCGCAGGTAAGAGCCGTGAACGTCAGGCAGATGAGTGAACTCATGGGTGCGCTCCTGGGTTGCAGATGGGGGTGGGGATGACCCTAGCGTAGTCACTCTGCGGTAGAAACCCAGCAAAAAGACATGAAGCTTGGTGAGAATCGCCGTCTGTATTTGTCAGAGCTTCCTGGAGCGTCTCAAGCCCGCCCTTCGTTGATCTCTATACTGCCTGCTCGCGAACTGCACCGAGTTTGAATTCCCTCAACCAACACCTCGAAGAAGAGAATACGCACCATGGTGAACCCGTACTCAGCATTCCGGAAGAGGATTCTGCGTCCCACCCCCCTGCTGCTTTGCCTGCTTGTCTGCCCGTTGCTGAGTTGTGGCGGCTGTGCCAGCGGTTCAGGAGGATCGATCAACGGAAAACACCACGTTGAGCGTCACGCACCGAGCATGGTGCTGTACAACGCACCACCGACGATTGATCACTTTTCCTTTCCCGAAACGAGCCACGCTCAAGGGGAATTCGTAGCCTGGCACGCGGACCTTGACGATGCGGAAGGTGCCACCGCGAACCGGATCGGGCACTGCAACGGAACGATGATGGTGACCCGGCGCAACGATGGGCATCAGGATGACCGGGAACATCGGATGACCATGATCGAACTGGACTGGGAGGACTCCGATGACTCGCTACTCATTGCCGGTTCGCATCCCTACAAGCACGGAGCGATACAGACCGACACTGCAATGGTCCGAGCGATCACCGGGGGGACCGGCCGATACATGTTCGCTCGCGGGCAGATGATCAGCACCAGACTCGAAAGCGGCTGGTACCGACACGAGATCTGGCTGTCGGAGTGAAACACGCCCGAAGACCACCGCTCGCGGTGGCTGAGCGTTGAGAAGACGGGGAGTCGATGGAGACCCACCGTCGGGACCGGTGCACCACAGCAAGTCACCTACTTCGAGGCGGTGTAGGCGGTCAAGAGACCATGGGTTGTCTGGCACCTGCAGTCATGGAATCCGCCTTGAGCGAGTGATGCCAGAAACAACTCCGGCTGCGGAGTCGTTCGGACCTCGCGCCAAAGGTGCCCCAACAGTCTTTGTGAAGTGAGCGAACGGGTCGCTACCAACGCGATGATCCGAGCCGCAATGAGGATGTATGCCTTCGCAATCATCCGCAGGAGCACATTGGTTGGTGGGGTAATTTCCAGAATCAGGACCGTACCTCCGGGTTTCAGCACGCGATTGATCTCCCTGAGCGCGCGTCCCGTGTCCGTGGCGTATCGGAGGGAATAGCCTGCGGTGACAAAGTCGAATGACGACTCTTCGAATGGCAGCTCATCAATGGACCCGATGACTGTCTCGAACGAGCCTGAAGCCTCGGCAATTTCAAGCATCTCCGCGCAGGAATCCAGGGCGACCACCTGACCGTCCGGGCCGGTGCATTCACGCGCGGTTCTTGCCAGAACCCCGGTCCCGGTTCCGATGTCGAGGACCTGATCTCCGGCCGAAATACCTAGCTCCCTTATTTGGTCTGCACGATAGCGATAGCCATTGCCAAAGCTGACGGTCAGGTTCACTCGATCGTACAGGCTGGCGGCCCTTGAATAGAGATGCTCGGTTCGAGAAATCGAATCCCCTACCCGAACGTACTCGGGTGTCATGAGTTTCTTGTCGTCTGCAGGATTCATTGTTCTCTATGAGACTTTTTCATCGACTTCGCAAGTCTTTTCGTAAGTTCTGGCATCGATTATTCTAAGCGTGTATTATTTTAACTCATGGAAGAAGCCACCAGTAATTCATCCACCATTCATCGAATGAAGGACCTCCTGCGAGAGGAATTGAAGCTTGGTCCTGATGTGGTTCTTGCCGACGACGAGGTACTGGTTGGTGGCGAACATGATCTGGATTCGCTCGATGTGTTGCTGATCATTTCAAGCGTCGAGAAAGAATTTGGAATCAAGATTGCCAATGAAAAGATCGGGAAGGATGTCTTCCGAGACCTTTCTACACTTTCCCAGTTCATAGACGACTGTGCTGCGGACTGATCAGTTGATCGAACAACTTCCCCATAAGCAACCTTTCCTGTTTCTTTCTGAGGTTCTTGAGATCGAGACCGGGGACTGCGCCGAGGCCCGCTGGGACGTCGTGGGTGATGAGGATTTCTTCAAAGGACATTTTCCCGGCTCTCCATTGGTGCCTGGCGTCCTCATTGCGGAATCCCTTGCCCAGCTCTCGGGTCTTGTTGTCTTTGCAGACCCCGCGGGCGAGGTGAGGCAGGCAGTGCTGGCCCAGTGTGATGTACGTTTCGAACGCCAAGTGACACCGCCGGCCAGCCTGGTGCTGACTTCGAAACTCACTCGTTCACTTGGACCACTGCATTTGTTTGATGTCCGTGCAACCAACGGTTCGGTTCGGGTAGCGCGCGGGAGCCTGGCACTTTCCGCGACCGAAATCTCAGGATAGAGGCCCCCGTGAATCTCTTTCTGTTCTGCCTTTGTGGCGCCATCGCCTGTTTGTCCCCGATCCAGGACGCGGCAAAGGATCTTCCACAAGTACTGACCCAGATCGACCAGCAATCGAGCGATATCAGCAGCCTGAAGGCGACCTTCAGGCAGGTCAAGCACTCAAGCATTCTCCGCAAACCCCTGGTATCCAGCGGAACGATCCAGATGCTCGAAGACCGGGTTCGTTGGGATACGAAAGAACCAAACGCCTCAGTTCTGCTCGCCTCCAGTGAGGGCGTACGCATTTACTACCCTGATCTGAACGTTATCGAAGTCTACCGGTTGAGTGATCAATTGAGACAGCTTGCGGGATCCCCGGTCTTCCGTCTTTCTGAGCTGAACAGAAACTTCACTATCGATTCCAATCTCAAGACATCAGATTCCGGAGTGCTCTCGCTTGAGCTGATTCCCCGCGATGAGTCACTTCGAAAACACTTGAAGTCGATACGCCTGGATGTCCACGCAGAGACGGGAATCGTACGCCAGGTCGAGCTTCGAAACGTAGATGACGAGCGGACTGAAATATCGTTCGAACGCATTCGCGTGAATCCGACACTGACTACCCGCGATCTCGATCTTGATGTTCCTGAGAATGTCCGAACCGTTCATCCACTCGGCAACGACCCGGAACTTGACACCTCAATCAACGGAGCTGGCACATGACTGTGCCTGGAAGATCGAAGGGGAGTTGGTATCGGAAACCACTTGCGGATCTCTTTGTCCAGCACGGGCTCTTTTACTTTGGCCGAAAGACCCCCTTTCTCATAAAGCTCTTGAAGCCAATGCTGGTCTGGTCTGCCTACATTTTCTCCACCTACCTCCGACGCAACCTCTCGAACAATGCCTCATTCCTCCTGGGTTCGGATTCGACTCCCCGCGAGCGCTCTCGATTCGCCCGACGTCTCATCGCCAAGCACTTTGAATTCCTGCAAGACTTCAATCGCATGCAAGATTGGAGCCAGCGACAATTTCTAGATTTAATCGATTCCGTCGATGGAATCGAGCACTACCATGCTGCACGCTCTCATGGACGAGGCCTCATCGTCACCACCGCACACATGGGATCGTATGAGGTTGGACTTGCTGAGATCATGGCACATGAGACTGATGTACATGTTGTGTATATGCCGAATGACCAGGCCCCATTCGAGCGTTTGCGTTCCAGGTTTCGCCAACGAATTGGAGCGGTGGAACATGATGCCTCGCAGGGAATCCGTTTGTGGATCGAGCTCAAGAATGCACTCGATCGAAATGCGGTGGTCGTGATTCAGGGCGATCGAGTCATGCCTGGTCAGAGCGGTCAATTTGTCCCTTTCTCCAACGGGCAGTTGGAGCTTCCGCTGGGTCCGATCAAGCTCGCTGCGGCATCGGGAGCAGCTGTCCTTCCGATATTTTGTCTTTACTCAAAAGCACCTCGGGTGCGGATCGAGGTCGGTGAACCGATCATTGTTTGCCGGGATGAACGGCCATTTGATCAAGCAGCTTTGGAGGCGCTGTCTGGTAGTATTGAACAGGTCGTAAGCAGGCAACCGGACCAATGGCTTGCTGCACACAGTGCGCTGATCCAGCCGGTTGATCCAAGGAGTTGTGCAGTTTGAGTTTCCAAGCGGTCATCACTGGCGCGGGCCTAGTCTCTTCGATCGGACGAAACAGCGAAGAGTGCTGGAAGTCGATCACGGCGGGGCAAAGCGGAATCCGCGAGCTGACGTCGATCGAGCAGGAGATCCAACCGGCACCCATCGGGGGCGAAGCTCCTCCCGAGCCCGAGGATTCTTCCGATCTCCCTCGTGAAGTCATTCGACTCCGCATGGCAATGCAGGAAGTGCTGTGCGAAATCGGGTTGGATGCATCGTCTCAGGGTGACGTTCGCCACGGAATCATCCTCGGCACGACTCTTTCCGGAATGCGCAGTGGTGGCAGGTATCTGCGTACCAAGAGAACCGCGGATATCAATGGATTCCTGGCGGCAAGCACTCTGAGCAGGCTTCTTGAGCCATACGACTGGAAGGGGTTGGCATTGACCACCTCTTCCGCCTGCAGCTCGGGCCTGGCAAGCATCTGCCTCGGAGTCTCTTTGCTTGAAGCGGGGTTGCTTGATCTCGTACTCGTTGGCGGCTACGACCCGATCAGTGAGTATGCCTACTCAGGCTTCAACTCCCTGCGCCTGATCTCCGAGAATCGACCCAAGCCATTCAGTGCCAACCGGGATGGTCTGCAGCTCGGTGAGAGCTACGCTCTCCTTGCGTTGGAACGTTCGGAATCGGCAGAAGCCCGCGGGGCGAACGTGATCGCTCGGATCTCCGGCTTTGGGGAGACCTCAGATTCGTTTCACCTGACCCAGCCACATCCAGATGGTGATGGCGCAGCGCGTGCCATTCAAACCGCTTTCAACGGGTCCGCACTCAAGCGAGACGACATCGGCCTGATCTCCGCCCATGCGACCGCAACCCCGAACAACGACGCTTCGGAGTATGCCGCTCTTAAATCGATTTTCCAGGAGCGCCTCGCCCAGACCCCATTGGTGGCGTTCAAGAGTTATCTCGGGCACACTCTGGGAGGAGCTGGGGCGGCCGAATTGATTCTCACTGCGATGGCAATGCGCTCGAATCGTGTCCCCCAGACCTTGAACATAAAGCGATCCGAGCTTGAATTCAATGACATCGCCATCAATTGCGATCCGCTCTTTGAATCCCAGATTGACCACACCCTGAGCATTTCACTGGGGTTCGGGGGGTGCAATAGCTGCGTTCTCCTGAGCTCGCCGGAGGTCGCCGAAGTCAAACCGTCACCCAACCCTTCGCGGGTATCCCAGAACGTGGTGATCACTGGTGTCGGGGCCGTCTTTCCGGAAGCGGTTGGTAACGATGCATACATCAGCCAGCTCAAGGAAGGCAGAGATCCGGTCGGAGGAAACATCTGCGAAGCGGAGCTCAACGGCCACATCAACACCCGACGAACCAGACGCATGAGCATGTTTTCTAAACTCGTGCTCGCTGCGACATCGAATGCGTTGCGCTCGGCGGACATCCAGGATGTCGAATCGTTTTCCCAGACCTGCGGTTCCATTCTTGGTTCGTCACACGGGTCGAGTGAATACGCCGAACAGTACTATTCGCAGGTGGTGGAGGAAGGGATTGCTTCAGCAAATCCGGTGATGTTTGCCGAAGGAGTCCCAAACGTTGGCACGGCCCACATCAGTCTGATGCTCGGCCTCAAGGGACCGGCGCAGACCATCATCGGCTCACGCACCGCAGGGCTTGATGCACTCTCACTGGCTGCGATCCGGATACGGCAAGGCGAATGGGAGCGAGCGATCGTCGGGGGCGCAGACGAGTACAGCAGAACCGCCGAACAACTCTATGGTCACCTGGATCGGGGACTCGTTTCCAGGGCGGGTGGGGTGATGTTCGTTCTTGAGTCGGAAGCCTCGGCTCTTGCCCGGGGTGCCGGTATTTTCGCCCGGATCGGTGAATCGGCCTTTGGATTTGATTCAGGTCCATGCGCCGCAAAGGCCCAGAAACGACTGATTTCTGACCAAATCGACTTACCCGAACCCATACTCACCTCGATGGCGACCGGTGGGGAGTGTGGCCAGAAGAGGCATGCGGATCAAGCCCAGTATGAAGTAGAATCCCACTGCGTCACCCCGTTGGGATTGATCTCGGCCGCGCTGCTTGGCAGAATCTTTCTTGGTGAAACGGGTGCTGATTCAGATGGAAGTGTACCGCCTGAATTTGCCGTGCTTGCCAGCGACTTACACGGGTCCGTAACTGGTTTGGTTCTTGAAGTAGTGGAAAATGACTGAGCTGAAAGAAACGATGGTTCGGACGAGACTCCCCGCGGGACTGATAGAGACCCCCGCATGGGTGGCTGACTTCGTCGAAGTATCGTGCGGGAGCTGGGAAGATTCGAATGACATCATCAGCGTTCGGACGGTAGAAAGTCCGACGCACGCACTGGTGTCCATGGTGGCGCGTGATGCCCGGAGCATGTCCGGAGCGGACTTCGCAGATTGTGTGGATTCGATATACGGGTCGCTCCATGAACACCTGGATCAGTTGTCCGTACGAAGACCGATCAGAATGTGGAACCACATACCTGGAATCCTGGATCCGGTGGGTGAAGGCATGAACCGATACCACCTACTCAACCAGGCTCGGCACCGGGCGTACTGTCGATGGTACGGCAGTCCCGATGTGTTCAATGAGCACGTTGTGACCGCCACCTGCACGGGCCACGAGGGGAACGATTTCATCTACCACTGCCTTGCCGGTCGCTCTGGTGGAATCGGAATTGAAAACCCACGACAGGCTGCCTCATATAGGTATTCACAACGCTACGGACCGAAACCCCCATGTTTCGCTCGTGCGACCCTTCTGCCTCTGGATGATTCGGGGGGGCAAAGAATACTGGTCGGTGGTACCGCAAGCGTCCGCGGTGAAAACAGCATGTTTTCCGGCGACCTCCGCGGACAGCTCAATGAGACGCTCAACAACCTGGTCTCGATTCTCGGTGCGTCATATTGCGACAGCCCCACCACTGCCACACCTTCCTTGAGTTGGTATTCGCACATCCGTGTCTATTACAAGAATGAAGGCGATCGAAGTCAGATCGAGTTCACCGTCAGCCAGAGCTTCCGACCGGATGCCACGGTTGAGTGGGTCCGGGCACCGATCTGCCGGGATGAATTACTGGTCGAGATCGAAGGCCTGGCGGTGGTTTCAGACGGTTCGGACGACCAAACATGAAAGCGACTCTGCTCAATGACGAGTGAAACAAAGACATACGACGCCATCGTGCTTGGGGGAGGTCCGTCCGGTGCCACTGCTGCGCTTTCGCTGGCCCGCAAGGGACTGAGCGTTCTGGTTCTTGAAAAGTATGAATTTCCCCGTTTTCGGATTGGGGAATCCTTTCTGCCTGAGACCTATCTGCAGATGAAGCAGCTGGGCCTTGAGCAGGACCTGCTCGAGCTTCCACACGTTGAAAAACTGGGTGGCGCTTTCAGCCTCGGACACGGAGATCAGGAGCCAGTCGACTTCTGGTTCAAGAACGGGCTGGTCAGTCGAAACTCAAAGTCATTCAATGTGGAGAGAGCACCCTTTGATCAGATGCTTCTGAACAAGGCGCGTGAGGCAGGTGCCGAAGTTCTTCATTCCGAAAAGGTACTGAAGATCAATCGACTGGCAGACAACGATGTTCAAATTCTTTCCGAGAGTGGTCCCAAAAGCGCGCGATTCCTCGTCGATGCGACAGGTTCGGCCACCGTCGTTGCGAGGCACCTGGGGACCAAGGTCAAGTTCCCCGAGCTGAGCAACATAGGCTGCTTCGCCCACTTCACCGGAGTGCTGAGGAAGTCGGACGAGCGATCGGGTTTCGCACGAATAGTCATGTGTGAAGATGCGTGGTTCTGGGTGATTCCCATTGATGAACACCGGACAAGCATCGGAGTTGTTGCCGACCACAAGTTCGTGAAGCGAATGCAGGTTGACCCGAGCCGATTTCTGGAGTGGTCGATCAAACGCTGCCCGGCCATGCGGGAGATCTTTTCTACCGCCCGTGCCTGTGAGCCTAATGAACTTCCTGCGGGAACGAATCATGTCGTCGCCGACTTCTCCTACACCTGCAAGCCCTATGCCGGGGAAGGGTACTTCCTCTGCGGAGATGCCGCCACATTCATTGATCCGGTGTTTTCCACCGGAGTCTGCCTCGGCATGCGGAATGGTGAAGACGCTGCAAATTCGATCGCCAGGATCATTCAGCAGAATTCGAATCCACGCAAGGTTCGCCGTGGATACAAGAGGCGATCAATCTCGAGCTCAACCCCGATGTTCAAGCTGGTCCGACTGTTCTACCGTCATGAGTTCAGGGAACTGTTCCTCTTTGGAAAAGGCCCACTGATGCTCCACTCAGCGGTTCTTGAAATCCTGAGAGGCAATGTCTTCCCCCGTCCGCGGTTGGGAATCAGATGGCGTTTGCAACTGTTTGTCTTCTGTTGCTGGCTGCAGCGCCACGTCAGCCTGACGCCCAAACTCGAGAAGTTCTGGCTGGAAACGGCCTCGGTCATCCCGCCGGGTTACGACGTCAAGAGTGAACTCTCCGAGAAAGAGATGAAGTTGGCTGAATGACTCTGCTGAACAGTGACCGAATGCTCTGGCTGGACAGCATCGCGGGTCATGCGAAGTCGATTCCGAACCGAGTTGCAATAAGGAAGATATGCCACACCAGCGGCACGGTGCACAACACCACCTATGGCGAGCTCGAAGAACGAAGCAGCCATGCCGCGGCGGTGTTGCAGGGCCTGGTGCCCCCAGGCGGGTCAGTGCTCATTTGTCTCCCAAATGGACCGGAATTTCTGCTGGCTCTCATCGGTGCATTCAAGGCGGGGCTTCCTGTACTTCCGGTATCGACTGCATCCACCGCGCACGAACTTCAAGAGATCACCCAGGTGGTGGGCGCCTCTGTTTTCATTCGCTCCGAAGATGCCTTGCCGCGAATCGATGAACCTGGTGTATACGAAATCGACATCGAGTCACTCTGCAGAGAACCGGCACGTCCGATTGGTGGACCCCGTGCAACCCCTTCACTGATGCTTCGGACCTCCGGGACTACTGGCATGCCGAAGGTGGTCTCGCGTGACCTGCACGCACTTGATGATGTGGCAGAGAATCTCAAGGAAGCACTTCAGCTGACGGTCTCCGATTTGGTGCTGGCTCTGGTTCCAATGTGTCACTCCTACGGAATTGAGCACTGCGTTCTCGCCCCCCTGCATGCTGGAGCGGAAATCGTTTCGGTCCAGGGGATCGATTCTGCTCCCATACACGCTCTGATCGCCGATGTGAGAGCAACCGTCTTTCCCGGCTTCCCATTCGCATACGAGCGGATACTGGAGGAGACGAAGGATCCGATTGCACCTTCGCTGCGACTGGCCTACTCCGCAGGGTCCCAACTTCCCGAATCAGTATCAGACCGCTTCTCTCAGCAATTTGGCATCACCCTGGGGCAGCTGTATGGCTCTACGGAAGTGGGTTCCGTACTTTTCAATGATCCGCATACCAGCAAACTGAAAAGCGAATCGGTGGGATTCGCACTACCCGATGTACACGTACTGATACTGGATCCCGAGAATCCAGACCTCGAAGCCCCTTTGGTTGATGGAAACGAGGGGCAGCTTGCAGTGCGGTCCTCCACCATGTTGTCCCACTATGTCGGCCAGAAAATGAACGACATGCTGGAAGGGTATTTTCTAACCGGTGATCTTGCGGTGAGAGGTTCCTGCGGCTCAATTACCATCACCGGACGCTTGAAGCACCAGGTCGACATCGCTGGTGCCAAGGTCAATCCCCTTGAAGTTGAGGCGACCATCCTCCAGATGGATGGTATTTCTGAGTGCCTCGTGGTTCCATGCGTCGTGCGCGGGACGCTCAAAAGATTGCGCGCGCTGCTGGTCACTCAACCGGAGAGAACCCCGCCTTCGGTGTCCGAAATCAAGCAACATCTCCGGTCCAGGCTTTCAGCCTACAAAGTACCTCGAATCTACGAGTTTCGAACGAAACTGCCTCGCACCCCATTGGGAAAGATCATCCGAACGGAAAAGGAACTCTGATGGTTCAAACGCATACGAAGCTACGTTCGGGATGTCTTTTCGCATTACTGACCCTGTGTGCATCCTGCGCACCACACCTGCCCGTTCATGAGTGGACGACTCCGGAATCGGCATTGCAGACCATGAACCGAAATTCATCTCGAGTGGAGACCCTGGCTGCAGATTGCGTCATACAACTTGAATCGGATTACGACCAGACCATCGTGCTTGATGGCGTGATCTACTCTCAGGAACCAGATCGGTTGAGAATTGCTGGCTGGAAACTTTCGGATCGAATCTTTGACCTTCTCGTCAAAGACGGGCAGTCCTGGTTCTTTTCAGCCTTGCAGATGCATGGATATATTGATGAGGACACCGGTCTGGAGCAGATTGGTGCAGATGGGTTTGCCTCGATGTGGCGATACGCCAGCGGGGTGGTGGATACGGATCGCGTTCTTTCCATCGAGTCAGTGGGTGATGATCAGTTCGAGATCACGGTTGATGCGGAGGCCAATGGAGTCACCGGTCAAACGAATGCCGGAGAAAGTGCGCAAGTCGTCTATCTGGTCGAGAAGTCGACCCTGACGGTTCGGGATATTTCCTTTCTGGTGGCACAGGAACTCAGATACCGAGTCTCACTTGGGAAGTACCAGGTGATTGATGGCATCGTGTGGCCAACCAAACTCTCTGGTCGCGGGGACCAGGGCGCCTTTGATGTGCGGATGTCCGCTGTCGAATTGAACAGACCCCTTCCCCAGAATGCACTTGAACCCAGCTCGAGGATGAGAATTCAGTCGAAATGAAACGGCCCTGGTCAACGCCCGGTACCTGGTCCTGGACACTTCCGGTACACCGCCCGTGGCTGGTGGTACTTGCTTCTCTGCTTCTGGCGGGAGCCGCACTGGTGCTGCTTTCCCGGTTGCACGCCTCGTCAGTCTTGGAAAGCATGTTTTCAGGTTCGAACCCAACGGTTCAGGCCTATCTCGATATGCAGCAGTCCCTGGAGTCGAAGGACGAAATCATCATCGTGGCGCATGATGACTCGGATTCGTCGACCACTACGGAGTCCGAAACCAGACTGCTTTCATTTGCCCTTCGGCTGCAGGACGCGATCGAAAGCTCGAATTCACTGCTCGTTTCTGGAAGCAACCTGCGCTACCGCAATGGATACGTGCCGGACATCGCGCGTTATTACGAGGAGGTGGTAGTACCCAACGCTCTCCACTATCTCCAACCTGATGACATCGACGCACTGCTGGTCCAACTGACTCCTGATCGGATCAAAGCCCAGATTGAACAAAACGAGCGTCTGGTTGCCGCCCCCGGATCAGCCTCCGCCATCGCCGATCAGGTACTCAAAGATCCGCTGCGCATCTATGAGTTTCTCGGACAACGATTGTCAGATTCGGGATTTCGCGCATCAGAACCCTGGTTTTCATCAGACAAACGACACCTGCTGATCAGGATCACCGGATCCACGCCGGTGAGTGACATGGACTACACGCGCTCGTTTGTAAACGCGATCCAGGAGATGGCGCAACGAGTGAATGGGGATGGCCTGCTCCTTGAGTACACCGGTGCCTACCCGATCGCAGAATTGAGTGAGCGTTCAATCCGGTCCGACATGATCACCAGTGTCTTTTGGACTCTGGCATTGCTCTTTATCGTGTTCTTGATCGGCTACCGCTCGTGCACCGAATACGTGGTCGCGGGTCTCTCGATAGGAATGGCCATTCTCGTTGCATTCGGTCTCTTCGCATTGCTGCATTCATCCTTGAATCCAGCGACCGCGGTTGCGGGTGCGATTCTGGCTGGCCTGGGCGTCGATTATTCAGTCCATGTCATGTCGCATGTAAGTCACGAGTCAGCGAATCAGAACCAGGAACCCCGACTCGGCATTCCTGCGGCACTCCGCAAAGTAGCCGTACCCGTCGCAATCGCCGGAACAACGACGATCATTGCATTCGTGGCGGTCTCGCGTTCCAGTGTCCAGGCACTACAGGAATTCAGTCTACTCGCTGCTATTGGAATCGCCTGTTCCGTCATTGCAGCCTTGATACTCCTTCCCGCATTGCTGTACCTCTTTCGAGTCGTGCCATTCCGACTTTTACCGAAACGCGATTCAACCACTGGTTTGCCAAGGAGGCTGGTACGGAGAATTTCGGATGCGCCGGGGACAACCATTTCCGCCTGCATTGTGGTCTGGCTTTTCATAATCATTGCAGCCTGGTGGATGCCCGGTGCCGGGGCGCGGGGCGATCAACTCTCGGAGATGCACCCGCATCCCAACCCCCCGCTTGAGATCCAGAAGCGAATCGTCGAACTCTTCAGTGAATCGGACGAGACCCTGTTCGTATGGATTGATTCCAACAAGGCGACCGATCTTTTGAGAAGCGCCTGGTCGGTCACTGCAGAACTCGAGCGAGATAATTCGAAGGCACTGGGGGTGGTCTCCACCCTGAGCATCGCGAGTCTGTTGCCCGATCCGAGCGATCCGGCATACAGACTCAGTCGACTTCCAAGCTTCGAGGTGGATCGATTCATCGAGGAATTCGAACAGGCACTGGACCAAAGCATCTTCAATCCAGACAGCTATGATCAATACGTTGCATTCCTCCGCCGGCTACTCACCAGTTCGACTCCACCAGACCTCGGCAATCTGGCTCAGTTTCCCTCGATATACAGACAACTTGTCGGAACCGATGAAGAGGGCGCACCGATCGGTACCGTAGTGGTGGCCGACATTGGCGGCGATCGACCAGAGATGGATGAGTTGATCCCGGAACTTGATCGGCGAATCAGCCAGGTTCCCGGTGCGACTCTCACAGGTATTTCCGCCATTGGTCAATACGTGAATGAAGCAGTCGGCAGTGAGCTTTTCACCTTGATGGCCTATGCCTTGATCATCATTCTTGCCTTTCTCATGATCATCTTCCGAAGCATTGGAAGTGTTCTACTGGTTCTGCTCCCTTGCCTGTTCACCCTTCCGTTCGTATTCGGAATCATGAGACTGCTGGGAATTGAATTCAACATGATCAACCTCATCGGAGTCCCCCTGCTCATCGGAATCGGCATCGATGATGGAATCTTCGTAGTCTCGATCGCGCTGCACGGAAGGCGGAATGCGGTCGGTCGTGATGCACTGCTCTCCCGGTTTCGTTCGGTGTGCCACGCAATGCTGGTCACCACTGCGACCACCGCACTCGCATTTGGCTCACTGGTGTTCACCAGCACGCCGGCCATACAGAGTCTGGGCGTGGTGACCGCGGTCGGGGTCCTGGGATGCCTTGCTTCCACGATCGCGGTTCTTTTGCCGATCCTCCTGCTCCTGCACCCGGCCCCGGAACCCCGGACGACTGTGGAACACTCATGATCCCTGATGAATCTTCTCATATGCTGTAGTGAGTTCAAACGTCTTAACAAGTCTCGACAAGGCTCTGCATGTATTTCACTGTCTTCCTGATCACCGCGTTGGTTGCCCTGATCCTGCTTGCTTGCATTGCCGTGGCGCTTCGTGGAGTCAGCGCACCCCGAAGCACGCTCTTCGGCCCCGTGTCCTATCGTGGCGCAGCGGGCCATGGCCGAAACGTCGCACTGAGCTTCGATGATGGCCCCGATGAAGAGTTCACAAATCAGATCCTCGATATTCTCAAAGTACATGGCGTGCCCGCGGCATTCTTCGTGATCGGGCGCTACTCCGAAACCAACCAGGACCTGCTCAGGCGAATTCATGCCGAAGGACATGTCATCGGCAACCACAGTTATTCGCACAATCACTTTGGCGCGTTTCGCTACACCAGGTACTGGGAACATGAGCTTGCACACACCGACGAGACAATTCACCGAGCAGTCGGACTCCGACCGACCCTAGTCCGACCACCAATGGGGCTGCGCAATCCACTGATGATGAAGACTTTTCGTCGCTGCGGCTATACCACAGTCACCTGGAGCTGCCGTGGTCTTGATGGAGTGACGACGACCGCCAAGAAGATACTTGACCGTATTTCGAAAACCGTACAAGCGGGTTCCATCATTCTGCTCCATGATGGAACCGACCCCTTTGGTCAGCGCAATCCCCAATCGACGATCGACGCGTTGCCGAAAATCATTGCCGATGTTCGAAGTCAGGGACTGGAATTCGTCCGTCTCGACGAACTCATCGACGTTACCCCGTATCGCTGACAATTGGTGCGCTTTTTTCCGTGGGTTGCTCACTGGGGATCATGCTGAGTGCCAGGGAAGTGATTAATCCCATGGCCACCCCGAGTACGGTGCCGACCAGGATCGAACCGACCAGCCACTCCAGAATGACCTCTGCAAACAGCTCTGAGATGCTCAAGGTCATGAAGTCCGCGAGAACCGGCATCTTGAAATGAATCACTACAAACCCGGCCCAGATGCTGGCCGCGATCACCAGCGGGCTCAGAGGTGGCATCGATATCTGGGTCCCCGCTACCACCGTCAAGGGATGGAGTCTCAATCGCTTCGCGAGGTAGAGGGCGAGCAGTGCATGAAAACCGAAGAAAGGAAGTGACCCTATGAACCCACCCAGTCCAACTCCCATCGCCACCGTGGATCGAGACGATGGATCACTTCGAATCTGCTTCCAGAGTGCTCGCGGGCTGAACCAGGCGAGAATTCGAGAAACCGACGAGGTGGCTGCCCGCTCGTCGCCCGAAGCGATTGGATCTGGGACCGAAGGAAACCGGGCGGGGACCAGAGCTCGGCCGAGTAGCCGAAAATGAATTAAGGCGCCAAGAAGTCCGTCATACACCGGGTGAAGGTGCGAAACACGTTCGCTGACGTCCTGGTAGATGCATTCCACGGGAATGTTGCGAACTCCAGCACCACCCCACACCGAACGGGTCAATACCTCGGCCTCGAAAGCGTAACGCCCCATACAGCAGTTGATCGTCTGGAAGATACTGAGTGGATAGACCCGGAATCCACACTGGGTGTCGTTGATTGTGGCACCAGTCTCCAATCGAGTGGCGAGATCGGAAAGCCACCGACCAAAACGACAGCGTGCAGGATAGGTGGGATGTCGCGAGTCTCGTTCACCCAGAATAATCGACCGCGGACTCGACTCCGATGCTCTTTGGAAATCGGGAATCCGACTCGGGCAGTGCTGACCATCAGTATCGATGGTGAGTGCGTGGGTGTATCCAGCTTCAGTAGCGACTTCGAAGCCGGTCTTGAGTGCTTCAGCCTTTCCGCGATTCCCGGGGTGCTGCATGATCCTGATTGAATCACCGGGTCGCGATGCCTTCCAGGCCTCAAGCAGACTCTGTGTGTCGTCGGTGGATCCGTCGTTGACCACTACAACCGAACCACCGACATCCAGAGCCTGGTCCACGATGCCAATGACGGTACGGCCATTGTTGAACGTTGGCGCAACAACCACGAGGTTGTGGTCGGTTTCTAGGTTCCGTTCGGTGTTCATTCGGCTCAATGGTAAACGGATCCCACCCGTGTCACACATCATTTACGGAGTGGTAATCGAGAAATTGAACCCAGTCGAACGATTCCTCAACCCTTCCGTGATGCGATTTCAACGACCGGGTGAAAGGAACAGCGAAAACCAGGATTGTGCACTTCAGTAAAAGCAAGTCCTTTTCTTCTGATTCCCAGAAGTCGTTTTCTTGGCGGACCAGCTGAATATCGCCCTTTCACCATTGCCCTCGAACTTCACCAGAACCGCCACATCAGATCTGCGTATCTCAACGTACTTCGTTGTCGCAACGCAGGGGTGATGTTCTGGGGTGTTTCGACAGAGAACTCATGGAGAGCTGCATATATGAATCCCTTTCACCACGGTTGTTGTGCCGTGCTTGCCCTCGTTGCCGCAAGCACCCCCCTGCTCGGAGATGTGTGTACTGCTGACTTTGACGGTGATGGCGAAGTTGACGGAGCGGATCTCACCACCCTGCTCGCCCGGTGGGGAACCTGCCCCAGTCCGTGCGAATCGGACCTTGATGGAAACGGCGTCACCGATGGCGCCGACATCACGCTACTTCTCTCTGCCTGGGGCGAATGCGAAGCTCCCTGCCTGGATACGGAGCCATTCACCTATGTGGTGATTCCCGATACCCAGTACATGACCTCCTATTCGACCGGGCAGATTCCGGAGATGTTCTATCGCCAGACCGAGTGGATCGCCCAGAACGTCGAGAATCTCAACATCCGGTTCGTCTCCCACCTCGGTGACATCGTCGATCTGGGTTGGATCAATGCGCAATGGAACATCGCCAATCAGGCGATGACCACCCTGGACGGCGTCGTGCCCTACGGGCTCACCTTCGGAAACCACGACGCCGACGACGCGGTCTGGGGCCGAAGCGACATCGTCTACAACCAGTACTTTCCCCGAGATCGTTACGCCGGGAATGCCTGGTACGGGGATGGGTACCCGGCGGGAAAGAACACCAACAGCTACCAGTACTTCGAGGCCGGATGCGAGCAGTACCTGGTGATGCACCTGCAGTGGGACCCCCCCGCGGACGTTCGTGCCTGGGCGGACGGCGTGCTCGCCGCGAATCCCGAGCAGCGGGTGATCATCTCCACCCACGAGTCACCGGGAAACTACGTGCTTTGGAACGAGGTCCTCACCAAGCACGACAACGTCTTCCTGATCGTCTCCGGTCACGAGGGATCGCGTGAACGCTACCTCGAACTGACCAACGACTTCGGCAACCGGGTCCCGTCGATCCTGACCGACTACCAGTGGGACAACCCCAACCACGGGATGCTTCGCTACTACACGTTCGAGCCCGGATCGAACGCGGTCACCGCGACGACGTACGCGACGTGGTCGGACTTCTACGAAGAAGACGCCAGTTCAGCGTTCACCTTCAGCGTTCCCTTCGGTGACGGGACGAATGCCTGTGCCGATCAGGGCTCGGAACCCTACGGCAATGGAGCGATCCAGCTACCGGGACGACTCGAGGCGGAATACTACGACGTCGGTTGCAACGGCTACGCCTACTCGGACCTCGACAACATCAACGAGGGCGGCCAGTTCCGGAACGACGGCGTCGACGTCGAGATCGCCTACGATGACGTCCAGGGCTACAACATCGGATGGCTGCGTGACGGTGAGTGGATCAACTACACCATCGAGGTGGCGGAATCACGCAGCTACGCCCTGGACCTGCGGGTCGCGAGTGCGGGCAACGGTTCGATCATGCGCCTCACGATCGACGGCACCGACCTGGCCGGACCGATCGCAATCGACCCGACCGGGACCTGGCAGTCCTGGACGACCCTCACGGTTCCGGAGGTCTTCCTGAACGAGGGCGTCCACGAACTGAGGCTTGAAATCGATGACGGTGACTTCAACCTGAACTACATCGACGTGCAGTGAGGACCACTCCGGACCGACCGGGCCGTCCGAGGTCGGCGTGCAGGAGTGCCGAGAAAGCTCCTGCACGCCGATCGGACGTCATCGAGGTCGCCCCATTCCGGGCCAACCGTACGCCTCGCAAGGTCTGGTCCTTCGAGGAGGATGGCGCCATCTTCCCCAACGGGTTCCACCCGACGGCCGGCGACTGCTCGGCCACCAGATCCAGCAGGACGAACAAACCGGCGACAGTCACATGCAGCTGGTCCACATCGACCTGGAAGGCGGCGAGGCCGAGATCGCCTACGCCCCGGATGAAGGTGCGGTGCTCGGTTCCTGGTCCCCGGACGGAGACCTGCTTGTGTTCCAGCGATTCATGACCACCTTCGGGAACACCCAGCCCCGGGGTTTCATTCACGACACCCAGTCGGGAGAGACGATCCCGATCGGTTCGAGTCCCCTCTGTGACAAACAGTGGGTCACCGGAACCGACGGCTCGCTGGGGCTGGTGTACTGGGAGGACTTCGACTCCGCCCGCTGCATTCCGCTCACACGGGGACCGGACGGGACGCTGACCGCCGGGATGGAACGACCGTGGTCGTTGCTCCACCCGGAGGGAACCGTCTCCATGGTGATGGACACCCTTGGTGGGATGCACTCGATCGTGCGCGGGGACAACGATGCCGCCGCCGGATTCGTCGAACTGATCGAGCACTGGTGGCGCACCGAGGACCGCGAAACAGGGTGAGCGGATTGCATGCGGTATCAGAGCGGATTCGAGGTGCACGACCGGTCCGAACCTCGTGACCAGGAGCGTCATCTGAATATCTGCCGAAAGAATCACCCCCCACCCTGCATGAATGCGGGGCGGGGGGCGATTGATCAGTCATGCGATTCGTTCCGATTCAGGTTCAGCCGGAGCACAGTCCCCATCCGCTGAGCAGAAGGGTGAGGTCCGCGCCGTTGACGAGGTCGTCTCCGTTGAGATCCGCCTCCTGATCATCGGTTCCCCAGGCGGAAAGCAGTATGGAGAGGTCGGCCCCTCCCACCTCGCAGTCACCGGTGATGTCACCGATGCAGGACCCCGTACCGGAGGAATCCCAGGCGGCGATCGCGGCGCGGATTCGATCGCGGTAGAGAACGGCCATCGTGTCCTGGACATTCCCCGTGGCCGTTCCACCCGTACCCACTGCATCAAGGTCGTTGATCCAACAGCCAACGAAGAACTCCTCGACAGACAGATCACAACCTTCCTTTCGGGGAAGGGCCAGATAGGCTCCACGTGATCGGTACGCACCGCGATTCAGATGCGCGTTGCTGGAGCAGGTGTAGCCACCGTCCTTGCCCGCCGCCACGGAAAACGATCGAAACAGATCCTGATCAGCCTCGGAAAGGGATGACGCGCTGAGTTCCTGATCGAGGACCAGACTGAATCCTGCGTAATCGTTCACCATCAGGTCGTAGAACGTGTCCCGTAAAGTCCCCAACAGACCGGCACGTACCCGAGTGTGAAGACCGGCCAGATCATCGAGGGTGGTCTGATTCGGAGTGGAATCCAGACAGAAACAACCGAGGGTGTGGTTGAATTCGGTCCCGTCTGCCTCGATCAGCATATCTGCGGTGGCTTGGAGGGCCTTGGTACCGTATCGATTGCGTATCGCTTCAGTGGATGAGTTGTTGGAGTTGATCATCATGTCGAAAAGGGTCTGATTGAGGGTTCTCAGTACGATTGGGTCATCAGGCTGGGGGCAGGATTCCTTCGAATAGGTGTAGATGAGTGCGTCATCCAGATCGTCCAGGCCAAGCGCGCATTGGCGGATGGTGTGGAAGTGATGAAATGTCTTGAGCGTACTTGCAGGTTCGAACTGCCGCAGGTCGTTGATCTGGGCATAGCGCTCACCCCCAAGCTCCCTCAGAAGGAGCCCGGAATCGGTCGCGATTTCAAATGAGCTTCGCAGTTGTGCATTCGCCGCGAGCGCCAGGTCCGTGGAGTTTCGAATGATCAGAACAACCATTCTTTCCTGCCCGTTGAGGAGGTAGCGTTCCGCATCGGTAATTCGGCCGCCAAGCTTTGCGGCGACTTCAGCGGCGCGGTTGGGATCGACGTTGGGATACAGCCACCATGCAATACCGGTCTGGATCGGGATCAGAACTGCCGCCCAACTCCCACCGGGAACCGGTTCGAGGTCAACGATTCGTGCATTATTGTCTGCAGCGATCTGGGAGATGAACCCGAGACTGTCATCAGTGATGATCCAGGTAAGGGTGAAGTCCGATCCGGTGTTTCCGATCCAGGTGAAGGCGTATCGGGTTTCACCACCGGGTGCGAGGTAGGGTTGAATGTCATGGATCCGGCGAGTGGGATTGATCGCAATCCAGCTGTTGACCTCTCCCTCGGTGAAACCAGTCTCCCAATCGGTGCTCGTGACTCCGGTCGAACCGGAATTCGGGACCGCGATTGCGGCGTACCTCAATTCATTCGCGGCGGTGAGGTACGGCTCGAGGTCGATCAGTCTGGCATTGAGCTTGCTCAATCTGTCATTGAGTTCAGCCTCGGTCTTCAGTGGCCACCACCACCAGCCGGATCCGTAGCTGCCGGAATTGGCGACCATCGTGCAGCCAACCCGCCAGGGATTGGTGTTTTCAATCTCAAGGTCAACAAGTCGATACCCGGTCTCGAGCAAAGCCTCCACCTCATCAAGGGAGGCGTTGGTGAGGTGGTACCACCCGGTTTGGTCGTACAGATCATGATGTTCGTCCGCATGGGCAGGTGATCCCCCATGCAGCGCGGCCATGGTACAGGCCATCGCTAAGGAATAACGGTGCATATGAACAATCCTTTGATGTAAGGGCCCCGGAAACAAAAACCCGCGCGAAAGGCTTGGCTCTTTCTACGCGGGCGACCGACGAAGGCAAAAAAACGAGGAAGAGTGAAATACCTTTCGGATCGGTACTGCAGAGGATGAGAAGGGAGGGACTCACCGCACGGTGAGCCCGATCCAGAAAGCTTCCTGCAATCTGTTCTCGGCTTCGAACACACCCACGGTCAACGCAACCATCTGCCGGAAGTGAGTCGTTTCAAACGTACCAACGGTGCGAGGATGATCTCCCCGAACGCACCCGCCGAAACGATCATGCGGGCTCTGGATCCGGTTGATCCACCGCGCGGTCACGGAGCAGGAGATACGAACCCGGGATCCAGGCGAAAGCCAGGGGGAAACCGAAGAAGATTCCCGGCAGACCACACGCGGCGAATGTGATCATCATGATCACGATGACCACCACATAGCTGGCTATCAGGCCGATTGCGGCACCGGAGGCAAGGCTCGATCCGCGGGCCAATGTCTCAGAAAGCGTCTGGCACTGTTCTCGGAGATCACAAGCGGCGAGTGATGCCCATGGAAGCCAGACGACGATGACGAACAGGGCCGCTACGTAGAAGAGAACACCCAGAGTCCGCAGTAGATCATTTTGGTTCGCCCTGATGGCGTCGTTTTCTGCATTCAACTGATCGGAAGCCTGTTGGACATCAGGAGGTACGGGCGTGCCGCTCACACGAAATGTGCTCATTTGGTTTCCCAGGGAAACCTTCTCGGGAATCAGCTTCAGTACTTCAAACGAACCGGGATCACCGATCTGCGAACAAATCAGTGCTGGAAGCAGGAGCAAGTGCGCGATGAAGCTGATCAGCAAGACACGTACGAACCAACCCGGCCGCTTTCCACTCTCGTCTCGAATCCGGGCAATCACGGCAAATATCAGCACGATCGTCACCGGAGTGACTACGAGGGTAAAGAGAGTGAATTGGGCAATGATTGCTGCGATCGCGCCGGAATACAGGGAATCCCTGCTCGAGAACGTGATTCCAACCGCGAAGACCACCGCCACGGTGACGAACGTGATGACCAGAAGCACAAAGCTCAAACCCAAGCAGAGTGCGTAATTCGATTTGAAGGTATGAAAGGTGGCACCAAATAAATCAGAAAACGCAGTCTTTCGCGCGGTTGTATCCATAAGCCCAAGGCTAGGCAAAAGCATCGGGACATGCAGGCAACGCACCGATCCTGCAGGAATATTCCTAGCAACACAGGTGCTACGTCTATTCGTTCAAGAGAGATACCTTCATTATTGAAATTGACAGATTTCAGTACATTCCGATCAGACGGTTCAGAACCGTATCGTCCAACCGAACTTGGTGATCAACTCGCTCTGGGTCAGAGTGAAGTCGAGATCTTCTGATTCGACGTTCTGATTGAAGACTATGTAGAGGTCTGTTCCGGGCTGCGGACTCCAACGGAAACGTGAGTTGATGCCGACCGTGTTGGAAACGTCATCCCACTGCACGTAGTTCTGAAGCGAGATGTCGGGAGTGAAATAGACGTCCGCGATCGCCGTCAGCTGCCGGGTGATCACCTTCTGATCCTGCACTTCGATGTCGTTGTACTGGAACGTTCCACCGATCACAAACTGCGGCGAGATGCGCCACTCCGAGCCGAACGTCCACTCCAGACGGGTTCCGCCGTAGTACCCACTCCAGCCGAAGTTCCCATTGAGGGTGAAGGGATTCGCTTCCGAACTCTGGAAGGAAGCTTCGTAAGCGTTCCAGGTGTAGTCACCCTCCGCGATCGTCACCGCATTGGCGACGGTGAAAGGCTCGAGGGGAACCTCCCTTCGCCTCAAGTAGTTGAGGTTGATCTGGGTTCCGTCCTCGGTCTCGATCTCGAGTGCTTCGAATTCGACATCAAGTGATTCGAGGTCACTGTCAAGGTCGGTGACCAGAAATCCGTTCAAGCCAGTCTCGATCGATCGGATGAACTTGTCTTCCGGGCGCCAGCGATACCGCCAACCTCCGTAGTACTCGTAGATACCGACTCTGGGGTTGAACCCCAACGCAGCGTTGTACGCATCACCGATCCGGGAAAATCCTCCCGACCACCCGATCACATCGTTGGGATAACCGACCTTGAATCCGACTGCGGTGCTGTCGCCACTCTGGTCACTGCTGTCGCTGATCAGGGCGAATGCGTTTGCGGTGAGAGAGCGACCACCTTCGAAATTGGTGTTCTTGTAGTTGAAGTCGACCCCACCCACCACGTTGTTCTCACCCTCCGCGGGGTCACCGGCAGTCATGATCGCCCCCACCGTCGACTCCTCGAGTACATCTGAAAAGACTCGAGCCACGCTGTAGTTCTTCCAGAACCCGTTTGATTTCATCTGAACGTTCATGAAACCCACATTCAGATCCTCGATCTTTCCGGTCAGCCGGGCACCGGCAAGGATCCCTTGTTCGGCACCTTCAGGACCGATTCCGATGCGCCTTGAGTAGAACGGGAGAGGATTCCGGCGAATACCTCCGAAATTGAAGAAGCCGGCATCCTCAAGGAAGAAGTCGCGTTTCTCAGGAAAGAACAGCGGGAAACGACCGAAATTGATCTGCCGTTGGTCGACCTCGGTTTCCGCGAAGTCGTTGTTGATGGTGAGCGCAAGGGTCAGGGACGGGTCGAGCTTCCAGAAGAGATCCAGTCCTGCAGTGGAAGCGAAGTCGGTCTGATTCTGGCCATTGTCTCGGATATCGGCGCGAACGAAGGGCTTGAGGTCTATGCCTGAACCGATGTCGAGGTTTCCGAACCCCGCAACGAGGTCTGCATTGGCAACCGACGAAATTCTGATGTCACGGCGCGGTGTCGCCCAGCGAATGGTCTCGTTCTTGCTTCTGATGAACCGCTGTGCGTTGACCCCCCATTCGCCGACGTCCGGATCAGCGAGAATCGTCTGAAATGGTATGACCATTTCCGCAGTCCAGCCTTCTCCGTCGACGGAAGTCCGCCCGTACCAGATCCCATCCCAGTTGAAGTCCACCCGATCTCCATTCGTGATGCGGCCGTCCTTGCGGGCACCGCCCGCGGTCATCTGGAAGACATAACCGGTTCGCCGATCACGAAATGGATCAATGACGATGGTGACATTGTCATCTGGATCAAAGTCACCGTCGTATTTCATCTGAGTGGCACTGATCGAGGCCGCGTCATTGTCCCAGCATCGGAATCCGACGTAGAAGTTCTTCGAGTCACGCATGAGGTAGACCTCAGTGCGCTCGGTGGGCGGAGCCCCTTCATCCGGATTCACCTGGCGAAAGGACTCCGAGAGAGGCGTTCCGTACTGCCAGATTTCCTCGAGAATTCCATCGATTTCGGGTGCGGTCTCCACGGTATAGATCGAGTTGGGAAGCGCTTCCGGCACGGTTTCGATCGATTCGCGTTCGCTCTGATCGAGTTGGGCGCCGGCGAATGCGGTGAGCAACCCCACAGCAATCGTTGACCAGGCAGTCGTGAGGAAATGTCTGCGGGAGGAGAACACGGGGGGGTGGGCGGCTGAATTCTGCAATGAGTGACGATCAGGGTGAGAAGGAACTGGGTGATGGTAGCACTCCCACTTCAGCTTTCTTCGACCACAGACCCAGATGAGGGCCGAGAATCACCGCAGAGGTCTTGGGAGTCACTCAGAAGGGATTGCACAGCCTCTTCAACTGGAAAGAGGGCGATGTCGAGGGCACGTTGAGCACTCAAGGTGCCTTTCAACAGGTATCTCGTCGCGGCAGCAGCTGATCCAGAGGACAGGCAGGATCACATGCGGTCGGCCATGCACACTATCGTCAGGGCAGTCGGATTGATGGCTCACATCAACCAGCCCTCGATCGGACCAACGGGGGGTGAGTCGCGTCTAACTCGGAGATTGGCGGGATTTACTGGTCTTACCGATCCCGGGATTGAAGGTATTGGTCGGGTCAAGTCCCTGGTGGAAGTCCTTGACGACCTGCTCAGCTTCGTACAGATGACCCACGTTGTGTTCGGCGGGGAACTTCGCGCCCCGGGACTCAAGACGTTGAAGCATCAGCGTCTTCATTCGATCAAGGTCGGTCCCTTTACGAAAGACATAGATGTTGTGAAAAACATGACACAGATAGTGGCCATAGGACAAGTCCAGAACCATGTCTCTGGTCAGTTCCTCGGGAAGCTCCTCCACCCATTCCGGATCACTACTCAGCAAAGCCACGTCGAGTGCGAGCACCTCTTCAGTGGTGCGTTGGTGCAGGTTCTGATACCGGATGCCGGCACCTGCCGCACTAAATCGATGGAGCAGGGCCGCTTCCTGCTCCTGCTCCGTACATTCGAAGAATCCCACGCCATCGGTCTTCCCCCAGTCTTCTTCAAGATAACTTCGGGCCTCATCGATCGCTTCGTCGGCGGTGATCAGAATCAGGAGGTGCTCATAGGCATCTCGGAATTCGCGCAATCGTCTCGGCAGGTGCTGAGGGAAGAGCTTGCACGCGTAGTAGAGAAATATATCGGGAAGGTACTTCGGAAGAAGGGGGATCTTGTTGAGGAGGTATTCCACCTTCGCCTTCAGGGCATATGCCTTGGGAAGTCGATCGGTTCCGATGTACTTGATTGAAAGCGCCACATCCTTGGCGTACTTCTCCGCGATGCTGAAAGTAGAACGGTTCATGTACTCGCACATCTCGGGAAGATGTTCGAACGTACTCAAAATGTGACGGCGCATCTTTACGAAGTGCTGCGGATCATTGGTTCCAAGAATGAAAACCTGCTTTTCCCTGGGGGCCGGATAGGTGTCGACCCTGACCGCGAAACACGCCACTTTCCCTGCGCTTCCACTGGCCTCGTAGAGACGTCTTGGATCAGCGTTGTAGCGGTTGGGTACCGTTGATTCAAGATTTCGAATGCGGTTGACGTAGTCAACATCCGAAGCCGATCGGCCATCGTCGATGAGATCTGAATCTGAAAAGTCGCCTGATTCGAGGGAATGGAGAATCTCCTCCGGGGTCTCTCCAAGATTCCGGATTCCCAGGTGATCGATCAGTTCGAGTTTCCCCTCGCGATTTACCCGCGCGTACAGCGCGAATTCGGTGTAGGAGGATCCTCGCTTGCACAACGCACCACCTGCATTGTTTGCCACACCACCGATCACGGTGGCGCCTATCGAGGTGGATCCGAGCACCGAATGCGGAACCCGATCGATTCTCTTCAGCTCCTGGCCAAGTTCGAACAAGGTCGTTCCGGGGAACGCCAGTGCCTGAGTGCCGCCCTTGAGCAGGCGAAGACCCCTGACGTGGCTGGTATTGATGATGACGACATCGCGGTCGTAGTCGAATCCGCTCGGGGATGATCCACCGGTGAGACCCGTCTTGGTCGCCTGCATGATGATTGCGCACCCGGCGTCGACTGCTGCCTGCAGAACCCGCCATTGCTCGACCAGGTTCGACGGGAACACGACTGCCGCAGCGCCACCAAATCCGTAGCGATATCCGGATCGGTAGTAGGCCGTCTCAACATCCTTGGTGAGTACGTTTCCGTCTCCCACGATGTCCTTGAATATCTCGGCGATGTGTGCCATGAGCGGGACTCAGATTCGATGAATGAAGACCGCAGGCCAGATTCTGGCTGCCGGGTGATGGCAACAGATCGAAACAGACACTCCTGCCAAAAAAACCGTAGCAGCTGGATACGTAGATTTCCATCGCAAGAACCGATCATTCGCCCTCTGCCGTCGAGAATAATCCTGAACTCGGAATACCGAAAGGTTCAATCGAACAGATTCAGGAGTTGAAAAGTGCATGAAGGCCTGGTGAATGGGCCTGCCATCAATTCGCTCCGAGCATGTACGATGAAACCGATGGCGCAGCGTACGCGAAGAACAGAATGCGGACGGTGAACCGCAATCCCTGCTTCTCAACTGTTGCGGGATACGTCTTTTCATTTATCTGCATCCCATTCATTCTCAGTCTTGCTCTGTTCTCTGCCGCGGTGACGGCCATGCCGGTCATCGAAGGATTCGAATGGGTGAGCGTGCAGGCACTGATCTTTCCGCCCATGTCGAAGATATCCTCCGGCGAACAAGAGAACCTGAGGGTGGCCGTTGCTGAGATGATCAGCGAATCCAATATTCTGCTTCAGACGTACGTGACCGCTGCGTGGATCTTCGCCGGCTGGATGTGCATGCTCTTTAGTACGGGGATCCCCCGCTGCAACTGCGTACTGTCTTCTCGGGGAGGTTGCCAGCTCGTTCTATGTGGTTTCGATCTCGCACAGATATTCCATTATTATTGGGTTGTGGACGCCATGGACGACAGTCAGATACTTGCAAAGGAGCTGCATGAACCTGTTCAACGCTCTTTCCCTCTTTGGTTTTTCATTGGCAATCCTCGGAGTAACGGCGGGACTGGGCGCGTCTTTCGCACTCAGGAAACTGATCGCCCACCTGAAGGAGCGCGGGGTCATCGACGACAAGTATCCGGACGGCGGCCTCTGGAAGTGCTGAACGCAGGCGCCTGGTCTCCGCACGACCACCGCCGATTGGTCAGTTGACGGTGGCGCTGGTGGCGCGGATCGCGTCCAGAATCCGATCCCCGGCTCGCCGCGCGCCCGCGATGTTTCGCGATACCGGACCCAGTTCGAGTTCCGCAAGTGGGCCCGAAACGAAGATCCGTGGGTGCCAGCGAAGCGAGGTATCGACGATCGGGTACCCGCAGCCAGAACACGGAAGCGACGCCGAGGTGATCAACTCATCGATCATCGATCCGCCGGGACGCTGGGAGTCGAAGCCCGTCGCCAGGAGCACGCGATCTGCGCAGACCGTGGCGTCGGTCGAGAGTGCGACCTCGAGACGATCGCTCGTCGAGGCGAGCTGAGTGACTTCAGCTTCATGCCACTGAATCCGATTACGAGTGATCGCTCTGCGCAGTGCACGTCCGATTTCGGGAGACACCGACCCGGTGTGCCGGGCATCCGTGATCAGGCCCCGTCGATGATCGAAATCCAACTCTCGGCTGAACACGTTCGTGTACTTCCACGCGAGCCAGCCGGGATCGCTGTCGAACTGGTGCTGGCGAAGAGTATGTCGTGAGACGAGATGAACATCATGGCCTTCTTCGAGGAGCCGCAACACCACGTGCCCTGCGGAGATTCCCCCGCCGATCACCACCACGGTTTCACTTGATGTGGGCCACCCATCGAATCCCGGATCAAAGACATGGTGGACACGCTGATTGCACCGTGGCGCCCAATCGGGCCAGTGCGGCTGATCGCTTGCACCGATCGCCAACACCAGGTTCTTTGCTTCGAGTTCCTTCCCATCGACAAGCCGGACCGAGACACGATCGCAGTCGACGGAACACGACACCGCCTGATTGCTGATGTGAAGGTCCGCAAGACCATAGATCTCCTCCACCTCATCGCAGTGTGTGTTGAAGAGTTCCAGTGATGGCCTTTCGAACGGAAGGGCGAAGCGGCTGCTCCGTTCACGCTTGTGCTTGCGTGCAAAGCGTTGGAGTGCCCCATGCTCGATTCCGAGGTGGTGCACCGATGGTGAGCGTAAATGCGACATCCCGGTGGCCTCGGTACAGCTTCGCCAGCGTGCCAACAGTCGGTCGCCCGGATCGACGATCCGAAGCCGTTCGGGTGAGATGTGTGCATCACCGAGGAGGCGAGCGGCAATGTGCACACCGTGAATTCCGCCACCAATGATCAGCCAGTCCAGAGTCATGATCAGGTCAACAGCAGTCACACCCGGAGCCGGAACAGCATCCACCGCCGCCGATCCCAAGGGCCTTACCGGATCTGGGGGGCAGCACATGCCCAGTCCCGAGCAACCGCTCGACCGGCGACTCTGGTTTCGTTTGACCGACGTCCACCGAGGCCAGGTCGCACAGTTCACCCCAGGTCGAGATGCGAACACTCATGGCGTGGAATACGCTGACTTCGTGACCGTTCTCCGGACAGATGTAGTCGTAGGTGGGTATCTGCAAACCTCCATGGTGCGAGTGCTCAGGCCGGTTGCTTCGAAACAGCCTCATGGCGTTTCCCGCTTTGCCAGCCGGTTACAGAGACTATCAACAATAGGTTGCCATTTGATTGGGGGCAAGTTCCGACCGGTTGAATCCCGGAGTTCATCCAATGTCGCATCGGTCGGGTGGACTTGAGAATGGCTCCTGAACGAGGTCAGCTTGACGCATTGTCGCCAAAGAGCCCTCGAATCAATCATGGGATTGATGCACCCACACCCTGGGACGCAAACCTGAACAGGACCAGAAACACATCAATGCTGACTCAAAGAAGAACGTTCAGGATGACCGCGACCCGAGGACGCTCATGGTTGTTCAAGCCATGACTGAGCAGGCTGGTTTGACCCGCGCCGGGTTGACCAGTCCGGTCCATTCCGCCCCCGAACGACTCTTCACCAGAACCAGAACCGCCGCAAAGGCCGCAGTCAAGAGGTACTTTTTCATCAGAAGCATGAGATGAGACTCACTGCTCGGAAACAGAAGTGCTGAAGATATTTCTTGTGAAATTACAAGCCACTCATTCACTGGAATTTAGATGACGTTGCATTGGCCCATTCGCGGTGCCCCTGAGTGGATTCAAACAAATGTATGGGGCGCTGTTCGAGCGGACAGGGGGATGCAACCAGGCTCGAGGAAGTGATCGGTTGTTCAAGAACTCCTGAGGATCTCTAACACCCCCCACAACCTGAGATCTTTCCTATACAGTGCCCGACCCTATCTATGGGGATTTGGAGAAGGGTTTCCTGCCCGAAGCCCTCTCCGGGAATGCACGAGTACCAAGTACCTTTCCGAAACAATGAAACTACCTTATTGAAAGTTCAGGAGATAAGACCAATGAGAAACAAGACTCTTCTTTCCGTTTCAGTTCTTGCGGCATCCATGGCATCTCTGCTGCTTGCGGGCTGCGCCAACAACCAGCACACCGGTGGTCATGGAGCAAGCGGATCCCACGGACCTATCTCGAAGGCTGAAGTCATGGCTGCACAGAAGGAATGGGGCGATGGCATCGTCGACATTTCACGCGTCTACGCCAAGACCGGTGACGCCAAGGCCCGAGCAACCGAGCACATCAAGTCGCTCTATGCCTACGGCAACACCATCGTCCTCTTCAAGCCGACGCTTGCTTCCGAGAAGCAGTTCCGAGGCGACTTCGACGGTGCACTGTCGTACTTCATCGGCCGTGAAGGAACCGAAGACACCGGGTTCGCAATCAGTGGATGGACCAACGTCCGCTTTGAAAACGAAGGCGTCTACTCCGGCAGCGATCTGGCCATGGCAATGGGAAATTACTTCTTCACCGGTCCTGACGGCTCGGAGACCAAGGTCGAATACTCCTTCGGCTACGTCCGTGGTCCTGACGGCAAGCTCCAGATCATGCTGCAGCACTCCTCGGTGCCCTACGGCTCCTGGAAGTAAGTTCCATCCACTCGACCGGGAGCTTCTTGTCCCTTGGTCGAACAGATCGGTTCCGCCTTCGGCGGGGTTCCGATGAATCAGACTCATGAACCCCTGGCGCACCCAAGACGCCAGGGGTTCATTTATTTCTGAATCGAGTGTTCGAACCGGCGAGGGCTGGGTGGTCGCAAATGGATTTTCGCTTTGATTTGTTGGATACCCGTTCCATAATGAGGAACCGCACCCAGCTTTGAGAGCTGATCACAGAATTGAGAACTCGAACGTGAGAAAGAAGACCCATGTTGAGACATACGCTTGTCTGCACTGCGCTGCTTCTTGGCCATCATGCCTGGGCTTCGAACCCCGTGAACGGGGTGGAAGAGCACCTGACAGGCGAAGTCACTCTGAATTCCAACCCAGTGGCCAAGGCGGAAGTGACGCTCTTCAAGAGCGGTCCGATCCGGCGAGAGGGTGCGATACCACTCGCG
>NHEC01000029.1 GCA_002171655.1 Planctomycetes bacterium TMED75
CCAGGTCAACACCGAGCAGAACCTGACCTTTGCGGCGTTGCTCCGTTCGTTCCTGCGTCAGGACCCCGACGTCATCCTGGTGGGTGAGATTCGTGACCTTGAGACCGCGCAGATCGCGATCCAGGCGTCGCTCACCGGTCACCTGGTCTTCGCCACGCTGCACACCAACGATGCGCCGTCCACGGTGCTGCGTCTCACCGACCTCGGCGTCGAAAGCTTCCTCCTGACCGCGACGATCGAGGCGATCGTCGCTCAGCGCCTGGTTCGCCGGGTCTGTGCCTCCTGTCGCGAGGAGTTCGACCCGACCCTCGAACAGCTCATGGAACTTCAGCTCAAGCCGGAGGACATCGAGGGACGCACGCTCTATCGCGGTCGCGGCTGCGACAACTGCCACGGCGGCTACAAGGGCCGTATGGCACTCTTCGAGATCATGTCCATGAACGACGAGATGCGTGAGCTCATCATCACCCAGGCCTCGACCGCGGCGCTTCGCGCCGAAGCTCGTGCGCTCGGCATGCGAACCCTCCGAGAAAGCGGGCTCATGGCTCTTTATGAAGGACAGACCACCATCGACGAAGTGGTCCGCGAGACGATCGTCGACGATTGACCCGGCCGGCACCTGCCGACCACCCAGACCCTCCCGACTCACCCCCGGGATCCCCGGATACCCGCCCCCAGCACCCTGGCTCGACGTGCACGACCCAATCGCCCACGCCGAACCACAGACACCCCAGGAAACGAATTCGAATGCCCACTTATCAATTCAAAGCCGTGGACGCGACCGGCAAGGAACAGAGCAGCACGATCGACGCGGGTTCCGAGAAGGAGGCCGGGAAGAAGATCCGTGAGAAGGGGCTCTTCCCCATGCAGGGGACGATCCGCGAGCAGAAGGTCAAGGGTCGAGGCAAGAAGCAGGACGACCCCACCGCCAAGAAGAAGAAGAAGGGAAAGGGCATCACGCTCGACATTCCCATCGGTGGTGTTTCACTCAAGAAGATGACCCTCTTCACCCGACAGCTCTCGACGCTCCAGGACGCCGGCCTTCCGCTGCTGCGATCCCTGCAGATTCTCGAGAGCCAGCAGAAGGGGGGGCGCTTCAAGCGCATCCTCAAGGGTGTCGCCGAAGAGGTCGAGCAGGGCACCACGTTGTCGGATGCGATGCACAAGTACCCCCGCGCCTTCGACCGTCTCTACTGCAAGATGGTGGCCGCAGGCGAGCTCGGTGGTGTGCTGGACATCATCCTCCAGCGCCTCGCGGAGTTCATGGAGAAGGGGCAGCGACTTCGCCGCCGCATCAAGGGCGCCTTGATCTATCCCTCGGTGGTCATCACCATCGCGGTGTTGATCGTGACCGGCATCATGTACTTCGTGATTCCGAAGTTCCAGGAGATCTTCAACGACTTCGACGTGAAGCTGCCTGGCCTCACCCTCTGGCTGATCGACGCCAGTAAATGGGTCGCCGGTCAGAAGGAAGGACAGGACGTGCCCGGCGCGATCTGGGTGGTGTTCTCCCCATTGATAATCTTCGGCCTCTACAAACTGATACGAATACCCAAGGCCGGCAGGGCGGCCACCGACTGGATCTTCCTGCGCATACCGGTGATCGGGGGTCTGATCAAGAAGACGGCGGTGGCCCGCTTCACCCGAACTCTGGGCACGCTGATTGCGGCCGGGGTTCCGATTCTGGAAGCGATCACCATCACCAAGGAGACCTCGGGCAACTGGGTCTTTGAACGTGCGTTGGGCAACGTTCACGACTCGATCCGCGAAGGCGAGACCTTCGCCGATCCGTTGCGTGACTCGAAGGTCTGCGATGCGATCGTGGTCAACATGATTCAGGTCGGTGAAGAGACCGGTGACCTGGACGTGATGCTCATGAAGATCGCCGACAACTACGACGAGGAGGTCGATGTGGCGGTGCAGTCGCTGCTGAGTCTTCTCGAACCGTTCATGGTGGTGATTCTCGGTGGCATCGTCGGCACCATCGTGCTGGCACTGTTCCTCCCTCTGGTCTCGATGATCGAGAGCGTCTCCGGTCAGAAGTGACTCGGAGTCGTCCGCAAGAACCCGGCACCTCCCCGAGGTGCCCGTCACGAAGGAACCTCATGCGTTCAGTTCGTCCTACACACCGGTTCGTGATCCGACGAGGATTCACCATCACCGAAATGCTGGTGACGGTGGGGGTGATCGTGATCCTCGCCAGCATCCTCGTCGTCGCGCTTTCCTCCGCCACTCGATCGGCGCAGCGGGCAAAGACCGTTCAGCTGATGAGTTCGATCAAGACCGCGATCGCACGCTTCAAGGTCGACCAGGGCTACCTTCCCCCGGTTCTGGGCTACCAGGACACCCCGCCCTCCGACGTCGGGCACGGGCGTGATCTGCTGCCGTTGCCGGTCGGTGCCAGTTCGAGTGGAGACCTGGCAGACGACGACTACTACCAGATGCAGGCGCATTACTCATTGACCAGCCTGCCCGAGTACCTCCTGGGGTACGGCGATCGGCGCTTCGACGGCTACGGCTACGTGGCGACTCCAGCGCAGCCGATTCCTCCGCTCACCGCGGTCAATGATCCGGGGAGTTCCAACTACCAGCCCGGCTACAACGAATATCCCGGACTCGGCTTCCGTTCCCCCGGACTCGACGGCTACTGGAACGGCACCTTGAATCCCCGCCTGGCCGGGAGCGGGGGCAGCCCCAGTCTCACCGGGGTGGCCTTTCCCGATCGCAATCCGGACAACATCGGACCGAGGTCCTTCACCGACGGCAACGAGACAAACATGCCGGGCCGGGTCTATGGCCCGTACCTCGACGTCAGCGACCCCACGGTCCTGGGTGAGGTGAGCGGCCTTGATTACGACCAAACCGGCACCATCGCGCTGCGTCAGACCTGGGATCGAATCCTCCTGCCGGGTGACGGGGTCTACGGCCAGGGCACCGCGCCCAAAGTGTTTCTTGATTACTGGGGCAACCCGATCCGCTTTTATGCACGGCCCCCGGCCGACCTTCGCAACCCCGGTGAACTGGATTCCCGCTACTCGCTGTCGGATGTGATTGCGTTGCGACCCCAGTCGTTCCCCGTGGGCAGCGCCAACGAAAGCATGTGGGCGGACGGCAACACCGACACCTCGACCTCCCGCTCGTTGATCTCCGCGGAGTACGCGCTCTTCACCCCGGGCGCCGACGGCAAGAACGACGATGAAAAACGCGTGGACGACGACGATTACAACAGCGACAACCTCGTGGAGATCGGACCATGACCCCACGCACTCGCCCCCATGCCCTGCGCCGTGCGTTCACCCTCCTGGAGCTGGTGATCGTGATCGGCATCATTCTGGTTCTCATGGGACTGGTTCTCGGAGTCGGTTCGGTGGTCATCGGCCAGTCCGAACAACGCCAGGTCCGCTCCTCGATGCAGATCATCGATTCCGCGCTGCTTGAATTCGAACAGCAGGCGGGGCGACCGATGGTCTTTGAGGGGTGGCACCGGAGCAGTGCCCCGTTTCACACTGGATTCCGCCGTGGTTCATCCAACTCCGACATCCACGTCGACGTTCCGCTTCAACCGATGCTCGGCAACCTTCGTTCCAATACGAGTGCGGTCAATGCCCTGATGATCCAGACGGCCGACGGTGGGTACGGGTGGGTTTCGAGCGGAGACTGCTTCCCGTGGAGTGACAATTTCGTCGACCGCTACCACGATCGTCAGTGGCTCTCCGCTGCGCTCTCGGTGATGGGGCGCAATCCCGCTTGCGCGGCGATCATGGCGAAGGCCGATCCCCAACTGGTGCGCGCCGTCACTTGCATCACCGGTGCGACCGGGGGGGGTGCTCCTCAGGAACGCAGCTTCAACATGCCGGAGTTCATCGACCCCTGGGGTCGGCAGGTTCTGATCGTCTTCCCCGGACGACGTTTCTGGGACGACGACTTCGACTACGACAACAACCCCACTCCGTACACCGCACCGGTGCCCGGGGACCCCCTGGGCTTTGACTATCCGCTGCTCAAGGACACCGACGGCTCGATTCGAACTCCGCACGAACACCAGTACGGGATCTGTCGCAACCAGAGGCCATTGCTGGTCTCGTCCGGTCCCGACGGCAAGATGGGCAACCGCTACGCCAACCCTCTTTCCGGAAACGCTGACGAAGTCAAGGCGTTCGAGGAAAGCCAGGACAACATCTATTCCTACGAACCCCAGTCCGTGAGGTCCGGCTCATGAGGTCCTCTCCACCGAACATCCGCCCGGGGTTCACCCTGCTTGAACTGCTGGTGGTCATCGGCATCATCAGCATGCTGGCGGTGGTCACCGTGATCTCGATCCAGCGGGTGACTCGCGACGTCAAGCTTTCAAATGGCGTCAACCGCGTTCTGGGTGCGCTCGCCACTGCACGCACCGAAGCGATTCGCACCAACACCCCGACCCTCCTCACCTTCCGAATGGTCAAGGACCTCGAAGATCCCAGCCAGCCGGCTCAGGTCGAGATGGTGGTCGCGGGGTTCACCGGGGAGATCGTCAAGGGCAATAATCCCGGCATCGGTATGAACGCCGGCGCAGCCACCACGGACGTCTGTCGCTTCGTGCCCTCTCCGGAAGTCGCACCGCGCTACCTCCCCGAAGGCATCATGATCGCCGGTCCTTCCCAGGACATCGGGATTGTTGACGATCCGACCGGCACCTGGAACTTCATGAGCCCCGGTCCCTGGACCCCGGTCGACCAGGACAACGACGGGCGATACGACTACTACCGAAGCGCCGAGGCGGGTTCGACGTTCGGGGTGCTCTTTGGCGCCGACGGCACCGTGATCACCCGCAACCCCGAGGCCCAGACGTCTTCTTCCAACCGACTCTACAACTGGGTGGACTACGACAACGAACGCGACAACGGAGGCAACTACGTCCTCAATCGTTCCTCCACCAACAGCGGCAGCAACACCTCGTTCTTCCAGCAGCGGGAGAGCGATGCGGAATCGTTCATCAACGTCTGCCAGTTCCTTGCGGTCTACGACGAGATCAAGGCCAAGCAGGACGTCGACTACACGCAGTTCATCGCGGCCCAGAACAGCCTGGGCGCTGGTGCCTTCCTCGAACTGCGCGACGAGCAGCTGGGCACCTGGCTGGATGAGAACGCCGACCGCATTCACTTCAACCGATACACCGGTCTGGCAAAGGTGGGTGGTTCATGATCAACCGTGCCTCGAGGTTCCAGAGTGCAACCAGCGCCGCGTCCACGGGACGGGGGTTCACGCTGCTTGAGTTGCTGGCAGTCATCGGCATCATCAGCATGCTGGCGGTGGTCAGCCTGCTCTCAACTCAGCGAGTCACGCGCGACGTCAAGCTGTCGAGCGGGGTGAACCAGGTTCTCGGTGCGCTTGCCACGGCACGCGCCGAGGCGATCCGTACCAACGCCCCGACCTTGCTCACCTTCCGCATGGTCAAGGACCTCGAAGATCCCAGCCAGCCGGCTCAGGTCGAGATGGTGGTCGCGGGGTTCACCGGGCAGATCGTCAAGGGCGACAACTCCGGTATCGACATGAACAACAGTGGCGGTAACAGCGACGTCTGCCGCTTCGTTCCTTCTTCAGTAGTCGCACCGCGCTACCTGCCGGAAGGCATCATGATCGCCGGTCCCGCCCAGGACATCGGAGTCGTCGGTGATCCGACCGGCACCTGGAACTTCATGAGCCCCGGCCCCTGGACTCCGGTCGACCGGGACAGCGACGGGCGGTACGACTACTACCAAAGCGCGGAGGCGGGTTCGACGTTCGGGGTGCTCTTCGGCGCCGACGGCTCCATGATCACCCGCAACCCCGAGGCCCAGACGTCTTCTTCCAACCGACTCTACAACTGGGTGGACTACGACAACGAACGCGACACCAACGGCAACTACGTGCTGAACTGCTCCACCAGCAATGGCGCCGCCGACAACGCCCCGTTCTTCCTGCAGCGGGAGAGCGATGCGGAGTCGTTCATCAACGTGTGCCAGTTCCTCGCGGTCTACGACGAGATCAAGGCCAAGCAGGACGTCGACTACACGCAGTTCATCGCGGCCCAGAACAGCGACATGGGCGCTGGTGCCTTCATCGAAGAGCGCGACGAGCAGCTGGGCACCTGGCTCGATGAGAACGCCGACCGAATTCACTTCAACCGATACACCGGTCTTGCAAAGGTGGGTGGTTCATGATCAACCGTGCCCCGAGGTTCCAGAGTGCAACCAGCGCCGCGTCCACGGGACGGGGGTTCTCCCTCGTCGAGTTGCTGTTGGCGGTCTTCATCCTCGCGATCGGGATCATTTCGGTGGCGGCGATCTTCCCCGCGGGCATCGCCCAGCAGGTGCAGACCAAGGACGCGATCTACGGACCGATCGTCGCCGAGCAGGCGGTGGGCATGCTCCGCTCCAAACTCTCGCAGGAGGACTTCGGAACCTTCGAGCAGTTCGGGCTCACTGCCGGTGATCGGTTTCAAAGGTCGGGTCAGGACCCCGGAAACCGGGATTTCGAACTTCTGGGGGATGCCTGGGAGACCATTCCGGGGGACTGGGGGTGGATGCGCCCTTCCTTCCTCATCCCCAGTTCCAGTCCGTTCATCGGTCCCGGTGCCTCGCTGGTCGAGATCAAGGAGCCAAACGCGCTGGACGGCGCCATCGACATCTTCGGGTTGCGCAGCACTCGAAGGCTCGCTGGTTTCTCAGAGCTTCCCGAACAGGATGGTGAAGATGATGGATCGACCCACGCCTACACCTCCGACATGAGCAAGTGGTCGACCAACAACGCCTTCGGTTTCTACGGGTTGTCGGGCAGTCAGGAGATCGGAGCCCGAGTCGTTCGTTCGACCGACCCCAGCGCACCGCTTTTCGGTCCCGGAGAAACCGCGGAAGCGGAGCTTCTGGCAGGGATCCCCTTCAACCGTGCGCGCTATGCAGTGCTTGACCCACCGGCACCGTTTGTGGCCTTCGGCGCGAACGCCAACGGTACGTCCGGAGCATACGACTACCGGTTGGATCCCGGTCGAGATGGACGTCTTGAACCTCTGGTCACGATCACGCAGGGTGAGCGGGCCTGGCCGATGGGCGCGGAGACGCCCGAATACTACTGGGACTGCATGTTTCGCCGCTATCAGGGGCGTGTTCAGGTCGCGATCTTCGTCTACCGCGTTGCCTTTGGTGGTGCCGGATCGCGAACCTACACCGTCAATGCCTGTTCGGGTCCGGACAACCCCGACTACGGCAACGAATCACCGCTTCCGGCCCGAGTCGATTTTCCCTTTACGTTCAACAACGTCGAGATCCCCCGGTGGTATCCCGATGGCGCGGATGCCAACGACCCCACCGACGACATGCGGATTCCCGGGACTCTCCCGCAGCCGGGTGACTCGGTCACCCTCGGGCTCGATCCGTACGCCGAAGGCTGGCAGGCGCCCGGCCAGTGGATTCTCGACCAGAACGGCACCGTGCACCGCGTGCTCTCGGGTCGGCGCTCGACCGGCGAGGGGCCGGTGCAGCTCACCCAGCGGGTCCCCAAGATCGCTCGGCAGGCTTCCAACGGCAACGTGGTCGATGACAACAACAACTACACCGACGCCAACACCGCCAGTGCGGTCAAGTCGATCTGGTTCATTCCCCCTGAAACACGCGACGGCATCACCCTGATCCCCGTCTTCGTGGCCGTGAAGGATCTCTGATGTACACGACCCTCCCTGCGACAACTCAGCTTCGCCGACGTGGCTTCACTCTCACCGAGATGCTGGTGGCGATCTCGGTGTTGCTGGTGGTGGTCCTTGCGACCAGTACGATCTTCGGAACCGCCCAGAAAGTGGCTTCGGTGGGGGAGTCCAACAGTGAGCTGCTCCAGCAGGCGATCGCGATCGAGCGTGTGATGCGCCGCGACCTCGATCGACTCTCGGGCAACGGTTTCTTTGCAGTGCAGTGCGTGGGGGTGCGCAACGACATCAACCAAGCCTCCACCGGTCGCTTGCTGGATCCCACTCGTCCGGCCGACGCGGAGGTACGCGCCGATCAGCTGCTCTTCTTCGCAGACGGCGCGGCGAACTCTCGTCAGTTCACCCAGAGCTACGCCGCGACCGGTGAGCGAGTGGGAATCGATGTCCTCGCTCCGGCTCAGAGTTACTTCTCGAGCATCTTCTACAGCCCCGGCTTCCAGGTGACCGCACGACCGCCCCAGGCGCGCGAGGAACCGTTGGACGTCGATCGTTTGTCCATCGGCGACGATCTTTTTCCGTGGACGTACCTTGCCACCGGTGCGCTGGAATTCAACGACATCAACGGCAACAACGCCACGACCACTGACGTCCCGTTGCTGCCGGCAACCACCGATGACTGGGTCCTGGCTCGTCAGGAGATTCTGCTGGCCGACGACGACGGGGCGCGCACCTCCGTCTCGGAACCCCAGGCCTCGCCGTCGTGTGAGTTCTACATGGGCTACGAAGAGGACTCCTTCGGGAATCCGATTCGCAACTCAGTCTGCGACCTCTTCGTCCCCGCCAGCGGCGATTCGCTCCGATTCGCGCCGGAACTGATCAATTCCCGTCGGGACATTGCGGCCACCGACGAGACCCAGCTTCGAACGGCGGTCTGCTACCCCTGGAACAGCAGCGTCTATGGCGGCTCCGACGCCGTTCCCCCCGCGGCGTCCGAACGCGTCAACAAGGAAGCGGTCCTCGACGCGATGTACTACGGCTACCCCCGGGCGGAGATCGACGCGCCCGGGATGAATCGTCAGGACCTCATGCTGACGGACATGGTGCTCGCGCCCTACGTCTCCGACTTCCGCGTGGAATGGACCTGGGAGGACGGAGTGGGTCGTGATTTCGACACCCGCATCCTGCCGTACGCCAACTGGCAGATGGGTGATGCCTTGCCCGCCAGCTGGAATGCAGAATTCCTCGGCGGACTGCCCGGCGTGGTGCTCGATGGATCCTGGGTTTCGGCGGGCCGTGACCGCTTCTCAACCGACAACGATGCCAACGCGGCCTGGAACAGTTTCGGCACGCTTCGGTCAAGTACCGTTCCCTGGTTCGGGCTCTCGAGTCTCGAATTCGAGACCGCTCCGGCCACCGCCTTTGCGGGGCGTGACCCTTCGCTGGGCAGCCTGGCCGAGACACCGTTCAGCGGTCAGTCGGTCGAATGGGATGACCAACGCGTCGTGAACCAGATCGACCCGAACAACGGAGTCCGGATCGGGCCTCCGGTCGGACCGGAACTGCTCGCCGGGGGCGGCTCCAATCGCTTCACCCTGAGCAATCAGAACGGCTCCGGAAACCTCTTCGGAATGGGTGACGATTCCGTCAACGACCCGCTGGTGGGTTCAAACGGCCAATCGCCGTTGTCCCTGATCGAATCGGTCAACCGCGATGGCGGCACCGCCTCCGATGGGACCCCACAAATCCGCCGTTACGGCGCGGTCTTCGGTTTCAATCAAAAAGGTGGCATTTTGCGCAAACTCAATGGGGCCCCTTTTACGTATGGAAATGGGATCCCTGTCTTCGGGGACGAGGAATTCCAGCCCACTCCGGGTGGCGATGGCCGGGTGTTCACCACCTACACCCCCTGGCCGAGTGCCATTCGTATCTCGATGCGACTTCATGATTCCAACGACCGGATCGACGGTGCCCGCGACGTCCAGTTCGTGATCACGCTTCCCAGACAGGATTCCTGAGATGAGTCACCCTTCTCGACCCGCTCCGTTTCGTCCCCAGTGCACGTTCTTCTCACCGGGAGTTTTCTTCATGGACCCCACCGCCCGTTCCGCATTCCTGGCTTCCCCGCGTTCGCGACGTGGCAACACCCTGGTGTTGGTCACCGCGATCCTCGTGCTGCTGGTGATCATCGCGACTGCCTTCATCACTCGCACTCAGGACGGACGCAAGCTCGCCACCGTGCAGGGCCATGCATTCCAGCGCGAGGAAAGCGCGTCGATCTACGCCGAGCAGTTGGCGGGTGAGCTCTCCCGTTCGCTCTTTCCCGCTGCAGTCGACCCGATCGAGCAGGCCTACGTATGGGGGTTCCCCAGCACTTCCGAAGGTGCCTTCGACTGGCTTTCAGAGTCGATCACGGATTCCGAAACCGAGTTAGATGACAACGGCAACAAGCGGTTCAGTGCCGCTGAACTCCTTGCCGAACGCGCCTTGACCGGCAGCCCCCGAGCGTCAGGCACCAGACCCCTCGCCCAGTTGTACGGCTACACAACAGGCGGTGAGCCCGGGTACCTTGAAAACAAGCTCCAGCTTGAACGTTTCGGCACCGACGTCGGCGATTTCGTGACCACCTACATCGACGGAGATGGATTCGCACGACTCGAGGTCGGGTCCGACGGCTTCCCTGATTTCAATCAGGAATTCGTGCCCCGAGACGAGAACGGTCGAGTCCTGAACCCTGGGGCGATCGACTACACGAAGGTTCCGGGATTCTTTGATTTCAACTTCGCGCCCTACGAAACGCGTGCCTGGACCAACTGGCCGGACGACACCGGATTCGGAGTGGACCCCGGCAACCCCAACGCGCCCGCACTTCTGGTGCCGCACGGGCCGGGTGCGAAGGATTCGCGCAACGGCGATCGTCTGCGCACCTTCGCCGCGGACCCGAATGGCGATGCCTACGGCATTCCGATCGGCAGCGGCAACCCGCGAGGCAACCCCGGTTTCGGGGACACCCGGTGGCTGCGCGACAGCGAGCCGCGTCGGCTTGGTCCCTACTACGATGGCAGCGGTTACGAGAACGCAGACCTTTCGTCCGGCAACGCCGAACGCTTCACCCACTGGACGCACCTCTCCTGGATCCCGACCGCTCTGAACGGGTGGCGGGTCTGCTACGACATTTCAAACGTCGCTCGATTCAACCCGGACAACTACAACGACTTCGGGCCCTACGGTTCCATCGACTACGGCAACGAGGACGCGCTCTACGAGACGGGCCCCAACGCCGGGTACACGCTCGACACCACGGCGGATTCGTGGGAGTTCGGGGCGCAGCGTCCCTACCACGATGCATTGTTCCCGGTGGCGCTGCAGACGCCCTACGAGCAGTGGTACCCCAACGTCATTCCGGAGCCGATCGTGGATCCCGACGACGGGACGTATCTGTTCGATGCGGAGACGTTCATTGAACGTCGTGACCGCTGGTTCTCGAGCCCCCTGACGCACTTCAACGGATCGCGGCGAGAGTCTTCGGACCCGCCATTCCCCGGTGTCCCGCCCGGCCTTGGTGTTCTTCCGAACTACCTGGACCTTGAACTGCTGGGCCCGGAATCGGACCGCTTCCTCGCGGGCACCAACCGCAACGTGGTCGAGCGGACCTACGCCGATGCGGATGGCGACGGATTCACCGACAGCTTCTGGTTTCTTTCTCCCTTCAGCCCCACCCCGGGGGTGAAGCAGGTGGTCGGAGTGTCGATCGTCGACAACGGAGGCATGCTCAATGCCAACGTGGCGACCGTCTTCGATCGCTGGACGACCAGTGGGGCGACCCCCGCCGACCTGGCCTTGGTCAGTCGTCTCAACCTCAATGGGGCCAGCGACAACAGCCCCGATGATGATCAAGACACCTGGGTGGGCCTGCTGGGTGATCCAAAGAACCAGGTTGCCGATGAGGGGTTCTACCCCGCGGCCGGCGAACACCTTGTGACCCAGCGACTGGATTTCGGTCGTTGGTTCGCGACGCCCGGCAATCCCGGTGCGTCCCGATCATTTCTCAACGAACGAGGGCTCGATGTCCTGATTGAAAACAACGGCGAGCCCGGACCCTTCTACGGTCAGTATCGCTCGGTTGGAGACGATCTGATGGAAGCGGGGGTCCGCGAGCGAAAGCTCTGGAACTCCATGGTCCAGAATGACTTTTCCGGCCAGTGGGTCGATGAATCCGACCCCGCCAACCCTCAGCTGCAGCCCTTCACGGCGAAGGCATTCGGGTACCAGGACGAGCTTGAGCTGCGGTCCTTCGCCGGGCTCAACCACGCTTCCCGGTTCAGTCGGTTGGAAGGAGCCTTGGGTGACCACGTCTCCGGAAGTGATGCAGACAGCCGGTCGATCCTGCGTGGCGACCTCGAACGACCCGAGACCGGCCCGGTGCGAACCCTCTACCTCGGAAATGACGTTCCCCGGTCCGGCAAGAACATCAACCGGCAGCAGGTCCGCGACGTGCGCCACCGCATGACCCTTTTCAGCGGGGCACGCAACGAATACCGCCCGGCGTGGTTGTGGTCCAGCCTGTCCTTCAACCGCGACAAGGATTACGACCGGGACGGCGCGACGTTCCGAGAGGGTGACCGCAACGATTACCAGGCCTACCAGAGGTTGCAGCAGAAGATCGACCTCGCGCAAACGCACGAAGTGGTGAACGAGCCCGCGGGTTCGGTTGGCGGTGACCTGTGGCTTGAGAATCGTCGCCGCTGGTTGCTGGATCTTCAGGAGATGATCGCCGTGGCCACCAGCCGGGCGGGCGTTGATCCGCTCAGTGGAACACGCACCCTGCAACAAAGCTATTTCTCCAATCCCACCCGATCCCTTGACTTCGACCCCGATCCCTTGCGAGCGGCGTACCTGAAGACTCAGAAGATGGCAGCGAGCTACGCGGCCAACATCGAGACCTGGCGTGACGGTCCGTTGCCCTACACCGTGACCGAACTCAACGATCTGGTCACGAGAAACAATGTTCCGATCTACCTGGACACTCCGCTGCATCCCCTGGATGCCACGCGGGTCCCTGTCACTGACCAGTATGAACAGCCTTTGGACATCGTGAGTGTGGATCTCAACGGAGACGGCACCCTTGATTTCGAGGACAACCCCCAACGGGACGGCTTCATCGGAATGGAGAAGCAGCCGTTCATCACCCAGGCGTTCTATTCCCTGATCTACCCCCGTACCCAGGTTTCGGCCGGGCCCGCGGGCACCTGGGAATCCGGTGATTCGATCCCCGAGGTCCAGCACCCTCAGGGGTACCCCACCTACTTCTCGAACGCGTCCGAAAACGACACCGACGACGCGACCGGCGAAGGTTTCGTCGACGATCGGTCGAAGCCCGCGGTGCTGCTGGCGATCCAGCTGGCGAACCCCTTCGACGAACCGATCTCGCTCTACGACTACGCACTCAAGATCGGTGACAAGCAGATCGCGTTGAAGGCGCTCAACTGCCCGCATGCCGACGCCGAAAGCAGCGGCACCACCAGCGTCAACCCATTTGGGCCGAGCTACTACCACAACGACCTCTACCTGGGACCGACCGACCCCGACGCCCCGCGCACCGCGGTGGTCTTCGCGTTGATCCCCCCCTCGAACCTCGGTTACGGCGAGGGCTTCAAGGGCGCGGTGGGCGTTCCCTCGAAGTCCGGGTTCGGGGTCGACTACGAGGTCTTCAAGCAGGCCTGCCTCGACTACCTCGACCTCCAGGAAGGCGACCTCTTCGGCTACGAGGAGAACATGAGCCTCAACAAGCACCAGTCACTGGTGCTCGACGCTTCCCGCATGATCAGCCCCGGAGGACTCAGCGACAGCGCTCGCGGTCGACTCTTCGGCTACAACGGCGTCACGGCCCAGGACCACCAGCCGCTGATCCAGTTGATCAGGACCTACATCGGTGAGACGGCATTCACCAACGTCAACGACACCACCGCACCCGACACTCGAGTGAACGTGGTGGTCGACCGCTTCCAGCACGAACGCGTCAACGACGGGGACATCACCCGCGAGGTCGAATGTTCGAGCGTCCTGGCCCGCCTCTTCGAACGAGCGGCCCCTCCGGAAGCAGGCAACGAGTTCAAGCTCACCAACGGTGAGCTGCCTTCGGGGCCACTCAACTGGTCGGGCATCCGGCTCGGGGACGACGACGACTACTACATGACCTGGGCGAGCTTCTCTCGCTTCTGGGGCTGGGACGTCGACGGAAGTGGCATCTACGACCTCGACGAGTTGTCCCCGCGCTACGCCTACAGCGTCGCTTCGAAACCGATCCTGGGCCTGGAGGAATCAGAAGACCTCGTGGTCACCGGTTCGGAAGAGGACAGTTACGACCGCACCGGCTGGCAGGGCGACACCTTCGCCCGATCGTCGTTCTCGGGTGCCTCCGGGGAATACACCCCCATTGATCCGAACAACGACGAGTGGATCCGTCGCGTCACCCACGCGGCGCCCCTGACCAAGCCCGACGCGGTGGTCGAAGCCTTCACGTACAACTACCAGCCCCGCACCAATGGCTGGGAGGAAGCCACCAACAGGCCCGCCCCCTGGTTGATTCGCGGCAAGCCCTTCAACTTCCCCACCTGGACGGTGGTCGACAACGCCAACGACGGACTGGGCGGGATCGGTGCGATCTACGACAACGGCTTCCCGATGCTGGTGCACCCGAATGATCCGGAATCGCTTGATGAGCGAGTCACGAAACCCGACGGCCAGCCACTGATCGACAACAACCTCCAGTACATTCCGATGGACCTGGTGGCGGTCGATCAGGATGAGTTCTACGACGATTTCCGCGAGGACCTCTGGAACCAGCCGTTGCAGATGCTGCTCAAGGACGACGATTTCGAACAGATCGGTGAACTCAACCACGTCTTCCTCTGGGGACCGGTGGTCGACATCGCGGCCTACTTCAACACCCCTCCCGGTCCCTTCGGTCTCATGCAGACCAAGCGGACCTTCGCGGAACTGATGACCGAGGTCGTCGAGTACCAGATGGCGCGTCGTAATGAGACGGTGGCCAACCCGAATTACAACGTCCCTGAATGGTGGAATCTGGTGCAAGGCGCCGACCCGCTTCCCCCCGACGCCTATCCCGTCGGACAGGGGGTCTACGCGAATCGGCTGGACTTCTCCTCCGGTTTTCCCGCGAGCGAGGATGGTTTTCGCAAGTACGATCCCGGCAAGCCCTGGCGGCAGGTGTTGGGTGCCAATCTGCAGACCCCAACCTCCCATCCACTGTTGGCGGCGGGGGCGGGGATCTTCGACGGCGTGACCGTTGACGGCCGAGGCGTGCGTGCCAACGATGCGGATTACAACGGGGATGGCACGGTCAGCGACTACGAGCAGATCCGCGCCCAGCAGGACAACCCCAACCTCGCCCGAGGCTTCAGTGGTGAACCGACCCGCGGATTGATCAACATCAACACCGCCTCCCCCGAGGTGCTGCGTGCGTTGCCCCAGATGAGTCGATTGATCTACAACGACTACTTCAACACCCATCCCTACAGCTACAATCAGGTGAATCGCAGTGGTGCTGGCGTAAAGAAGGGTCCACTCAACTTCATGCACGTTCGATTGGCGGAAGCGATCGAGCGGTACCGCCTCGGCTACTACCAGTTTCGAGCGAACTCCGACGGTGGTTACAACGACTGGGTTCCCAGCTACGCGGATCGTGGCTACCGGGGAAATTACGCGGTCAGCGGAGTCGATTACCAGACGATGAGTGGGTTCGACCTCGCGGTCGATGGTTTCTATCCCGGCATGCGCAACGATGCCGGCATCGTCTCATTGGGTGAATTGCTCACGATGGATCGAACCCAGCTCGATGAGATCTACGCTGCGGGCGGAGGGACCAATGCGATCAGGTACCTCGGCGGCGAGAGCGGTAATGAGGATCTGGAAGGTGAACCCGAGAACTACGGGGTGCGTCCTGCGCTTGACTTCCGACTGAAAAGTGCATCGATCCGCGCGCTGGGGCTCAATCCGTATGGGTACAGCAACGAAGACGGCTTGAACGTGCAACAAGGCTATGCCCAGAGCAACGCCGGCGAAGCCTACGATCTTTATGGCCTCGGATACCGAGGTGGACGCGACGAGGAATTCGACCCCACCACTTCCGCCGGGCAGTATGCGATCGACGCCCGCGTGTCCACCGACCGCAACACCGAGCGGCGCAGTCTGTCCTGGTTGAAGACTCCAACCGCCGATCTGCCGGAGACCATCTACCGTCCCGACATGGTCGGCGGCGATGCGGAAGAGGCGAACCTGCTGTTCTCCGGCATCGCGAACCTGCTGACCACGCGCAGCGACGTCTTCACCGTCTACTTCACGATTCGTTCGTTCAAGCAGGATCCGATCACCGGATTCTGGGACGCGACCGACAAGGCGATGGTCATCGACGAGAGCCGCTACGTCATGGTGCTCGACCGCAGCAGCGTCAACGGGCCAACCGACCAGCCCCGGGTGCTCGCGTTTTCCAAGGTCGAATGACCACCGGTTCAATTCGCCCGTGTCTTGCCACGCTCATCCGCTGACAAGGCACGGGCTTTTTCGGACCTTCCGGTGCCCCGGATCCCGCGTCTCGCACGCGGTGGGGGTCCACTGGTGCGCCCTGGAGGGGTTGTGCGGGGGGAAACGATGATTCGGGCGCACGCGCCGGAATCCAAACCGACCGATCCGCAGGAAAGGCTTGCAGTCCCCCGCAGATCGGCCATAGTCGATGAGGACCCAGGGATTCCTGGGCCGCAGGAGTATTTCAAGAGATGCACAGACTTTCGACTCACTTCGTGGCCAGCTGCCTTCTGGCCCTCGGTCTCAGCGCCCGGCTTCCCGCTCAGGACGCTGCTCCGCGAGCGGTCGCCCATGCGGTCGACGTCGACGACGCGCTGCGATCCGGTCGGGAACCTCGACTGAGCGTCGCGCCCTTTGCGGCGTTGGCGGTCGGTGATCGGGTTGCCTTCACGATCCCCGCCTCGGCGGAGTTCGCGAAGCGTTCAGTCGCTCTGGTCGTCGACACCACCGATCAGCGTCCGGGTGATCGCCGCAGCTGGACCTTCCGTTCCGATGCCGGCGATTTCGGCCACGCTCAGTTCGTCTCGATCGGCGACGTTCTCGCCGGCAGCATCACTTCCGGGGACGGCACCGCCTGGCGCGTGGTGCGCGACGCCGCGGGCATCGTTCGCGTCGACCCCCTCGACGACCAGCACCTGCCTCCCTGCGGCAACGCCCCCGAGCAACCGCTTGATCGTGTTCCAGCCGCCGACGCCAACCGACTGCACATCGGCCCCGTCGGCGATTTCCAGAACGAGTCCCAGGGCGGTTCGCTGGCCGGTCTGACCGGTGGCCTGGCTCAGGCTGGGGGGTTCTGTTCGGAAGCCTGCTCCACACGCTTCGTGGACCTCGCGGTCTTCTACACCCCCAACGCCCTGGCCGCCTCCGGTGGCCTCGTTCCCCTTGAAGCGCTGCTCGACCTCGCGGTCCTTCAGGGCAACACCGCCTTCACCAACAGCGGTTGTTCGATCCAGATGCGGGTCCTCGGATTCGAACTCGTCGACTACGACGATGCAGCGGAAGTCGGCCACTTCGATCACCTGGCGGATCCCAGCGACGGCTACCTCGACGAGATCCCGGTGCGACGCGAGGCCCTTGGTGCCGACATCAGCTCGTTGATCGTGGAGAATGACGAAGGATGGTGCGGCGTTGCCGGCTTCTTCCCCGACGACTACCACATCTGCACCCGCTTCTGCCTGGGCAGTTTCGTGCTCGCGCACGAGCTCGGCCACAACCTCGGCGCCTGCCATGCTGAAGGCGATGGGGGCGGCTGCGTTCCCAGTCCCAATTTGCTGCCGCACGCGCGCGGGTATCGCTTCACCGGATTGAGCGGCACCCAGTGGCGAACCGTGATGGCCTACAACCCGGGCGTTGTGATTCCTTACTTCTCGACCCCGTTGGTGACTTTCGACGGCTATCCCATCGGAAACGCCCCCGGAACGCCCATGCAGGCGGATAACGTCGGGGTGATGGACTTCTTCGGACCCCTGGTCAAGAACAACGGGTGTCCTCCGCCCTCCATCGGCACCGTCAAGCTCCTGCCGGACACCCAGGACGACTTCGACCAGTTCGGTCTCGAGGTCGTACTCAGCAATTCGCAGCTGGTGGTCAGCGCCCCGAGTTCCGACGAGATCGCCGACGACTCCGGTTCGGTCTTCACCTTCAAGCGATTGAGCGTGGGAACCTGTTCAGGCAACCAGGTCTACGGCCCGGATTTCGACACCTGCTACATCGACAACGGGAGCCTGGTGGTGCCCGATCTGCGCGAGAACGACGTCCTGGGGTCCGCCATGGCCGCGACCTCCAACCGACTGGTGGTGGGGGCTCCCTTGCGTGACTCGACGGATCCCGCCGACCCCTCCGCCCTGCTGCAGTCGGGCAGCGTGTACCTTTTCGATCTGGTGACCGATGGCGGCGAAGTGAGCTGGTGCTACGACACCGAACTGGTGGCGAGTGCTCCGGTCGCGGACGCTCGGTTTGGAAGTTCGGTCGCGATCGACGGCGTGACGGTGGTGGTGGGCGCGCCCAACGACACTGCCTCCGGAGGTTCCGTCAGCTCGTTCGTTCTCGACGGAAGCGACTGGGAGGACCGAGGAACCTTCTCCTCCGCCGACCTGGGGGGGATTGATCTCGGCGAAGACCCCCGGTTTGGGGACGTGCTCGCCGTCAGCGGCAACCGACTTGCGGTGGGTGCGCCCGGGGCCTTTGGAGGCAACGGTGCGGTCCTCCTCTACCAGCGTGCCAACGCGGATGCAGCGTGGCAGTATTCCCAGATCCTTTCGGGGGTGCCCTCCTCGGCATTCGGCAGTGCGCTCTCGATGGACGGAGACCTCCTTTCAGTCGGAATGCCCGGGGCGGTCGGGAGCACCGGCCTGGTCCACCTCTACCGCTTTGAGCAGGGGTTCCCGACGGGAAGCTGGCAGTTCGAAAAGCGCTTTGATCCCTTCCTCATCCAATTCCCTCAGAATTCCGGCTGCCTCGCGTGCGAATTCGGTTCCTCGGTGAGCGTCGACGGCGATCGAATGGTCGTCGGGGCACCCAAGTTCATCCGATTCGGACTGCCCAGTGCGGGTGCGGTGTACCTCTATGAGTACCGTGCACTCGACAGCCGCTGGTACCTGGTCGATCAGTTCGCGGCGTTCGATCCCGAAGCCAATCAACTTTTCGGAAACTCCGTCGATCTGGTGGGAGACCGACTTGCGATGGGCGCGGTCGCCGACGACACCAACGGCATTCAGACCGGCGCGGCGTACGTTCAGTTCTTCGGCCCCTTCGTCGACTGCAATGAGAACGGCTACAACGACCTCTACGAGGCGGTGCAGGGACTCTCCTCCGACGTGAACAACGACGGGGTTCCCGACGAATGCGGCTGCCTGGGTGATCTCAACGCCGACGGCGTGATCGATGGAGGTGACCTGACGCTTCTGCTGGGGTACTGGGCGACCACGGATCCCGAAGATCTGCTCGCGGGCGACCTTGACGGCAACGGGGTAGTGAATGCGGCAGACCTGACGCTCCTGCTCGGCAACTGGGGCGTCTGTTCCAACTGAGCCGATGCGCCTCCCCTCGAGGGGTGCACTCACTCGCCCGCGAACTGGCCGGCATAGAGCTCCGCGTAGCGGCCACTCAGGTCGAGCAATGCTTCGTGGGTTCCCTGTTCGATGATGCGACCCGCTTCGATGAAGAGGATGCGATCCGCGTGGCGGATGGTCGACAGCCGGTGGGCGATCACGAAACTGATCCGACCCGTGAGCACCCGGTCGATCGCACCCTGAATCAGAGTCTCGGTCTCGGTGTCGATCGAGGAAGTGGCTTCGTCCATGACGAAGACCTGGGGGTTCGAGAGCAGGGCCCGCGCCAGCGAAACCAGCTGTCGCTGGCCGGTCGAGAGCAGTTCGCCCCCTTCGCCGACATCGTGTTCGTAGCCCTGGTCGAGGCGTTCGATGAAGTCGTGGGCGCCCGCCTGCCGCGCGGCGTCGATGACTTCCGACGCCTCGGCATCCAGTCGGCCGTAGCGGATGTTCTCCATGATCGAACCCGAGAAGAGGTGGGGG
>NHEC01000030.1 GCA_002171655.1 Planctomycetes bacterium TMED75
GTGCTCGCTTTCGGCGCAGCTTGAGGGGGGAAGCCGCTGATTGACTAAAGCCTCCACAGCGTGCCCGCGCGCCGCGGCTGCCTCCACCGCGCAGCACCCCCTCTCCCTTTTCTCTCAACACAGTGTGAGTGTGAGTGAGACACAGATGGACTCGCACCGAAGTTATAGGTACGAACGTCTCTCTGTACCTCTTGTTCTCAGGGAGGGGCGTAGTCCCGTTCACACCCTCACTTAGGTATGAGCGCCCGAAACTTGAACGGCGGGCGCTTGACGAACCCGAGGGGGGGGGCGGGGGCAGCAACGGCTGCGGCCCCGAGAGTCGAATCGACAACTCATAGTTCGAACTGGCGACTCATAATGAAACTTGCTGAAATCGCCCTGTGGGGGCGGCAGCGGCGACCGCCCCGGGGGCGGCAGCGGTGACCGCCCCGGGGAATATGTTTAGCGACTCCCACCCCCAAGGAAGTTCTGATAGACATGTCCAGGACTCTGTGGCTGAAGTAGCGTGTGCGTCGAAGCCACAAGAGGGCTGGCTACGTCGGAGAATTGGGGGGGTGGGGGTTTCGCGTATTTTGTTTTCTTTAATAGTTCTGGAGCAAACGATTACACAGCGTACTGGTCGTGAAGAGGCGCGATGGAAATCGTGGGACGCGAGCTGAGCGGCGGCCGGGTGTCAAAGGTCGCGCGCACAGAGGCATCCCCCCCAGGGCCGCCGGACGGGTCGGTCCCGGCGCTGTTCACAGCGCCGACATCCGTTCACACCCCAAGGGACATCATCAAAGGAGGGGGCATGGCCATGGCCATCTCTCCCTCCTCCTGCCCGCAATCGGCCCGCGGCGCGTGCAAGCCGCAGGGCCCCCACTCCGCGCAGTGTGGTAGCGGCGGGCATAGTCCCAAGGCGGTCCCCGCTGTCGTCAAGGCGGGCTCCGCACCCCCATCTGTCTGCCCTTGGCAAGTCAAGGTGTCTCGGGGCGAGGCGCCTATTGGGGAACCGATCGGCTTTGTGCCAAATGGCACGTTAGAGCTGATCGCGCGGCTTCGGCACCCTCACCCCAACGTGAGGAAGGAGACCGAGGCCGCGCCCTTTGCGCTCGAGGCAGTTCACGGCTTGTATTGCCACACCTGCCCAGATGCGTGCCACGGCCCACTGTTCTCGTGCGAGTTCGCAAACTGCAAGTCGGCCATGTGGGCGCTATGCGCCTCATTCATCCGGCTGCTCATCGACGAGCTTGTGAGCCGCGGCGACCCGTGCCGAGAATGCACGTGGGAGGAACTCAACGACATCATCCGAGCCATCAACCCGCGCGACTGCGGATGGACGCCACTTCGGACGGGCGCGTTTGACCCGATGTCGGAAAAAATCGCCTACCTCGCCATGAGCGACGTGGCAAACACGCTGCTATCGCGCGCGGCTTCGCCCTTCTTCCTGGTAGGCGACCTCACGATTGGTCTCCACCTTGTGCTCGACGTCCTCGATGCAAAAACGCTCGACCCCGAGAACTGGACGAGTTCGATCCGCTGGGACGTGGTTAAGTCGCTCGTCAACTATGGCGAGGACGAGCCGAAGAGGGCTTACCTGCAGGGACCGCCCGAGGGCGTTGCCCTCAAGCCGCACCATTTCCAGGGCATTGACGATGTCCTCGCCCCCGCCAATTTCAAGGAAATTTCCGAGGATCTCTTCGACCTCGGAACCTTTGCGATGCCGCCCGAAGGGGGGTCGGCGTGTGCGACTGCTGGGTCGTCACCAATTGAAGGGGGGCCATCGCATGCGGCCGGGGCCCCCTTGCCCATGTGCATCGCAAATTGCAGCGAGAATTCTACGAAGGATTCGATAATTGGACAGGGGGGTGTTGCACATCGCTCGCATACTGCCGAGAGCACAGTCGCACGCCGCCCCGCTGCCTCTATGACGCCCTTCATGAACCCCTCGCGCTCGTCCTCGACCGGCTCGACTTTCATGACCGAGGCCGTCGACGGGTATCGCGGTGCGCGCGAAGCGCCCAAGCTGCGCTGCCCTGCCGCACCTCCGCCCGCTCCGCGTGCCGCACAGCCAGGGGAACCACCAGCCCAGCCGTCTGGCGCTGACCCACGGCTTGCTGGCGCGCTCGCCACTCACGAGGCTGGGCCTGTGCATGGCACAGGTTACCACCCCACGATTGGTGGCAAGCAGCCGACGCACTATCCCGCTGACACGGGTGACGGGCCGGAACTTGCCCAGCCCGCCCTGGGCAAGGAAGCATGCGCTATCATCGACCTCGACATGCTGAACGCACAGCTGAGGGCGGCCCTGACGGACCTCTGGCATGAGCTTGCCCGCAAGGGCGCCGAGGCCGAGCGCGCCACCTCCGTCCTGCGGTGCATCAACACCGAGGTGTCGTGCGGAGCCGTGACGCTGCTCTTCTCCATCATCCCAATGTGGGGCATCGTGTCGGCCAACGAGGGACCTGGAGATTTCTCGGTCGGCGACTTCTGCATCGACATGCCACACGTCGAGGTCCTTGTCAACACCCTAGTTAACCGCGCCTTTGGCTCCCTCCGCGAGGCAATCCCCCCCGGAGGCAAGATCGTCATTACGGCGGCGGACGGGATCATGCTTCTCGCGACCGAGACCGAGAACCCGGGCTCCATCGACATCACAAAGGGCAACCCGCTCGCGTACATCTGCGCCGAATTCCGCATGTACGTCGCCCTCTACCTGCGCAAGCTCAACTACATGTCCGTCCGCCCGTGCCGCTCCGAGTCCCTCGGCGGCACCGCCCCGGTCGCTCCGACCTTCAAGCAGACCGCGCGCGGCAAGGTTGGGGAGTTCTACTTCCTCAAGATGTGGTCGATGGGGCTCGAGGAGATCATGAACCGGATCCTTGGCGCCAACTCCACTGGCCTGACTCTCCTCTCCCTGCACGCGGTGCGCGAGGCCGCCTCGAGCTCGGGGTGCGCGCCAAACACGTCACCCTGCAGCATAGTACCGCCACCCACGCAGCCCTCACCTACCCTAGGCACTGAGCACGGCCCAGCGGCGCCGCCCAGCGCGGCACCACTCGGGAGAGGCGGCGACGCTACAGCCGCCGCCCCCATTACCCCCGCCAGCAGCGGGGCCAGGGGACAGGCCCGACACCTGACAGGCTCTGACGCCAGCCAGGCGGAAGTCGGGCTTGGGAATATGGTAGGACTGCATGTCGCATTACATGACACTGTCGGGTCACTGTGTGACGCAAATCCATGTCGTAGGACGGCACATGCTTATTTATGCGAAGGAAAGGCGAAAGGGGGAGAAAAACTAGACACACACGAAATGTGCTTGGACCGCGTTGAGCAGAGCAGCTCAAACGGGCACGAAGTCGGGCTGCAAAACCGACCACTGATCAACGAGGCGCGGCCTGTGATCCCGGTCATGATGACGCGCATGTTAGCTGAGGGGAAATACGGTGGCGCCTCCGACGCGGACCCCGAGTCCGACCATTGCGGCCCCGTTTTCGGGAGCAACGTAACGGACACTTCCGAGGGTGAGACCAGTCCTGACATGAGGGATGTCACGATGGGCGGACGGGAGGGCCCCTATACCGGACCACATGACCACGCCATCGATTTTACACGCGTTTTTCGGCCGATCACACCGCGGCCTGTCGCGCGACGACGCACGGCATACTCGGATCCGTATGCTGGAGATGACCTCGGAGGTAACCAGGGTTTCTCTGGATTCACGCCCATGACCGAGAGACGCGGAGGCAGCGCCCTCGTGACGAGAGAGGCGACACGGGCGAATGCAGAGGAGCAACGGGCGTGCCCAAAACAAGGGCTCCCGTGCGTGTGGCGCGTACTCGGCGAGGCTTACCCGCTATCAACGACCGAGTCGATGGCCCCGCATGACATTGTGGCGGCTCGACCCACGCGCTACTACGACTACCTCTGGCACATCCTGCACAGGGCATGGAATGCGCTGTGCCACGCCCTCTGGGGCAACTCAATGACGCGCTCTGGGCGCACTCGGGGAGAGACAAGGCGGCTCGCCGCCACCGAGGGACTGCACACTGATGACGACACAGTCCCCCAGTTCGCGACAAATCCGGTTGGCGACGAGCCCGAGGAGGCAATCAGCGGAGAGGATGAACCCCAGGGCGCACCCCCCGATGAAGGGGTGGGTGATGAACCCACAATCCCGCCTGGGGATGGCGTCTCACCCCTCGAGCAGGAGACGCCCGCCGAAGGGATCGCACCACCCGCTACGCCAACCGACCAGGCCACTGGCGGCGCGTTCTCTGCTGCCGACCTACACCAACTGGCAGCCCTCATCGCGAACTCCAATGCTGCGGCAACTCGCACGGCCCAGGAGGCGATGATCGGCTTCGCATCCGCCCTACGAACGAGTGATTCGAGCGAGGGCGGGGCGACGAGGGGCTCACTCAGTGCCAAAGTGACCCGTACATACGACGCGGAGATACCGAAGCTCCAGGGGAGCAACGTGACTCCCCAGATCATGGCAGAGTGGTTAGCGCGCTTCACAGCCTGGGCCAAAATAGAGGGCATCTCTGAGTACACGCTTGGCCCTGAGCCGACCGCGCCAACAAACGCGAAGGAGCTCCAAACCCATAAGTCGAACTTGCAGGAAGGGCTCAAGTACATCTGCGCCGCCATCGCTGACCCCGATCTAAAGCAGTCGCTGGCTAGGCGCGCCGGGAACAATGGCGTGCGCGCAATGGAGATGCTCAAGCTCGACTTCATGGGTGGGCAACAGGTCCAGCCAATCCTACGGCAGGCGCTCCGCGAAATGCGGCTATCACCCGAGCAGAGCCCGCAAGTGTTCAAAAGCAATTGGCTCGCCCGTGTTGGCGACCTCGACCCCAAACCATCGGCAGGCGAGCTCTTTGACTGCTTCGTCCGCTCCGTGGAGGCCGAGACGATGGGAGCATACACGTCGTGCATAGACACGGTGCGCATCCTACTCGGGAAACCCACCGACGACTATCGCCGCCATGTCGACGTACTCGCTGAGAACATGCAAGAGAGGCTGACGCGAACAGCCGAGCTCCATGCCCCCGCCACGCGTGTGCTCTTTAGCGCACCTGAGCGTGGCCCCCCACGGAATGACAAACCTCGTGACCGATCGGGCAAGGGACGCGGGTCCGGGGGACAAGGTGGGCAAGGCAAGGGGCGGGGAGGCCCAAAACGCCCCGACGGCCGGACTGGACCTAACTCTGGCGGGAAGGGACAGCGGGCCGAACAGGGCGGCAAGGGAGGCCGCAACCCAAGTGCAAAGGGCCCCGCCGACAAATCCTCGATGCGCTGCCACCGGTGCGGACAGCCCGGGCATCTCCGCAACGAGTGTACCAAACCAAAAATGAGCTGCCCCTTCATTCTCCCAAACGGGAAGAAGTGCGGCCAAGACCATCACATCTCCACTTGCTGGTACAAGGACCCGTCGCTCTGCCCTAATCCGCGGATCAAGGAGAAGATCGAAGCGAAGCTAAAAAGGGGGAGTACGACGGCGTCTCAAATGTTGACCGTGCTCAACGAGGACGACTGGGACGAGGAGCAGGCTCAGGTACTCATGACGACGCCCTTGGCTGTGCCGCAGACCGACCGGGAGGCGCTCGATCACGCTGTGAATGCGCTCAGGGGAGAAGTCGAGCGCACTGTAGAGGCGTTGGAACCCTACTTTCCCGAGGTCTCGACGCTCTCGACTCGAGACGCCGTCGGCGCGATTGAGTGTGCGATGTATGGCGAAATAAGGAAGGTGGGGCTAGTGGAGCGCATTCGCACCCTATCAATCGACCTCTGGGGACCAGATGGATGCCCCCTCGATGCGCTGGACCCAACCAGCGCCGCCACGCCGCCGCCTTCGCCAAGCACGCCCGAAAGGTATTTGGCCGAGTGTTATTACGGGAAGCCCGTCGACATCGAACGCTTTGGCACTACCATTGGAGGGGATGAGGCTTTCTACCTAGACACCATGTGGGAGAAGTCATGCCGCGAAGCGCGTGAGGCCTCCCAGATCTTACAGATCATGTGCACTCGCCCATCCGTCTCAGACTGCCAAGCGCAAACTCGTGACGACACAGAGTTACGCAATGCGCCCGGGGTGGCCGAAAGTGAAAAGGGCGCACGCGGCGTCGAGGCGGCCGAGACCCCGACGCGCCCTGCTGTTGGAGAGGACGACAGCGATCCACCAGAGCGACCACACAAGCCCGAGGCGACACGCCATTGCTCCGAGCGCGGGATCGATGCCGAAAGCGGCGACACCCTCGGACCCAATTTCGAAGGCATGACGGTGCAACAGGGATCAGACGCCGTCGTTGACCAGATCAATTACCTCTGCGGGAAACTACACTACTATGCGGCCTGGGACACGGAGACGAGGACGTATCACCTCCACCCCGAGGAAGGCTGCCCCGCCGACATTGAGGATAACGCAGACCTATGTGAGCTGCTTGAGCTAGCAGCTCGGATGGGATTCATTGTACATGTGTTCCAACCCCGTCTCGCGCGAGCCCGTGCGCTCGACCTGGGGGGGCAAGACGATGAGGAGCACAAGATAAGCGTGCACACGACAGTGCTACGCAAGGGCGCATACTGCGCGGCGCCCGACGCGCACCAGAGACAATGCGTGGACTTGTTCATCGACTCCTGTGGCGGGCACAACGTCTTTAACGATGAACGATTCATCACGCAACCCCACCTACACCGCCATTCGCAAGTTCGAATGGAAACAGGCGTTGGCACCTCGGACTGCGCACAGTCGTTCGGCCCCTATGAGTTCGAGATACGGACTGGACCAAATGAGGGCGACTGGGTGCGAGTCTGCCGACTTGGCTTCTACGTGCCAGACTTTAACGCCAATATACTGTCGATCTTCCGTGATCGACGGCTGTTCGGGACGGCGATAACCTCTACCCAGCAAGGGGGTGTTACCGTCGACACACTACACATTGATTCCCTAAGTGTCCCACTCGATACCTCGAGAGACATCTCGAAGGTACAGATCCGTCCGGTGCGCGACCGACGATCCACACCGGCTTCACCGCCGGTCATGCCTATGCTATCCACTGCGCTTACGCTGCCATATGCAGCAAACCTGTGGCACAGGCGTTTCGGGCACATGCCCGCCTCGACCATGTTGGCGTTGCCACAGGTCACAACGGGATGCGCTTTTAAGATCACCCCGCAACAAGCTAAACGGCATCGGGACACCTGCACTGTGTGTGCACAGGCCCGAATGCGCAGAGCGCCTGAGACGAAAAAGGCGCCCCGCTTCGAGAAGTCGCACGCCCCCGGGGAGCTAGTTTACTCCGACCTACTAGGGCCGCTCCCCGAGAGCCTCGATGGAGGCTATCGGTATTTAGCCGTATTTGTCGACGACTACTCGCGCCACATCATGGTCTACCCGATGCGAGACAAGGACGAGCTCGAGCTGCAGTACGCCCGCTACGAGCAAGACATGTCCGAATACTTCTTGAGCCAACGTCGCCAACTTCACACTGATAACGGCGGCGAATTTCTGAACAAATCCCTTGCTTCATACCTTACGGACAAGGAGATCAAGCACACCACGAGCAGCCCCTATTCACCCAACCAGAACACCATTGCCGAGCAGGCCATGTGGCGACTCTGCTCGATTGGAAGGGCCCTACTCTTGGACAGCGGACTTCCAGTGTGCCACTGGGCCATGGCGCTGACGCAGGCTGCGATCCGCCTGAATTTCACGCCCCGGCGCTGGATCCGATTTAAGCCCGCTGCCGCGAAGGCGGGCGACGCCGCCGAGGACAAGGCGGCTGCCGATAAAGAGGCTAATAGCGAGGCGACAGCCGACGCACAGAAGGGCAAAAAGCCTCAGGGTGCGAAGAAACGGCTCGCCCCAGATGAGATCTTTTTGACTACGCCATACCAAAGGCTAAAGGGGCGGAAGCCCAACGTGCGCTTCCTACGGGTGTTCGGGGCTCGAGCGTGGGTGCTCAACGAGCCTATCAAGGGGCGAGCTAAGATGGAATCCATCGCGACAGAGGGATGGTGCATCGGGCCCGCGCGCTACTCGCGCGGTATGATCGTGTACATCCCCAACAACGACTGCCCCAACGACCTAACTCAGGGCAAATACAAAATAAGCCGAAACGTCCGAGTGGACGAATCGCTCGTGCCGAAGGGACGCACGGGCGAGGGACCATCGCTCACTACCCCCACGGTTGGCGGGGGTGAGCGCCCCGCGGCGACAGACGTGATAATATTCCGAGTGCCAAAGAAGGCCAAGCAGGGACACGTCCTCGAAGTCATCTCGCCCAAGACCAAGAAAGGCGTCCAAGTGAGAGTGACCCAAAACATGCATCCCGACACATACTGGTCAGTCTACGACACGACTGTCCCATACGAAGGGGATGCCGTCCTTGGCACTTCACAGTCGGCCATCGACGCAAGCGCCGACGGCGCCGACACTGATGTTGCTGCCGCGCCACCGAGCGGCCTATCCACTGAGGGGGTGCTCGTCGGCGGCAACAAGAAGCAACTCCAGAAAATTCCAAAGCGAGCTCGCGACAACGCCATCAAGGGCGGGCAGTTGAACAGCCCCACGTCCCACCCGACGCTACCTCCACTCATGGTGGTTGCGACGAAGGGACCGCCCGCGACGAACGACACGCCCGTGACCTTGGTGACCCCCGCAGACGTGCGTATCGACAGCCAGCAGCCCGCACCCCGTGCCTCGGCTGAGGGGGTGGGCGGCGCGGGCGGAGGCGTTGCACAACTCGTCACCACCAACATGACCCACGCAATAAACATGCACAGGACGGACCACGAGAACTTCAGCGAATGGATCGAGGATGGAGACTTCGAGGCGATCGAGCAATTTGTGACGAAGCAGAAGATGCTACGGGGCGACGATCCCGACATCACCTACACAGTCGGCATCCCACCTAACTGCAAGGCAGCACTGACTGGCCCAGACAAGGACAAGTGGATGCCATCTTTCGTAGAAGAACTCTCGTCACTTCAAGACAACAAGACCTTCTTTGTCGAGCACGTCCCCACAGGCTGTCACGTGATTGAGCCGACCGTTGTGCGGGACGTCAAGCGAGACGAAAAGGGCCGTCCTGACCGCTGGAAGACTCGCCTCTGTGCGCGTGGATTCATGCAACGCCTTGGCGAGCACTACTTCAACACGTTCTCGAACACGGTTCGTTACGAAACGCTCAGGTTGCTCATGGCGATTGCTGCAGGCAACGATCTCACACTCACTAGCCTCGACATCAAGACCGCCTACCTCAATGGCTTCATCGAGGACAATGTCAAGATCTACCTACGATTTCCCCCTGGCTGGGAATTCAACGGAGAGGGGTTCGACTACACCTTCAAATACACCGGCGACCATGCACGCAAGAAAGGGCGCCCTGACCGCGCCCTGCGGCTGGTCAAGGCCATTTATGGACTGAAGCAGAGTGGCGCGCTCTGGGAGGAGACGCTCCGATCGTTTCTACTCTCGATCGGCGCTGTCCAGTGCGCCGTCGACCCCTGCCTGTGGCGATACTCCAAAGACGGGAATACACTGCTCTTCGTCGTGTACGTTGATGACATCGTGATCGCCTGCTCCAACCAAGAATTTCGCGACGCATTCGTTAACACACTGCAGGAGCGCTTCACGCTGCGCGACAACGGGCCGCTCACCTGGGTATTTGGCTCCGCCGTCGAGCAGGATCTGGAGCAGGGCACTGTCAGCTTCCATCAGAAGCTCTTCATTCAGGACACCGTCAAGGAGTTTCTTGGCGACGACCCTCGTCCAAGCAAACGCGCCGTGCCATGCAACGACGACATCACCAATTTGACTCACCTCGAGGAGGGAGAGATGATCCACCCGCGGTACTCCGAGCTAGTAGGCAAGATAGGGTGGCTAGCAAACATCTCTCGAAGTGACATCGGCTACGCCTACTCAATGCTCTCAAAATACCTCAAAGGGGGTGGAGAGCGCCACTTCAACGTCGGCCTCGGCGTCCTCGCCTACCTGGACAAGACGAGGGACAAGGTGATTACATACCGACGCGAGGCCGCTGGTCACCTAGCTGACCACATCGTCGAGCACGCTGACTTGGCCAACCTCGACTACGGCAAGTTCGTGCCGATTATCTTCTCGGACACCTCCCATGGGGGCGAGAAGCCCCAGGCTGGATACGCGATATTCGTGTGCGACGGCCTCGTCGGAGGCAACGCTGGACGCCTGAAGTCCACACCTACCTCATCGGCCGAGGGCGAATACGCCATCGCGACCAAGGCCACACAGGCGGCCATTGCTATCTCGGACACCATCAAGTTCATGCTCGAGGACTTGCCCGACTACAAGGGTAGCATGTCCGAGCTCGGCTGCACCATGCCGCTCTTCTGCGACAACAAGGCAGCTGTCCTCCTAAGCGAGGGCAACACATCCTCAAAGCGGATGCGGCACGTGGCAACGCAAATCGCCTTCCTGCGCGAACAAGTGAAGGACACGAAGCGAGTCAGGCTCATCCACATCCGAACGCAGGGACAGGTGGCTGATCTGTTCACGAAGCCGCTGACGGCGGCTATCTTTCACCCCTTGCGCGCCTTCGTTGTGGCATAACATCGCCGAAGGCTACTGACGCCCACCCATGCAGAGGTGGTGAGCAGACGGAGGTTGCGTCACCGTACCGTAAGAGCATAATGACCCCAGGGAAGGGAGTGACGATGAAGCGCGACAGGAAACGTTGCGCCAGGTGCGGATGCGACAAACAAACACTCATGCGACAGGTAGGGGGGAATTTTCGCAAACCAAAGTGCTACAACCAGTCGTGCCCGCTCGGAAGGTTGACTGTAGACCGAGCCGAACGGAGAGCCAGGTGGATCAGAGAGGCCGCACTAGCCCAACAGGTTAGGGACGAGCCGTGTAGGTCCAGCGACTAGGATGTAATGCGCATCGGCTAGTCACTGAGGGGGTGTGCTGCTCGTTCTCAGGGAGGGGCATAGTCCCGTTCACACCCTCACTTAGGCATGAGCGCCTGAAACTTGAACGGCGGGCGCTTGACGAATCCGAGGGGGGAACGGGGGCAGCAACGGCTGCGGCCCCGAGAGTCGAATTGGCAACTCATAGTTCGAACTGGCGACTCATAATGAAACTTGCCGAAATCGCCCTGTGGGGGCGGCAGCGGCGACCGCCCCGGGGGCGGCAGCGGTGACCGCCCCGGGGAATATGTTTAGCGACTCCCA
>NHEC01000031.1 GCA_002171655.1 Planctomycetes bacterium TMED75
ACGGTGAGGCTGGTGACTGGGACTAAGTCGTAACAAGGTAGCCGTAGGGGAACCTGCGGCTGGATCACCTCCTTTCTAAGGGATTACTTAGACGGGAATTCAGAGCGATCTGATTCCCGAAAACGTCAACACTGCCTCGTCTGGTGAGGATCTTCGGATCTGATCCAGAGTTTCAGCCAGCAATGGCTGATTCAGGTTGATCTCGTCAAACTCATTCTCAGCGGTCGCCCTTCGGGGCGGCCGCTGTTCTTTTTTGCCCTCGGCGGCCGATTCGGTTGTTTGGTCCTCGTTGAAGTCGGCTTATAGTGACTGGGTGTTCTTCGATGGATGATTGGGGGATTCGTGAGATGAGTGAAACGCATGCAGCCGGCTCGATGACAGATGAACTCGGGCGTCGACGATTTCTGGGGGCCCTTGGCGCCCTGGGTATGGGATCACTTTGGACCCCTGCGCATCGACTCCTGGCAGCACATGCTCCCGCGGGGTGTCCCGCTCCCCCTGATTTCCCCGTCGGAATCAACGTCTTCCTGCAGGCGTTCACCAACTGGACCGGTGAAATCGCGATCGATCAGGTCTGGACTTGTCAGCCCAGCAGTGCTGATGACGTTGTCGTCCTGGCAAACTGGGCTCGTGAGCAGGGATACCACCTTCGTGCTCGCGGCTTCATGCACAACTGGTCCCCCCTGGTGGTCACTCCGGAAACCACCTGCTCGACGCCGGTGGTCCTGCTGGATTTCACCAACGCCCTGACCTCAAAGGAAATCGTTTCCAACACCCCGCCAGCTGTTCGAGTTGGCGCTGGGACCTCTCTGGACGACTTGCTGCAGTTTCTGGAAGAGGCCGGACTTGGCGTTACCTCCTGCCCTGCTCCGGGCGATCTTTCTATCGGTGGGGTTCTTGCCATCGGTGGGCATGGGACCGGCATTCCTGCCGCGGGTGAATCTCGATCGATTGGTCAGACGTTTGGCTCCATGAGCAATCGGGTCCTTTCAATGACCATCGTTGCCTGGGATCCAGAGCTTGGGGCTTACGCCCTTCGGACACTTGATCGAACGGATCCGGATCTGCAGGCGCTTCTGGTTTCACTCGGCCGGACTCTGATCGTGGATGTGACGCTTCAGGTCGAAGCCAATGAAAACCTTCGTTGTGAAAGTTACATGAGCATCTCTGCCGACGAGTTGTTCGCACCCGCAGGATCGAGTGGCCGTACGTTTGACAGCTTTCTGGATGAAAGTGGTCGGGTTGAAGCGATCTGGTATCCATTCACTCAGAATCCATGGCTCAAGGTCTGGACGGTCACCCCTTCCAAACCATTCTGGTCTCGTGAAGTCGACTCACCCTACAACTACCCCTTCTCGGACAATCTGCCTGATGATGCGGTCAATCTGATCAATCAGATTCTCGATGGCGCACCAGGTCTGACGCCCACATTCGGCGGTCTCATGTGGACCATCACCAATCTCGGGCTCACCTTCGACGGTGCTTGGGACATGTGGGGCAAGTCAAAAAACCTGCTTCACTACATCAAACCGACCACTCTTCGCACCAGTGCCAACGGCTATGCGATTCTGACCTCTCGGAGCAACATTCAAACGGTTCTGAATCAGTTTGCCACCAAGTACGCCTCACTCATGAATACCTACTCGGACCAGAGTCTCTATCCGATCAACGGACCAGTTGAAATACGCGTGACCGGTTTGGATACCTCGACCGAAGTCGACCTTCCTCTATCGACGGAATCAGGGCTCTCGGCGATCACGCCTCGGCCCGATCATCCCGAGTGGGATGTCGCCGTCTGGTTGGACCTGCTCACGGTTCCCCAGACCCCGGGGTCCGGTGCTTTTTATTCCGAACTCGAGGCCTGGCTCTTTGATGTCTTCGGGGAGACACCCACTTCATCGATGCGGGTGGAGTGGTCCAAGGGCTGGGGTTACACGGAAGCCGGGGCGTGGAGCAACACCGATGTCATTGAACTCAATGTCCCTCAGTCCCTGCGTGCAGGTCGGCCACCGGAATCCAATTGGGATACCGCGGTCGAGCGACTGTCCGAGTTCGATCCCGCAAATCTTTTTTCCAACGATTTTCTCTCGGTGCTGATGCCGCAGACTTCCCCTTCGGAATGTCGCGCAGATTTCAACGGAGACGGATCGGTTGGCGGCGATGACCTCGCCACCATGCTGAGTCATTGGGCCAGCAACAACCCAATCTCCGATATTGATGGAGATGGCAATGTGGGGGGGGCCGACCTCGCCAGCCTGCTCAGCACATGGGGTAAATGCCTTCCCTGAGCTTCAGAAGAACGAAAAAACAGTTGTTTGAACTCTGTTCAGTACGATTAAACCGATCTTGAGGATGAAAACTCCAGATCAACCAAACCATTAGGCTGCTTTGAACGAACAGTCTGCTGGCCTGCGCTGCGGGCTCCATTCTGGGTCATCTGAAAGGGAATAATTTGAACACTCACCTGAAGCATCGGGGGGCTGTAAGCCGACGATCGGCGGTCCTTTCCGTAGGGTTCCTTGGTCTGGGCTGCATGGCGGCCACTGCAGACGTATCGGTCACATTCGTCGTTGATTCGGCCTGGGCCGATGGCTACAACGCGCGTATTGAGATTGAAAACACCGGAGGCAATACCATCGATGGGTGGGAGCTTTCCTACGTCGGTGGGCCTGAGATCAGCTCTCTCTGGAATGCTGATTGGCAGGTCGTCGGGGATCAGACAACACTGACTCATTTGGAGTGGAATCAAACCATCGCTGCGGGTGCAACCGTTGAAATCGGCTTCGGTGGAATTGGTTCATTCTCAGAAAACGTCGATCAAGCCACATTCAATGGCGATCCGATCACCATCCTCTATGGCTCTGATGACAGCGGCTCTGATGACGCTGGCTCTGATGACGGCGGCTCTGATGACGGCGGCTCTGATGACAGTGGCTCTCAGGATCCAGATTTCACCGGAGATGGTTCCGTTGATGGTGCGGATTTGACCGTACTCTTGGCTGCCTGGGGATCGAGTGGATCGGTTGCCGATCTCGACGGTGACGGAATCGTCGGCGGTGCGGATCTCGCGCTCCTGCTTGGCGCCTGGGCCGTGGGTGGTGGCGATTCGGACGGCGGCGATGGCGATGGCGGTCCCACTGGTGAGAAGAAGGTTGTTGGGTATTACATAGAGTGGGGAATCTATGGTCGTGACTACCAGCCAGCGGACATGCCACTCGACAAGCTGACGCACGTCAACTACGCCTTTGCAAACATCAGCTCGGACGGTCTTATCGAAATCGGTGATTCCTACGCTGCGGTCGAGAAATTGTACCCCGGTGATGCGTGGGATCAGCCCTATGCCGGAACCTACAACCAGCTGAACAACGTCATGCGTGCGCAATATCCGCACATCAAGACCTTCATCTCCGTAGGCGGCTGGACCTGGAGCGGTCGGTTCTCCGACGTCGCATTGACCGAGGAGTCACGTTCACGATTTGCCGCAAGCTGTGTTGACTTCATCCGACAGTACAACTTTGACGGAGTGGACATCGATTGGGAGTATCCAGTCGAGGGCGGTCTCAGCAGCAACACTCGACGCCCCGAAGATGGCGCCAACTACACGCTACTCCTTCAGGAGCTTCGCGATCAGCTTGACCAGGCCGGCCTCGAGGATGACCGATCCTATCTGTTGACGATCGCTTCACCTGCAGGGTGGGACAAGGTCCGGCATCTGGATATCGAAGCGCTCTCTGAGATTCTGGACTGGATCAACATCATGACCTACGACTTCCGAGGTGCTTGGGACCTGGGTACTACCGCACACCATGCGAGCTTCTTCGAGAACCCTGCCGATCCCGTCGACAGCAACTCCGTTTCTGAGAAGTACAACGTGAACTGGGTCGTGAACGAATTCCTCGCTCAAGGAGCGGCTCCCGAGACGATCGTGTTGGGTGTGCCCTTCTACGGACGTTCCTGGGGCGGCGTTTCAGACCCTCTGGGCAATGGGGGTCTCTTCCAGCCCGCGAGTCTGGTTCCGCCCGGCACCTGGGATGACTGGTCGAGCGGTGCGACCGGGATCAATGACTTCTTCGAGATCGAGGAGTTCCTTGATTCAGGCTCCTACACAAGGTACTGGGATGATGTTTCGAAGGTTCCCTACCTCTACAGTCCCACCGAGCACCAAGGGCACTTCATCTCGTACGAAGACGAGGAATCCCTCGGCTACAAGATGGACTACGTCCTTGAACAAGAGCTCGGAGGTGTGATGTTCTGGGAGGTCACCGGTGATCGAAACGAAACCCTACTGAATGTGATTGAAACCGCCTTCACCCCGGCCAGTCCATGACCGGAGTGCTCTTCGGATTTTCAATCCCCAAGAAAAGCGCCGGACTCCAGGATGGGATCCGGCGCTTTTCATTTGATTGAGTTCGAGTTCTTCGCGTCAGTCGGTGAAGCCCTCAGTCACTCCGGAACCGTTGCGCGCCATCGGTTTGAAGTGCCCGAAGTCGTTGCCCCAGGTGGTGGCGCCATATCCGCCTCCGGTTCCTCCCACGAAGAACCCGCCGGGCACCCCGGTCCCTGTGGTATTTGCCTGGTAGCCGCCGTTGTTCCGACCACCGTTTCGATTTCCTCGGGCGCCAGATGTGGTGTGCTGAACCGGCATGTTGTAGGCATTAGTTCGGATGCCATTCATTCCACCACCTCCCCGATAGTTTCCGCGGTAGCCCCCGCCACGCGAGTTGGGATTCTCGTTGTCGGGAATCTCGATTGCCCCCTGGACGTATCCCGTGGGTGGCGGACTTGAGGAGACTCCTCCTGATCCGTCGTAGTGCACGTGGTGGACGATGTGGTGTTGCACGCCGTCACCGTAATGAAGAGTTCCCAACGCGGGGTCGTACACCACGCCGGGGATGTTGTTGTACCCCACGCCCTGTGGCGTCGCTCCCTGTTGGGCAGCGACATCAGGCTTTCCAGGAACTTCTTCGCTTGAATTTCCCAAGCTGGCAGTGTTCGAATTCATCATTGCCTCGGCCTGCTCTCGGGTCATTCTGACCTCCTGGCTCTGCCCGGGCTGAACATCCTGACCTCGGACGGCTCCATAGGAAGTCATCGAGGTGCTTTTGGTCGATCCACACGCACCGAGGGTCAGCAAAAGCAGGCCCCCGGCCAGTACGTACGTTGTTCTCTTGTTCAGCATGCAGCATTACCTTGAGCTGGTCGGGGTCGAGCACCCGAATTTCGTGGATCTTGAAAGGCTTACAGGGCCCACTATAAACAAATCAACCCTCTTTTCCATAGGATGGGGCATCCCCCGAGTCCTGACTTCCTGGAGAAGATATCGATGACGACCTTGAACCCCCGAATGCCAATGCCAATAGCCGGAACCCCCGGCGACGTTCCTGAGATTGATGCGCTTGCCATCAACACCATCCGCACGCTTTCCATGGATGCGGTCCAGGCCGCGAATTCCGGACACCCGGGAACCCCGATGGCGCTTGCCCCTGTTGCCTACGCGCTTTGGCAGCATGTGCTCAATTTCGATCCGTCGGATCCCATCTGGCCGAATCGAGACCGCTTCGTTCTCAGCAACGGGCATGCGTCGATGCTTCTCTACTCACTGCTCTACCTCAGTGGAGTGAAGGCAGTCAATCCCAAGTACGAAGTGGTTGGAAAGCCCTCCGTCACCCTCGATGACATCAAGAACTTTCGCCAGCATGGCAGCAAGTGCCCCGGGCACCCCGAGTACCGTTGGACTTCGGGAGTCGAGACCACCACCGGGCCGTTGGGTCAGGGAGTCTCCACGTCAGTCGGAATGGCCATGGCATCGCGCTGGATGGCCGAACGGTACAACAAGCCAGATTTCGAGCTCTTTGACTTCAATGTCTATTCGATCTGCGGTGATGGCTGCTTCATGGAAGGAATCAGCGGCGAAGCTGCTTCGCTCGCGGCACACCTGAAGCTTTCGAATCTCTGCTGGATCTACGACAACAACCACATCACCATCGAGGGCCACACGGAGCTGGCCTACACCGATGACGTCGCCACTCGGTTCATCGGGTACGGATGGAACGTCGTCCGCGTCGGGGATGCCAATGACCTGGATCTGCTGGATCGCGCATTCAAGGTCTTCCAGGAGACTACGGATCGACCGACCCTGATCATCGTCGACAGTCACATCGGCTGGGGCTCCCCGCACAAGCAGGACACCAGTGCCGCCCACGGCGAAGCCCTCGGAGTCGAGGAGATCAAGCTCACCAAGGAGTTCTACAACTGGCCTTCCCAGGAACCCTTCTTCGTGCCCGACGGGGTTCAGGCTCGCTTCCAGGAGTTGCTCGGTACTCGTGGAAAAGCGGCACGTGATGACTGGTTCAAACTCTTTGAGGACTACAAGAAGGCCCATCCGAAACTGGCGGAAGAGCTTTACCAGATGCAGCACCGTGATCTGCCCGATGGCTGGGACAAGGGGTTGGATGCATTTCCCGCTGATGAAAAGGGCATGGCCACTCGAGTTTCCAGTGGCAAGGTGCTCAATGCCATCGCTGAAAACGTCCCGTGGTTGATCGGTGGAGCAGCTGACCTTGCGCCTTCAACCAAGACTCGACTGGAATTCGATGGGGCGGGTGATTTCCAGGCGCCCGCCTGGGGGGGCACCTACGGTGGCCGCAACATGCACTTCGGCATTCGCGAGCACGCCATGGCGGCTGCCTGCAACGGGATGTCCACCTGCAAGGTCCGACCGTTCGGTTCGGGCTTCCTCATCTTTTCTGACTATGCGCGAGGCTCGATCCGCCTCAGCGCTCTGATGGAACTGCCCATTATCTACATCTTCACCCACGACTCGATCGGTCTGGGCGAGGATGGCCCGACGCACCAGCCGATTGAGCAGCTGGCCTCCCTGCGCGCGATGCCGGGTCTTCTCATGATCCGACCATGTGATGCCAATGAGGTCGTCGAATGCTGGCGGTTCGTCATGCAGCTTCAGCACGAACCGGTCCTGTTCGCACTCTCGCGGCAGAATCTTCCGACGTTGGACCGCACCAAGTACGGAGCCGCTTCCGGCTGTGCCCAGGGTGCCTACGTGATCGCCGACTGTGAGGGTGAACCCGAGGTTCTGCTCATGGCCAGTGGCAGCGAAGTGCCATTGTGCATCACTGCGCACGAAGCCATGGTCGCCGAAGGGATTCGTTCCCGGGTGATCAGCATGCCATGCTGGTCACTGTTTGAGCGACAGGACCAGGCATACAAGGACTCGGTGTTCCCGCCCTCGGTGGACGCCCGGGTGGCGGTCGAACAGGCGGCGACCTTCGGCTGGGAACGCTACACCGGTCGAAACGGTTCGATCATCGGCATGACCCGATTCGGTGACTCGGCTCCAATTGCTCAATTGCAGAAGGACTTTGGTTTCGAGCCAGAGAACGTGATTGCTGCGGCCAAGGCGCAGATCAAGAGAGTGAGCGGATCATGAAGATCGTAATGGGTTCCGATCACGCCGGATTCGAACTGAAGAACGAGCTCAAGGAGCTCGTCGAGTCCCTGGGACATGAGGTCAACGACGTCGGTGCGCTCACCTACGATGCGCAGGATGACTATCCGGATTTCGCCGAGAAGCTCGCCATCGAGTTGATGGAGGGCCGTGCGGATCGGGGGATCCTCTTGTGTGGTAGTGGTATCGGAGCCAGCATCGCTGCGAACAAGTTTCCCGGCATCCACGCCGCCAACTGTGAGGACTACTACTCCGCCCACCAGGGTGTCGAGCACGACAAGATGAACGTGCTGGTGATGGGTGGTCGCATCATCGGCGGGGCGGTGGCCTCGGACATGGTCCGTGGGTATCTTGCTGCGGAGTTTTCCGGAGACCCCCGGCACGTTCGCCGCACCGGCAAGGTGAAGGCGATCGAGGATCGCTACATGACTTCCAAGTGACCTTCGGCGTGGGGCACCCGAACCCATGAAGCACTTGTCAAACGTATTCGACCTCTGGGTGTTCTATCGAGATCAGGGTGTTGCGCGCTACTTGATGCTGCACACTTCACAAGCCAAGGCCGACAAGTGGTTCGGAGGCGGTCGCTTCTGGCAGATTCCCGGTGACTTCTTCGCCACCGAAGAGGAAGGCGCCGTTGATGGCGTCCTCCGCCATTTGCGAGACCTCGAGGTCGAACCGATGGGCGTGTTCGCGTGCGAGTACGTCTACACCATCTTCAACCGGCGGTTTGATGCGCTCCAGACGGTTCCCGTCTTCGCTGCCGAGCTCCCGGGTCCGATCGATCTCGCCTTGTCCTGGGAACATTCGGAGTCGGGCTGGTTCACCGCGGAGGAATGCCACCAGCGCATCAATTTCTGGGGGCTGCATGAAGGGCTTGATCGCACACGCTCTCACGTGACCGAACACCCGAAGATGCCTCCAGAGTTTCAGTTGTGGCCTTCTCCAGACCACCCCAGTCCTTGAAAAACGTGATTTCGAGCCTTTCAGGGCGGTTTTGAACTTCTCAGGTGGCGCTGGCGTACCACCAACATGCTCACCTGGATCTCTCTGCACTCCACACTTCTCTTCGCCGGTCTTGGAATCCTCGGGATTCTGACCTTTGTCGGTTCGCTGATTGCGCTTCCGATCCTGATTGCGAAGCTGCCTGCGGATCACTTTGTCACCGAACGCGCAGCGCAACTGCCCTGGAAGTCGGCGCACCCCACCCGAGACACATTGCTTCGCATCGGTCGCAACCTCCTCGGCTTCATGCTGGTGCTGGGAGGAGTCGCCATGCTCTTTCTCCCCGGACAAGGCCTCC
>NHEC01000032.1 GCA_002171655.1 Planctomycetes bacterium TMED75
GCGGTGGCCGGACTCATCGCGCGACGACGTCGCGCCTGACGATTTTCCTTCCCCCTCTCCCCCAATCATGGGCCATGACCTGTCCGCCGGCAGGTCATGGCCTTTTTTGCAGCGTGAAGCGTGAAGGAGGATCAGGCGATCCAGTCGTCGGGGTCCTGGAGGTAGGACTCATCGGAATCCGCCGGATCGTTCCCGAGTTCGACGCGCACTCCGGAAGGCAGTGCATCGAGGAATCGCCGACCGTAGCCCTTGGTGAGCAGGCGTGGATCGAGCACCACGATCCGTCCGGAGTCCTCGTGGGACCGAATCAGTCGGCCGATGCCCTGCTTGAACCGGATCACGGCCCGCGGCAGCTGATCTTCGGTGAAGGGACGCCCCCCCCGCGCTTCGATCTGTTCGTGACGCGCCTGCACCAGCGGACGATCCGGCACCTCGAAGGGCAGCCGAGTGACGATGACGTTGCGCAACGCGCGCCCGCGAACATCGACCCCCTGCCAGAAACTCGAAGTGCCGAAGAGGATGCTTCGGGGGTCCTCTCGGAATCGACGAACCAGCAGCCCGCGGGGTCCGGATCGACCGTGGACGTGCAGGGGATAGTCGAGGTCCACCAATCGGGGGCCGATTCGCTCGACCACCTGATCGAGATGCGCGAAGCTGGTGAACAACACGAACGCACCACCATCGGTCTCAAGCACGTGATCGAGGATGCGATCGGACAACTGGTCGAGGTAGTTGCGCGCATTGGGTTCCGGCATGGTGTTCTCTACGATCACCCGCATCTGACTCGCCAGATCAAACGGGCTTCCCAGCTGGAGTGTCCGGGCATCGTCACAACCCAGACGAGTCTTGGTGTGGCTGAAATCACCCTCACCATCAGCCAGGGTTGCGGACGTCATCACCACCGACACTTCACGACCGAACAGGTGTTCACGCAGGATCGGTGCGACATCGACCGCCGCACAGCAGAGTGAGATATTGCCCCGCCCGGGGCTGCCGCGACGGGCCCGGGCGACGTCCACCCAGTAGACACACCCCTTCAGCGACTGGGTGAGAAGCATCTCCAGATCATCGGCGATCGAATCCGCACGCTGCGCGTAGGCGATGAGTTCGAATTGATCGGGTTCACGTTCGGCGCACTCCTTGAGCAGACGAAGTCCCCGAGCCAGTTCACGCAAGGCCACTGAAAGTTGATCCTCGACCACCTGCGGCGTGCGAACCCGACCGTTGGATCCACCCTGCGAAGCATTCCAGCGAAAGAGGGCGTCGAAGAGGTCGTCGCTGGCACTCCCAGCCCGCAGGACCGATTCAATCACCTGGTCGAGCCGTCCGATGGTGCCGTCACGAACCTCCAGGGAGGAAAGGAAACCACGTCCGGACGTGCGGTGGTAGAGGCGCTTGAGCAGATGCCGGACCCCCGCTTCACCGGCGCGGACCCCGAAGTGTTCAGCAGCAATCGTCTCGACATTGTGGGCTTCGTCAAGAATGACGTGGTCGTACGCAGGAAGAATACCCCCGCCCCGGATCCGCAATGAAAGATCACTGAAGAAGAGCGCGTGGTTGCAGATCAAGAGCTGCCCGTGCTCCATACGACGACGAGCGGTCTGGAAGAAACACTTTTCGTAGGTGGGACATTTGCGCCCCATGCAGTTTCCGGAGTCGGACTGGGCAAGATCCCAGACCGCCTGACGTGGAAGCTGGGGCAGAGTGGCACGCGATCCATCTCGGGTGGTGTAGGCCCACTCCTCGATCATCTCCAACGAATGCCGCTCGTTGTCATCAACCAGAAGTCGATCCTGTCGCTCGCTGGCGAGCTTGAGTCGCCGCAATGAGACGTAGTTGCCACGACCTTTCACCAGCACCGAAGAGAACTCCTCTGGAATGACCGCGTTGAGCAGTGGGATGTCTTTCTCGATCAGCTGCTCCTGCAGGCTGATGGTGTTGGTGCAGATCACGACGCGTTCGCCGTGATCGACCGCCCGAGCGATAGCTGGAATCAGGTAGGCAAAGCTCTTGCCGACCCCAGTTCCCGCTTCCACCAGAAGTCGCGAACGCGCCTCGAGCGTGGAATGCACCTCATTGGCCATCTGAATCTGCTCCGGCCGGGATTCATAGTGCTCCAGTCGCCGAGCGATCGCCCCCTCCGGAGAAAGATATGCACCAACCTCAAGGGTCAACGGCGGACCTCCAGGCAAAAGAACTGGTCGAAGCACAAATGAAGAGCGAAGTGGTGCGGGGTCAGAGCACAAGTCCGGATGATACCGGCATGAGCGCCAGATCCCCTCTCAGCTGGACCCGGAGTCCGATCACAAGGACGATTGTGTGTTTCATCAAGCACGATACGCCTCAACTCAACGGAGGTCTGTGAATGGGTGAGATCAACCCTGAAGCGGAGTACGAGCGGGCTCGCCGGGCTTTCGTGGGTAGCGCTTGGGAGTCTTCCGAGACTTTTCCACAACGACCAGGGTTCCGGTGGGAGTCTGCACGGTGTCGATCACCCGGGAATGCAGGGCATGCAAGGCAGCACGTGATTCATCGATCTCCGACTGAGCCTGCGCCCCCTTGATTGCGAAGAGCAGCCCACCCTCCCGCAGGAAGGGAATGGTCAGTTCCAGAAGGACAGGGAGGCGACCCACTGCGCGCGCGCAAACCACGTCCCAGGATTCACGCTGGGGTGAACCCAGCGCTGCAAGTTGTTCCGCCCGGTCATTGAAGACCTGCACTGAAGGAAGTCGCAACCGCTGGACGACCTCTTCGAGGAAACGTGCCTTCTTGCCGACGGAATCAACCAGACCAACCTTCATGTTCGGAAGCGTGATAGCCAGGGGGATCCCCGGTGCACCACCCCCACTTCCAACATCCAGCAACGATTCCGGCTCGATCGAGTGCAGTATCGGAAGCAGAGTCAGACTGTCCAGTACGTGCCGGTGCCAGGCGGCCTCGGGATCCGTGATGCGGGTGAGGTTCATGCGCTGATTGGCCTCTTCCAGAGAGGTCAGCCAGGCGCCCAGAAGCTCGAGCTCACGTGGCTCAAATTCGAGTCCGAGTTCGGAGGCCGTCTCGAAAAAACTCGCAGGTGGCACCTGCATGGGGGTCGAATCGCTCACGTCTCAGGACTCCTGCTCATCAAAGTTGAAGGCTTCCCGCTGCATTCGTCGTGGCCTGCGGAGGGCGACGTTGAGCACCAAGCCGGCCATGATCCACGTCGCAACCAGACTGGTTCCGCCGTAGGAAACGAAGGGGAGGGTCATGCCCGTGATTGGCAGAACACCAATGGTCATTCCGGTATTGACCAGCATCTGGAAAAAGATCATTGCGATAATTCCGACCACCAGCAAACGGCCAAATGCATCCCGACTCCCAGCCGCCACGGAAAGTCCCGCTCCTCCAAGCACCATGAAGACTCCCCAGAGAAGCAGTCCGCCCAAGAGGCCCCAGCGACAGACCAGGACCGCGAAGATCATGTCATTGTGCTCCTCGGGAAGTCGATTGAACTCGACGATTGCCGCGGCATGCTCTCTGCCCACACCCATCACCCCTCCCGCACCGACGACAAGTTTCGCCCGAGCCGCCTGAAAACCCTCGTCCCGATCCAGACTTTCATCTCCTTGAAACTGCGCAACGATCGCATCCACTCGCGCAATCTGGTGCGGTTTGAGCACCCCGGGAGTGAAGTAGGCCAGAGGGCCGATCGACAGACCACAGAGCAGTACCAGCAGTACGTGTTTCAGCTTTGCACCAGCCACCACCAACATGACCAGCAAGGTGGGCAGAAACAGCAGGGCAGTCCCCAGATCCGGTTCCTTGAGAATCAGGAGGAAGGGCACCAGCGTGACCAGAAAACAGAGCAGGAATCCACCAAACCGGCGGTAGGTGCGTCGTCTGACCAGCCATTCTGCCATCAAGGCGATCCAGGCGATCTTGGCCAGTTCCGAAGGTTGAACGTCGGTGACTCCAAGGCTGATCCAGCGTCGTGCTCCATTGCGAGGCCGGACCAGGGCATCCGGAATGAACGGCAGAAGAACGAAGACCAGCAGGCACACGGTCACGATCGCCACCGGCCAGGTGTAGCGTCGCAGCTTTCGATAATCAGGAATCGCGATCGCGATCGCGCACATGACTCCCACCACCAGATGTACGGCCTGGCGAAGTGCCTGTCCCGGCTGAGTGGTGTCGATCGCGGCCACCCCGAGGAGACTGAGAATCAGAGCCGCACCCAGCACGATCCAGCCCGCGTTCATCCAGGACGGACCCCGAGGATGGATCGAACGAGCGGATTCTCTCCAGTCGGCAATCGATCCCCGAAAGGGTTCACGGCGCTCGAGCAGCTCAGCCTTGGTCATTCGAGCCTCCTTCGAGGTACCCGTGGCGAACCAGGGCACGAATCACCTCGGCAGCGATCGGTCCAGCCACCCGTCCGCCCGATCCCCCGTATTCGACGAGGACCGCAATCGCGTAACGAGGCATTTCGTCACGCTCATTTCCTGCGAGCCCCACGAACCAAGCATGGTCGAGCCCACTGACTCGCTCATCGGGTGGATCGGAACTGAAGAAGCCGTCCCCATCGACGTCGACCCGACGTGCGGGCGCGGTCGCGGTTCCGGTCTTGCCCCAGACCACCACTCCGGGAATGTCGAAGACCCGATCGCGTCCCGCGGGATAGCGAATCGAATGGGCCGTGCCGTTCTCGTCCTCGACCGCTGCTCGCAAACCGTCCAGTGCACGAGAGCAGGCAGCGGGATCCAGTTCGAGGGATCCACTGCGACGTTCGCCACGAAGTGCGGGGTCCCGAATCAGGGTGGCATCACGCAGAACGCCTCTTCGGGCCAGGGTGGCGTAGGCATTGGCCGCCTGCACCGGAGTCCAGGTCAGACGTCCCTGCCCGATTCCGAGCATGATTGATTCACCGGTCTGCCCACCCGCAGGGACCGAGCCGGCGTCAGGAACCTGCGCAGCACTTTCACCAAAGGTGCGAATCGACCAGCGGGGGTCCGAATCCGAACCGGAACGTACTTCACGTGCATGCAGCAGGCCCACATCCAGCGGAGCGTCGAGGCCCCATCGACGATACCACTCCGCCATTCGCTGCAACCCCATGCGTCGGCCGACTTCGTAGAAGAAGATGTTGCATGAGTTGCTGATCGCTTCGGCCCCGGTCAACCCTCCGTGGTCGTTTGCGTGGGTCGCGCCGTACATCTTGTAGATCCAGCAACGAAGCGCATTGGGGTTTTCGGGAAGCAGATGACCGGTGCACTCGATCCGCTCGTCGGGGGCGATCACCCCGGCACTGACCGCGGAGGCATAGACCAGAGGCTTGACGATCGAACCCGGCGGGTAGGCAGCCTCCACCGCACGATGGACGAAAGGCGAATGCGTGGTGCGAGCACCGAGGTCCATCGCGCTGCCTTCAGTGAAGGTCGGACTGGAGACCATGGCAAGCAGCTCCCCGGTCTGGATGTCGACCACGACGGCAGCGCCATCGAGTGGAGTTCCCAGAGGGAGTCGAGTGGGCTTGGGGACCCCTTCATTCCAGCCAACGTGAAACTGCTGCACTTGGGTCAGACCCAGGCGTGGATCGAGCAGGCCCTGCACTTCGGCCTGAAGTCCAATATCCAATGTGAGTTCAAGATCGGTACCCGGAACGTGTTCCTGCAGTTCGACGGAGCCGGTTTCGAGATTCCTGCGCTCGAAGCCACGAGTCCCCCGAAGCTGGTCCTCGAAGGAGGCCTCTACACCCCGGGCACCGATCATGTCCGCCCCCGGACGGTACCCGCCAAGATCAAGAATCGCATGGGTATCAGGGTCGTGAAAGGGACGACGTCGCAGGTCCTGATCCAGGACCTGCTCACGCGTGCGACCGGTGATGTGGTCCGCCACGCCGGCGAGCAGCAACTGCGCAGGTTGCTCCGAGCGAAGCGGTCGAGGAAAACCTGATCGATCGATAGAAACAACCGCCGAGGCGCCAGGTCGATTGCGGCGCTGGCCGTCGATGAGTTCGGCGAGCGGCACGGCTTCTGAATTCTGTCGCCCGAGTCGACGTGCCGCCTTGATGCCAAGCGCCTGAGCGTAGCGACGAAGGGTGAAGGCAGTGTTGTCATCAAGACCGGTGGCGATGACATGCGACTGCAGCTGCTCGGCGATCGGTCGACGACGGAAGCCGTCGCCATCTTCAAATCCCCGGCGGAGGCGTTGCGCTTCGAAATCAGCCTGCTGACGTTCGTGGACATGCGCCACCATCCGGGAGACGGACTGCCGAACCGATTGGACCCGTTCCTCGAGAATCAAACGATCCATCGGAATCTGAGCTGCCAGTCCGTCCAGAAGTTCATCGACGAGACGGTTCCAGGCGGAGATGCGCTGAAGAATCGCCTCCGCCTGTTCCTCCGGCCCCATGGTCCCCCAGCGTTCCGCCCCGAGTTCGGCGATCGATTGGCGAACCGCCTGCTCGTGGGCCCAGGTGCCACTGAGTACCGGAAAGGGAATGGCCAGACTCCAACTGGCGCGGTCCTCGGCGAGAATGGTTCCCGTACGATCGAGGATCGAGCCTCGCCAGGTGGGCAGCAGCGCTTCCCGGCGAATCACTTCCTCCGCTCGCGAGCGCAGAGCCGCCCCCTCGATCACGGTGAGCTCGATCAGACGGGCACCGAGCAGGATTGCGGCGGCGACCCCCACCAACGCGATCAGCATCAGACGTCGGTAGAAGAACAGCGGCACTCTGGAGCGTACGATTCGCACACCCCCATTATCACCGGGACCCTGCCGGATGTCTCGCCTCAGGCACGGTTCTTCAGGTAAAACATCGGTTCACAGAAATTCAACTCAAGACCACACTGGATACCCATGCTTGACCTCGGCAACCTCGCAGACAACGCCCTCAAGACTCATCCAGATTCGACCGCGGTGATCATCGGGCCCCGGTCGATCAGCTACCGGGAATTCGATCGGATGGTGCAGACTCAGGCCGACTGCCTGGCGGCTCAGGGCCTGAAGAAAGGCGATCGAGTCGGCCTGCTGTCCCACAACCACCTTGAGCTGGCGGCATTGCTTTTCGGCGCCTGGCGGATCGGATGCGTGGTGGTGCCACTCAACCACCTCTACCGGGCGCCAGAGGTCGAATTTGCCGTCGAACATGGCGGAGTCCGGCTCTTGGTGGTCCAGGACCAACTGGCTCAGGCGCTTGCCGGACAATTCACGCCTCCTGACTGCCTCGAGCGTACGTTCACCTACGACATCGCAATCGAGGGCATTGCAACCCCCTGGAATGAGCTCAAGAACCAGACGCATCCGAAGGCAGAGCTGAATGCGCCGGTCGGAGCTGAGCCAGCGGCGATCTATTACACCTCGGGATCGACCTCCAAACCGAAGGGAGTCACCCACACTGCCCACAGCATTCTCGAAACCGGGCGCAGCCGGGTCCAAACCATGGGACTGGTCAAGGACGACCTCTGGCTGCTTTCCACGCAGCTGGTGCATGTCTCCGCCAGCCTTGGTTCACTCATTCCGGCACTGACCGCCGGAGGCACCGTGGTCTTCCTCGAGGAATTCAGCCCGGAAGCGTGGCTGGCGGCCTTTCGCCGGCACAAGCCGACCCGATCGGTGATTCTGCCCTCCTTGCTCCATGACGTCCTGGACTGCCCGGCGCTCGAGGGGATCGACTTCGGAAGCATTCGATCGATGGAGTGCGGAGGTGACTTCGTCACTCCCGACCTCTACGACGCGTGGAACAGGGTCTGCAGCGAACCACTCACGCAGATGATCGGGATGACTGAATGCGAGGGGTACTGCCTGAGACATCCTGGTGGCACAGTCAAGCAGGGCTCTGCGGGAAAGCCTCGGGTCGGGGTCGAGGTACGCGTGCTCGACGACCAGGCCAAGGAAGTCCCCGTGGGGAAGATCGGGGAGCTGTGCGTGCGCTCCGAAAGCATGACGGTCGGTTACTGGGAGGATCCAAAGAACACCCAGGCCGCGATCCGAGATGGCTGGCTGCATTCAGGAGACCAGGGTCGGGTCGACAAGGATGGAGATTTCTGGTTTGTGGGACGCTTGAAGGAGATCATCGTCAAACGGGGTTCCAATATCGCACCGGGAGAGGTCGAAAGTGTGCTTGACGAACACCCGGACATCGCCGAATCCGCGGTCGTGGGCACTCCTCCGGGAAAACACGGTCAGCGAGTGGTGGCGTTCGTGGAGCCCGAGGCCGGTCGAACCCTGGACACCGAAGCTGCCGGGGCATGGACCGCCAGTCGAATCGCGAGCTTCAAGGCACCCGATGAATGGGTGCTCGTCGACTCACTTCCAAGAAATCCCGTCGGAAAACTCGATCGGGCGGCTCTGCACCGCCGCTCGAAGGCTCTCTTTCCCGACGGCTGATTCGAAGCCCCCGCATCCGTTAGAATCGTCCCTCCCCGAAGGAGTTCCCCCATGGAATGCGGCATCGTAGGCCTGCCCAATGTAGGCAAGAGTACTCTGTTCAACGCGCTCACCGCAGCGGGCATCGAAGCTCAGAACTATCCATTCTGCACGATCGAACCGAACATCGGGGTGGTGAGTGTTCCTGATCCACGCCTGGGTCGGATCAATGCCCACATGGAGACCGAGAAGATCATTCCCGCAACGATTCGGCTGGTGGACATCGCAGGCCTGGTCGAGGGAGCGAGCAAGGGCGAAGGGCTCGGAAACAAGTTTCTCGCGAACATCCGTGAAGTCGATGCCCTGCTTCAGGTGACTCGGTGCTTCGAGGACGACGACATCCTCCACGTCTCCGGTTCGATCGACCCCGTTCGCGACATCGAGGTGATCGGGCTCGAACTCATGCTCGCGGACATCGAACAGGTCGAAGGCTCACTCGACAAGGCCAGTCGACAGGCACGCTCCGGCGACACGGACGCAAAGGCTCGAGCCGCGGTTCTCGAGAAATGCAGTGCCTGTCTGGAAGCCGAAGAACCGATTCGATCCCTGGATCTCACTCCGGAAGAGCGCAAGCTGGTTCGTTCCTTCGGGTTCATCACGGCCAAGCCGATTCTCTATGTCTGCAATGTCGACGAGGCGCACGCCGATGGCTCCGGAGCCCATGTCGAGGCGGTCCGCCAGTACGCCGCACGCACCGGCGGCGAGGTCGTGGTGGTCTGTGCCAAGATCGAATCGGAACTCTCCGAACTCGATGAAGAGGACAGGGCCGAGATGCTCGAGTCACTGGGGATGAGCGAACCCGCTCTGGCAGTGGTCGCTCGCGGAGCGTATGAGCTGCTCGGACTCCAGAGCTACTTCACCGCCGGTCCCAAGGAAATCCGGGCGTGGACGATCCGCCGCGGATTCACCGCCCCCAAGGCGGCGGGCGTCATCCACGGGGACTTCGAACGAGGATTCATTCGAGCCGAGTGCTACTCGGTCGATGAACTCGAGCAGTACACAAGTGAAAAATCGATTCGGGAAGCCGGTAAGCTTCGCAGTGAAGGCAAGGACTATGTGGTGCAGGACGGCGATGTCGTGCACTTCCTCTTCAACGTCTGACCATTTCTAACACACCCCCCACTCTCTGGACCCACAAGGAGCATCCAATGCCAAGACTTGGAACCGTCGACCCCAGCACCGATTCATGCACCGGAGCAGAAATGCTCAATGGACCGCTGAAGGAAATGCAAATCAACATCTTCAAGGGGCTCGCGTCCCATCCAGCAGTCCTTGAATCATTTCTTGCCTGGGCCGCAGGCTCCAAGGGTGGAAGCCTGACCCCCGCCGAGCACGAACTGCTCGCCCTGTTCGTCGGCGAATCCAACGAATGCGCCTACTGCACCGCAGCACACACGGTGATCGCCGAAGGGACCGGTCTTGATGGGACCGTCGCGCTGGAAGCCCGCAAAGGCACCAGCAACGACCCCCGTCACCAGGCACTGCTCGACTTCACCTCCACGGTGATGAAGACCAAGGGGCACGTGAGCAACGATCAGCTCCAGGCGTTCAAGGACGCGGGCTTCGACGACAACGCCGCGATCGAGGTCATCGCTGCGATCTCGGTGAACACCTTCACCAATTTCTACAACCACGTCCACGCCACGGAAGTCGACTTTCCAACACCTCCCAAAGCGTGAGCCCTGAGAATCCAAAAAGCGCTGGGAGACGGGTCGAAATCCAGAATCGTTTCTCGAGAAACGGATTGACCTCCGCCAGGTGTGGGTTCGGGCACCCTCCTGGCAACCAGCGCGGGGATACTGACCGGATGCAACTCGTTCATCAACCAGTACTCCGGTGAGCAGTGCCCTCGCCGGATATCGTGGTGTGGATCGGTCGGTGGGATTTCACGATGGAACGCACGGTCGGCGATGCTCGGGCGATGGCAGCCGCCAAGAGCGTCGGCGCGGACATCGTGGATTCCTTGATCGAAACCCCCGCGAAGGATCAGCGAAGGGTCAGGTCTGCCAGAGGAACATCTGGCTGAAGCAGGGCTGAAACCCTGCGCGCAATGCATTGCGCTCGGTGGTGTGGCCGGCAAGGCTGCCGAGGAGCGCGTACTCCATGTCGAGCCGAGCGGCTTCCGCGAGCCTGAATCGAATGAAAGCGGACTGGAGACCGCGACCCCGATGTTCGGCGAGCGTGCACCCACTGATCAGGACCGAGGACCCTTCGTGGAATTCAAGCCCCCCACTCGCAGCAGGCTGCCCGTCGACCTCGACGATCCAGAACGAGCAACGTGTTGAACGGGCCATCCGCTCGGTGATTGGAAGAACTCCTTCGGGAACGGGTCCGGAGGAATGAAAACCTGCCACTTGCAGATCCCGGAAGAGGAGTACGTCGTGTGCATCATTCGGATCGACCGCCCGAAAGGCCACGCCCGGAGGCGGATCGAGGCTCGGTAACTGATGCAAAGAATGGACGAAGACCGACTCGACCTCCACCAGGGTGAAACCACGCCGGGCAAGACCCGCAAGAAGGGTCGGATGTTGATACGGGTTGATCTTGATCTTGGGAGTTCGATCTCGCGACCGGTAGTACTCGACCAGTTCCTCCAACGTCGAGTCATCAACCGGGCCATCCACTCCCAGAGAAGTGGCATGATCCGCCCAGGAATCGGGTATGTCACAGCTCATCCATCCACTGTCAATCGGTCGGCCAGCCCCCCCAACCTCTTCCAGATCAACCGCCGAGCGACGTGATTCGAGCTCGGCGATGTGTGCAGGTGTTGGGATGTTCATCACGGCGTCCTTTGGGGCTGGAAGGAGGTTGCTTCGAGGGAACTCAAGAAAGCTGCCCCGAACTCAAGCCACATTCCGGGCAGGTCACATCATCGGTATGCAGCAGCTGGCCACAGTGCTGACAGATCGGAACTCCCTGGCGACGAATTGCATTGCGGACATGTGGGGTATAGGTCAGATCCATGGCGACCATGAAGGCGACGTGCTGCACCAGATAGAAGGCGAGCAGGCCAAGCAGGAGCAGAATCACGATTGAACCGGATACCCCGGTGGTCGCATCGAAGGTCAGAGGAAACACACTCAGCATCAACAACAGGATCGCCACTGGGATCAGGCTGATCAAAAGGAAGAGTCCCGTATCACGGAATGAGCGAAGCATCGACAGATTCGCCAGAAGATGAATGCGCATCATGAACAGATGACCCGGCCGGTAGTCTCGATCATGGAATTTCGGCCAGATCAAATTCATCGTTGTACCTTGGGAACCCAGGCGGTGGTCCGGCCGGCCACGGTATCGATTTGAATCGACTCTCCACGACCGGTCAGTGCATCTTCGGGTCGACCCCATCGATGATGAAAAAGCCAGGTGCGGGGAAATCGCTCCGAAACGGAATCAACGGAGACCGCCTTGCGGATGATCGAACCAAGCCAGCGACGAATCAGTTTCAACTCTCGATCATCAAGAGTACGGGCCGGCCTTTGGGGAGCGACCCCGGCCTGATACAGGATCTCGTCAGCAATCCAGTTTCCAACGCCCGCGCAGAAGGACTGATCCAGCAAGAGACCCTTGATCGAAATGGTTCGGCGCCCCACCAATTTCTTGAAGCGGGCAAATGTCGGCAGCTCGAGCAATGGGTCGAATCCAAGCCGACTGATCGGAAGCTCGGAGCGCGGATCGTCTCGCAGCCGAATTCGACCGAACCGACGAGGATCCGGCATGGCGAGGAAATGTCCGTTTTCGAATTCAAGTTCGAGCTTCCAGAATCTCGGACGCTCGGATCGATCGGAATATCCGTGTACCGCCCCAGTCATGCCAAAGTGCAGAAGAAGCGCGGGACCCTGGTCGAATTCGAGCCAGAGCTGCTTTCCATGTCGGCAGGCAGCGGTGACCGATCGACCCTTGAGACGGGTGGAAACTGTCCGTGGCGACTGATCGCAGAAGACGATTCGATCGTCGGCACATCGAGCACGCACCACCTGGTGTCCGAGCGCAACCAATTCGGCGACCTTGCGTCCGCGTTCGACTTCAGGCAATTCGGGCATTTGTACTCCTTGACTTTTCTGCACCCGGTCGGTCGACCCATGCTAGCGAAATTCAATCAGTCCCAGGAAACCATGCAGGCCTGTTGCGATCGAGACCACTCATCGTTCTACTGGATTGAAGTAGTTAAGATGCAACGACTAAAACGAACCGGATCCGCCCCGGTGAGGAGAGATCTCGATGGTCACGATACACAGCACGTACCTTGGGGACCTGAGAACAGAATCGAAGCACGGTCCCTCGGGCACCAGGATCCACACCGATGCACCGATCGACAACCAAGGCAAGGGAGAGTCCTTTTCCCCAACCGATCTGGTGGCGACGGCCGTGGGGACCTGCATGCTGACCATCATGGGCATTGTCGCAGCACGTCATGAATGGGACATCGCGGGAGCGACTGCGGAAGTGAAGAAGATCATGGCGGCAGCGCCAGAACGACGAATCCAGCGAATTGAAGTGACCATTAAAATTCCCGGGGACGGACTCGAGGAGCGAGCGCGTCGCGCCTTGCAGAAGGCCGCAGAGTCATGTCCGGTCCATGCAACCCTGGGTACGAACGTCGAGATGCCCATCGAACTCATCTGGTGCTGAGATGTGCGTCAAGCCGATCATGACATCAGACCGTACCAATCACACTTCAAGCCGATGAATGCCTGCTCGGAGTGGGCGATAATCACGACGGGTCGTTTCAAAATCAGGGAGCTGAAGCGGTTCGCAGCACTGCGCCTTGCATCAAGTGCTCCGGCATGAGTTAATGAGATTGCGAAGATTGCCTACTGGATCAGACCAGCGGTACTCGGGAAGAAAACCTGAGCACCAGCATGAAGGAAGAAGCATGGATACCACCAACAGTCAGAACACAACACCGGACTGTTTTGCGGAGATTGAGAAGGAACCCAGGATCTTCGTCACGGGAACCTCTCGTTCAGGCACCGGCCTGTTCTTCCAGATGCTGAGAAAAACCTTCGACTTGCAGATGATTCCGGAGACACACTACTTCGATGGAATCCGGACCACGTATGACGATCCAACGGCACCCCTCGATCCCGGTCAGCTTGAACAAGTTCACAAGTACTTTGGAAATCTCGCGCGAGTCCGCTTTGGACATGGGGAAGTGAGCTCCGAAGACGAGACCCAGGGAGCCGCTCTTCGGGAATTCATGACGGAACCAGACCGAGCCTCGCTCGACGATTACTTCAAGGCGCATTGCCATCGCATGGCCCTGGAATCAGGGGCTCCCATCTGGGGAGAGAAGACTCCTCGCCACTGTTTTCGAATCAAGGAGATCCTGGACACCTTTCCCAACACCAGGGTCGTTCACATGCTGCGCGATCCTCGTGCGGTCATGGCCTCATACAAGAACTGGCACAAGCGAGACCGTGAGCTGATTCGCGAGGCGGAGACCGAAGATGCGGTTGCCCAGGAAGCCGCTCGAGTGAAGGCTTCGTACAACCCGATTCTGAATTCTCTCATCTGGAAGTCTGCCACCAATTCGGCACTTCAAGCGGTGGAACGATTCGGGAGCGAACGAGTTCGACTGATCAGGTACGAATCGCTGTGCACGGACCCACTGGATACCTTTGGTGAATTCTGTGACTGGATCGGATTCGAAAGACCCGAAGTAATCCCCCAGATGAAGGTCACCAATTCCTCGTATGAGAAAGACAACGAAAGTGGAGTGAATACGAGATCCTTCGATAGATGGAAGAGCTCGCTGAGCAGGCACGAAATACGGATCTGCGAGATGGTTGCCGGGAACACGCTGGCTGCCGCGGGATACGAACGGACGTCACAGGGATCCAATTTCATGATGAATGCGATTTCGATCGGCCGGTCCGTGCCGGGCATCGCCAGAAGCGTGTACGTGAACAGGGATCGAATGGGCAATCCGATCTCCTACATCAAGGCCCGGGTTGGGCCCATGATGAAACGCCACTAGCGGCCCAGACTCCGCCCATCCCTCCGGAATTCGAACGTCGGCGCTCTCTTCGTCCGTATCAGAGAGAACTCATGGGCCCGAAGACCTGTTGAATCAAACAGTAACCACGATCTCCGGTAATCGAGAGCACGTGATCTGACTCAATCACTCGAAGGGGATCCCCTGGGGTAAGATTAGTCCGGGCAGATCATGAATCCACCATCTCCAGAATTCCAGACAGACATCGCGAAACTCCGCCGATTGATGCAGGCCGAGGACTTTCACCAGGCAGCGACTGTGGGAATGGCGCTGAGTCGGGAAGCACCTGATCAATCTGAAGTATGGAGGCTCCTCTCCCAAGCCCACGATCGCCTTGGGAACTACGGTCTCTCACTCATGGCACTTGAGCGGTTTGTAATGCATGAACCGGAGGAGATCGATGCCCGGGCCTGGCTGGTACGAGGCAATCTGATGATGGGACGATCTCAGCAGGTGGAGGATGAGCAGGCCAGACTCCAGGAGCTCATCCGGAAGAAACCCCAGCTGGGCACGGACAAGTTCCGACGTCGATCGACTATCGATCTGGTTGAAGGTTATCTGCGCCTCGGCAAGACGGACGAGGCCAGGCAGCAACTTGAGTCGCTCGAGCGCCGGGGGGTCAAGGGACCACGACTCATGATGATGGACGCGATGACCGACATCGCGGACCGGAATCATGAACAAGCTATTCCCAAGTTGCGATTGATCATCGGGACTAAGAACTTTCCCAAGGGAACCAGAATTCAGGCCCAGTTCGAGTTGGCGAAGATCCTGGACCGTGAAGGACAGTACGAGGAGGCAATCGGACTTGTCAGTGAGGCCAAGAGTGATCCCGAGCTCAACCTCAAGCCATTCGACCGGGAAGCCTATTGCAAGATGACCGATCGGCTCATCGCTGCTTTTTCCAGAGAGCGAATGCGGAGCATGCAGAGTTCAGGACTTGGATCTCAACGTCCGGTGTTCGTAGTTGGCATGCCTCGCAGTGGTACCACTCTGACGGAGCAGATCATCAGCGCCCATTCCCAGTGCTCTGGAATCGGTGAGCAACGCGAGCCGATCATCTTCTCACAGCTTCTCGCCGATCAACTCAACGAAGAATTTCCGGAATGTGCCTCACGTGCTTCGAACGAACAGCTGCAGGGGTTTGGAAGCGCGTATCTGGAGATGCTCGATCACTACGCGCCCAATTTCGAACGAGTGACCAACAAAGCACTTGGTCTTGAGCGAATACTTGGTCTGTTGGGGATGGTGCTGCCGGGTTCCAGAATCGTATTCGTGAGCAGAAACCCGTTGGACAACGTGCTTTCGACCTACATGCACTCAATGAATCAAAATCACTATCCATGGTCTCGCCGACTTGAAGACATCGCCTTGGTGCGTGCGGAATTCGATCGATTGCTTGACCACTGGAGAGAACACCTGGACCTCCCCATGTTTGACTTCAAATACGACGAGTTGACTGAGGGTCCGGAGCCCGTCATTCGTAGTCTGATCGAATTCCTGGGACTGCCCTTTGAAAACGACTGCCTTCGCTTTCACGAACAGAAGCGGCTGGTGATGACCCCCTCATTCGATCAGGTGAACAGACCGGTCAACCGAGAAGCTGTGAATCGGTGGAAGAACTACGAAAGCCACCTTCAGGATGTGGTCAACTTGTTTCCGACCTGAGGCCAACCCCAGAACTCAGTTCACGCACTCCAGGAGGCAATGAACAGATGGATCGATTCAAAAGCGAACATTTAGAAATTCGAGCAGCGCAGCCAGCAGATGCTCAGACCATGATTGCGGTGAAGCATGCCTCGGTCTTCAAGATCGGAGCGGAAAACTATCCCCCAGAACAACTCGTGCAGTGGGCCGGCCACCTTGACCAGACCCACATCGATGTCATAAAGACGCGGGTCAAGCAGATGGAGATGCTTTTCCAAGTGGCAACACTCCAGCAGGTGGTCATGGGATTTGGCGCTTTGCATTTGGACACCGGCGAGGTTGAAGGTCCCTATGTACGCCCGGAACACGGTCGTGAGGGGATAGGATCCGGTCTGATGCTGGCACTGGAACAGCAAGCCGCCCTGCACTCAGTGCGCAGGCTGTTCGTGGAGGCACCGCAGAACGTGGTTGAGTTCTACACCCGCCACAACGGATTCGAGTCAATACGCCCTTCGACGAAGCAACTCGTCAACGGTGGGAGCCTGGCAACCACGCGAGTCGAAAAAGACGTCGTCAAGTGAACCAGGCTTTCACTCCTGTCCCGCCTCAGCCGGTCTCCGAGAGCATTCGACACGGAGCATCCGAAAGAGAGCATGAGGGATGACTCTTTGCACGCGCATTTAAAATTGCAAACTTTAGCTCAATTCCAAACTTAGCCCTTCCCTCCCAGGTAAGTGTTGGCTAAAACCTTCCTACGTCGGAGTTGCGATCTGCCGACACTTGTTGTTTCAGAGATCGCGGGAACTTGAAAAGGGAACAGATACGATGAATAAGTTTGTATGTACCGCTGCGATTGCAGCGGGGGCTGTGGTTGCGTCTTCAGCGAATGCCGAGGTTGTTGGCATCGTTGGTGGACAGACCAACGTGACTCTTGATTTTGAACTCCTGAGCATCGCTGCAGGTCTCGACTTGAGCGGTATTACCCCCGGAACCCTGCTCACTGACGAACCAAACACCGTGGGCTTTGTGATCACCCCTCCAAATGCGTTTGATGCTCCCTCGACCTTCGGCTACGACACTGGAGATTTCGGTGGCACATTTTCGGGAGGCATCCAGCACCGTGGCGGAGTTTACTTCAACGACGATTCAATCCTCGTCGGTAATTTCGGCATCGGATACGATCCTGTCGGTGGATGGTTCGTAGAGAGCAACCTCGGGCTCGAAGGGGAGCTCTTCGACGTGGATATCCTGAGTGCGACTCCGACTGCTGATTTCTTCGACGTCGTTGGGGACCTGAAGGTCTCGGCATTCTTCGCCGGAGTCCTTCTGGATGCCGGTCTTGCCGGATCCGATCTCACCGGGGCCAAGGTAGGCTCTGCATCGATCCAAGGCTTCATGAGCAGTGCGGTTCCGGCTCCGGGCGCACTCGCGGTGCTGGGACTCGGAGGTCTGGCGGCCAGAAGACGTCGAGGCTGATTCCAGTCTGCTTGAAATGATTCATGATCGCCCTTGTCCGATGCTTCACCGCTCGGGCAAGGGCGTCTTTCGTGACCACTCAGAACTTGACAGGGTGATTCAGGGCTGCACGCAAAAGTTCGTGGTACACCCCCGCAGAAACCTCACGACAACCAAACTGAAGAAGATGATCGTTGAGATACTGGGTGTCCAAAAGAGTGAACCCACTGAAAATCAATCGCTCAACCAGATGAACCAGACACACCTTGCTCGCATCAGTTCCCCCGATATCGGGCCGACTGAACATGCTCTCGCCGAAAAACGCGCTTCCCAGGTGTACGCCGTACACCCCTCCCACCAGTTGCCCGGATCGCCAGGCTTCCAGCGAATGAGCCAAGCCGTGCGCATGAAGCTCACAGTAGGCTTGAAGCAGTTGTTCCGTCATCCAGGAACCATTGTCGTCGGAACGAGCTCGAGTGCATTCCCGGATCACGCGCTCGAAGCATCGATCCACCGAAATCTCGAATCGTCCCGACCGAACCCTCCTGGCAAGTGATCTGGAGACACGAAATTCCTCAAGGGGGATGATTCCACGCGGATCGGGACGGAACCAGTGAATGTCACCGGAAGCGTCATCTGCCATGGGAAAGAGACCCTGGCAGTAGGCTGAAACGAGCAACTCACCGTTTACATCTATGGAATCGGGTGGAGGAAGATCATCCATGGAGGAACAGGATACGCTGAGCCACTGGCGACGAACCAAGAAAAACGTCATGATGGTTTCATGGACCGTGAAACTCGAACCCTCCCATTTTTCGGCTCGTTGAACCTGGAAATTCTTCAAGCCAGCCAGACCTCCATCCATGGAGACATCTACTACGACCTGATGGTCGTGGAAGCTGGCGACCCCTCACGCACCCCATTCATGCTCAGGGTGGCCCGTGGCGTCTGCGCCACCTCGCCTGGTCCTGGAACGCTGGTCAAGGCGAATTTTCTCAGTGGACAGGTTGAGAGACTGACCCCCGCAGACTGATTTCGCAACCAGGCAGTACGTCACTGAGCGGGTGGAGTTGAGAGCTCCCATGTCTGAATCCCCAGAAGACGCGCTCGAAGCAGATCCCGGAACCATGACGCCCCATGTCCCAGGAGTTGAGTGACCGCGCTCGCAGACGCAACGCGGCCAAACCTGGGAGCCACTGGAAACCCTGCCCTCTAGATGGAGTGAGCGGTGGACCGAGCTCCATCAATCTCCAGGATTCCGACCAATCGGATGCGTCGGAAAGACTGATGGCTGCCTGGCCGGAACGATAAGAACGAGACCCGGTGAATGCCAATGTGGCCTTTTTCCGATTGGTCCTGGGAATGACCAACGAGGAGACCACCCTGAAGCTTGATCGAACTCCAAAGCAGGCTGAGCAGCAGTGGCACTTCGCCAGCACCGAACTTCGTGACGCCTTGGAACCGGACTCAGACCGGCCCTGAGTCAATTTATTGGAAAACTTGATATTTACGAGGGAAGAAGCTCATGGTGTGCTCACGTTCCTACGTATGTGTGGATGTCTTCCAGGGGCTTCAGATTCGACTCGTAGGCTGAACCTCAAACCAGTCGCGATTCGTGAACCAACAGATTGGAGACTGACCATGGATCAAAATAATCCTTCGGGTGTCAGTACGAAATCAAACCAGCAAATGCAGATGCAAGAAGGTGAATCAGACGGGGATTTCCTCCTCAGACTTTTCGAGGCGTATTACGATCGGATCTACTGCTTTGCTCGGAAGTCTGCACCCCCGGAGGTTGCGGAGGATGTCACACAGGAGGTCTTCCTCCGACTTCTTCAACACCCGCGATTCAACACACTCCAACTCACTTCGAGCTATCTCATCAAGATTGCCCACAACCTTCTCAGAAGGCGTCACAGCCGGTGGGTGAAACTTCAGGAGATCCTGGATTCCATCGCTGCCGAACAGGCCTCCAACCGGAGGCGTGAAACGCACACCCTCGAGGAGGACGAAGATTCGAAAGGAAGGATCGAAGGTGCGATGACAGGGCTGAATACCGCGGAACGCGACGCGCTGGAACTCATCATCTGCCGTGGATTGAGCTACCAGCAGGCAGCGAAATCGCTGAACACCAGCATCACGACGATCAACAATCGGAAGTATCGAGGCTTGCAAAAACTCAAGCAGATTCACGAGCAAACGGAGGATCTGCGCAAACGAGCCTGAATCGTTCAGCAGCAAATCCTCATTTTGGGACGGAAACGGTTCGGACCTGACAGAACTGACGATGCCCCAATGGGCCGGAGTGGAACCCGTAACCGGAATGCTTTGCGCCGACCCAGGGAGATCCACTGGCCCCGCCGCACCCGGAATTGACCCCCACCATGCCCGCCTCGATGTGGCGTGCGACTTCGGTGGCATGCTCCACTTCACCAAAGACACAGGCACCCAGACCGTAGGGCGTGTCGTTGGCGAGTTGGATCGCTTCCTCGTCACTGGAGGTCCGCTGGATGCAGGCAATCGGCCCGAAGGTCTCGTCGTTCATGATCCGCATGTCGTGATTGAGACCGGTGAGCACGGTGAGGGGAACGAAATTACCATCTCCGGTGCCACCACCGTGCGCAAGCACCGCCCCATCCTCGATCGCCTCGTTCAACTGCTCGACCACCAGGTCCTTCTGGTTGGCCGAGATCATCGGACCGATGTTGATGCCTTTCTCCATGCCGTCTCCTTGCTGGAGTTCCGCGGTCTTGGCGACAAAGCGCTCGACGAATTCGTCGTGGATTGCGTCGTCCACGTAGATGCGCTCGGTCGACACACAGACTTGTCCCGCATTGCGGAACGCATTGCGAACGCCAAAGGCCACGGCCGCATCGATGTCGGCGTCTTTGAGTACGACCATCGGATCCTTGCCGCCCAGCTCGAGGATCACACGCTTCAAGCCGTTGCTGGCGGAGCCGAGAATGTGTTCACCCGCGGACTTGCTGCCAGTGAAGACGATGAGATCGACGGGGCTGGCGACCAGGGCCTTGCCTTGTGCCTCGTCCCCATGAATGACCTGCAGGAGATCCTCGGGAAGGAATTCATTGATCACATCACAGTACGCCTGTGCCACCAGAGGAGTCTCTTCGGAGGGCTTGAGGACCACGCTGTTGCCGGCCAGCAGTCCCGCCAGTACTGCCTGGTGTGGCATCAGGACCGGAAAGTTCCAGGGGGTGATCGCACCGCAGACGCCCAGAGGATCGAAGTAGAGTCGGGTGAGCCGATCATCGTCCTCAAGCACGTCGGGCTGCAGGGCAGAGACGATCTCATCGACCTCCTCGGACCAGTTCTTCCCGGCGTACGTGACCTCGCCGACCCCTTCGGCAAGCGGCTTGCCCATCTCCTGGGTGAGGAGGGTGCCGATCCGCACGGCTTCCTCGAGCAGCCGCGCACCGGCCGGGCGAAGCACTTCGGCGCGTTGCTCGATCGAGCGCTTTGCCCACACCTTCTGAGCGGCGGAGGATCGGTCGATCAGACCGGGAATCGACTCCACCGGGGTGACCGGCAGGGTGCCGACCGGTTCGTTGGTGGCGGGATTGATCGAGACAAGTTCGCAGGCGGTGGTGTCAATGGTGCTCATTGGGGCATGGTAGACGAGGTGGCGCCCAAAGTGCATGGCAAATGGGCTGGGAGTCGGAAGTCGCGGGGCTCTGTCCGCTACCATCGAGGTATGGAGTCCCCCACCGACATGGACGTCGATCA
>NHEC01000033.1 GCA_002171655.1 Planctomycetes bacterium TMED75
CGCCGACTTTATGGGCTCGCTCGGGGAACACCCGAGTGAGCCCTTTTTTATTTTTGGATTCGCTCAGAACGATCGTCTGGAAGCATTTTCAGCTCATTGATCGAGATTTCAGAGGTCCCGAGCATCCTTACCGGTGGTTCTCACGGATTCTGGACTGGACTTGGGTGATTCACTTTGTAGGCTATAAATGCTGCACTCGTGCAGTACGCGGGCGGTGCCTTTCAGACTCGTCTGCCGTTCTGCTTGAGAGTCAATGGGTGTATTCTCAAGTCAGATGTGTGTGGGTTTCTCTGTAAGTGAACTCTGGGGTGCGTGGTCCTGTTGACCTCACGTTGAAGATGGGTAATTGCTCATGTCCAAGGGACTGTTCAAGATCTATGTTGGGAACCTTGATTACAAGGTGACCGAATTTGCCGTTCGACGTCTTTTTGAACCGTTTGGTGACTTGGAAGATGTTGCCATGGCAACCGACAAGCAGACGGGGAAACCACGTGGTTTCGCCATCGTGATGATGCGGGATCATTCTGAAGCACTCAAGGCGATTGGTGGGGTACAGGGCCGTCGTCTGATGGGTCGTCCCCTGGTGGTCAATGAAGCCATTGCCAAGAAGAATCGGAAGGCCGCCGAAGGGGAAAAGGGATCGAAGCCCGCTGCTTCTGGCACCTCCGCCACGCAACTGCCCAAGACCTCTTCTTTCTCTTCGGGATCCTCTGTGGGGTCTCGATCCCCTCGGGTCCCGTCTCGTGGTGCACAGAGCGGCGAGCAGCGACCCTCCAGCCGCAATCCTCGCCGAAGCGGGGGACGCAATCCTCGCCGCAGCAGTCCTCGTTGAAGGGACCGTTTTCATTTCGAGCCTGCGGCTCTCCGTGATCGACATAGAATTCACTTCATGACTGGGTCTCCCAGAGAATCCACCGAATCGACGGATCCGCTCCCTGGAGATGATCCGTTTGATGTGCTTGGGATCAAGCCGTCCTTTGATGTTGACCTTGATGCCCTCAAGCGCCGAGTTCGGCGCCAAGTGGCCGCCCTCCATCCGGATCGATTCACAGATCCCCTCGAGGTAGATCGCGCCACCCGGGAAACCGCACGTTTGAATGAAGCCTGGAAGAGCATCGGGAATGATGAGCATCGTGCCAATCTGCTTCTGGTTCGTCTTGGAGGGCCTGCCGCCGATCAGGATCGAAGCCTCCCGGAGGACTTCCTTCAGCAGATGCTTTCAGTTCGCTTTGAACTCGAGCAAGCAGTTGAATCACGTGATGCAGAAGAAATCGCTCGGTTGACTGCTTGGTCGGATTCCAAGCAGGCCGAACTCCGCGAACGGGTTCGCACCGCTCTGTCCGAACTGGAACAAGGAACCGCTGATCCGGCAAGCATCCGTCTGGATCTCAATGTTTGGCGATACATCCAACGAATGCGTGATGAACTAGCCAGTGCCTCAGGCGCAAAGCGTTCAGGAGGGTGATCGTTGGATTCCATCGACCTCATCCTGGTGATCTTGATGGTGCCTTTGCTTGCTGGAAGCGCTCTTTTTTCCGCCTGCGAAACCGTTTTCTTTGGTCTTTCCGAGGTGGATCGGGTTCAGATCAACCAGCGGAGCAGTATTGCAGCACGGTCGGTCGACAGCCTGCTTCGCAAGCCAAGAATGCTGTTGATCACCGTACTCCTGGGCAACATGACGGTAAACACCCTGTACTTCGTACTGGGTTCGGTGCTCTCGGTTCGATACTCGGACCATGTGGCCTTGGCCACCTTAATCGGTCTGCTCACCATCGCCGCCATCGTGATTGCGGGAGAAGTGATTCCCAAGGTCCTGGGAAGTGCCTTGCGGGTCAGAGTGGCGGTGGTGCTTGGCCCGCCGCTTCTCGGGCTGCACCGCGTCCTTGCACCTCTTCGGGTGTTTCTCGAGTCGTTCGTGATCGCACCTCTTTCCCGCCTGACCGCTCCCGCTTCCAGACCTCGTGATCTCGAACCGGCCGAGCTCGATGCTCTCATCGAACTTTCCGGTCGCGATGGGGTCATCGATTCACATGAGCATGAACTCTTGCGCGAAGTGGTTCGAATTCGTGAACTGCGGGTTTCGGACGTGATGATTCCGCGAGTCGATATGCCTACCGTTTCGCCCGACGTCGACCGTTCAGAACTGCTTGGTCTCATCGAATCGACTCGATGTTCACATGTGGTCGTCCGCGAGAAGGATGGTGACGAGGTATCTGGTCTGCTCAAGGTCCGTGAGTACCTGCTTGACTCGGATTCGTCTGATCAATCCATGACCCCTCACACTCAGGAAGCTCACTACGTTCCTGATCTCGCCTCGATCGAACACCTTCTCGATCACTTCCAGACCAGCGGCACCTCGATCTCGGTGGCGCTGGACGAGTGGGGGGGGATTGCCGGCCTGGTGACCCTCGAGGACGTGGTCGAGGAGTTCGTGGGGGATATCCAAAGCTTTGGCGACACCACCATCCCCGATCCCAAGCGTCTGTCCGATGGTACCTGGCGTGTTTCTGGGGCCACCGCTCTGGATGACTGGAAACGACTTTTCGGTGACACCATGGAACCCACCCGCGTGCGAACCGTGGGCGGGTTGTTTCTCGATCGCTTTGGTCGCATGCCGATCGTGGGTGATCAGATCAGGATCGGTAACGTGGAATGTACGGTCGATGCCATTGAGGGTCAGCGCATCACTTCGGTTCTCGTTCGCGTGGTCGGAGGTGAGCGATGAACGACCATCTGACCATCTGGCTCATCGTCGCGATATTCGGCTTACTTCTCAGTGCAGTTTGTTCGGGCCTTGAGATCGGTCTTTACACGCTGAATCGTGTCCGTCTCGCGGTTCGTGCCGGGCGAGGTGATCGACAGGCAATTCGCCTTGACCAGGAGCTTCGTGATCCCGGACGTACCCTCACCACCTTGTTGATCGGTAACAACCTCGCTAACTATCTCGGCTCACTCGGCATCATGGCGCTTTTGAAGTCGACCGGTCTGACTGACAGCTGGGCGATCCTGATTGACACATTGATCCTGATTCCGATCCTCTTCATCTTTGCCGAAACCCTTCCCAAAGATCTCTTTCGCACCCACACCGATCGCTGGACCTACCTCTTCTCTCTTCCTTTGAAGGGAGCCCGACTGGTCTTGAGCGTGATTGGTGTAGTGCCGGCAATTCATGGCATCGCCCGAATGTTCCAGCTTCTGCTCGATCCCGGTTCCGAGAATCGACCGGATGCTCGTCAGCGCGTCGCCGAGTTACTTCGGGAAGGGGTGGGTGCTGGGCTACTGAGCAGCTCCCAGGGCAAGCTTTTGGATCGGGCGGTCCTGGTCCATGAGTCCAGTGCCGGATCCGAGATGATTCCGTGGCGTAAGGTCACCACCGTCCCTCTGTCCTCCGATCGGCCGACGCGTGAACGTGTCATGCGAGAACGATCCTTCAGCCGTCTGCCGGTTGTTGACCGGGAGGGCCGAGTGAAGGGTCTGCTTCATGTGATCGATGCCATGCTCGCACCCGAGGCATCGACCGAAGAGTTGATCAGAGAGACGATCGAATTACCATCCTCGGCATCGATTTTCATAGCACTGGAGCGTATGCGTAATTCACGTGTACAACTGGCGATCGTGGTGGATGACAAGACCCGTCGGGCAGTGGGTGTGATCAGCATCAAGGACCTCGTTGAGCCCTTGATAGGGCCTATTAGAGACTGGTAAACCCCCCTTTCATTTGCGTCAAGGGGGGGTGGGTGCTACAGTCCTCCCCCTGTACCAGCAGCTGACGGGCCTATAGCTCAGCTGGCTAGAGCGCACCCCTGATAAGGGTGAGGTCACAGGTTCGAGTCCTGTTAGGCCCATTCCATTCGCCCTTGCATGACTTCTTTGTGCTGGGGCGATTGTGTAGAGTCGTCGTGTGCTCGGACCGGTGGTACAAAGAGGGTGGGGCTTCGGTGGCGCACCGCTTCGGAGAGAGATCATGAGTCTCGATTCGAGATCTACTTGATACCTGGCAGGATTGACGATGAGGCAAGAGAACATGACTGGCCCTGTTTTCATCTGTGGACCCTCTCGTTCGGGCACCACGCTGATGGCCTGGGTCTTTCAGAATCAGCTCGATATCGCCGCCGTGGGTGAGTCTCACTACTTCAGTCATTTGCGAACCGCCTATGCCCAGAGGTTGGATCGCCCCCTGAAGCATGATGAACTCGACGAATTCGAGACCTACTTTTTCGAGACCCGTTGGCGCGCCTATCTTCCACGCCAGGTCGGCCAGAAGAACGAGTATGCCAGAATCGATCGAGATGTTGTGCGGCAGCGTTGTCATGAACTGGGAGGGCATGCCGACAACTATTTCCAGGCCTACTGCGAAGGGTATATCGAAGTCCTCGGGGGAAACTCCTGGGGGGAGAAGACACCACGCCACGTCTTTCGAATCGACGACATACTTTCAGCTTTTCCCGATGCGACGATTGTCTGCATGATTCGTGATCCGCGATCGGTCGTCGCCTCATTCAAGGATTGGGGCAAGGAAAAAACGGAAGAGAGCTCCACAGGGACCCAGGGCCGGGCGCCTGCGGGCCCTAAAAGCGATCGCCGCAAGCGGGTCGAGAAGGTCTTTCATCCCATCACCCTTGCAACTCTCTGCCAGGGTGCGTTTCGTGCCGCAGAGGAAGCGGCGAAGCGTCATGGTTCCGATCGAGTACGAATCATCAAGTTTGAGGACCTGATTCTCTCCCCTCGCGAAGTCCTCGAGGAACTGGCTCAATGGCTGGGGATCTCGGCCGAGATCGACCCCGACAACATGCCCGTTTCCAACAGCTCCTACCACAAGAATGACGGGAAGCAATCCACCGGGATGAATCCAAAAGCGGTCGACCGCTGGCGCAAGACACTCACTCCGGCGGAGATTCGCGTCGTCGAGCGCACTGCCTCCGGAATGTTGCGGGACGGCGGGTATGAAGCCTCGGGAATTCGCGCCAATCCATTTGCCATGTTGGGCTGCTATCTGAGTTTCGCACCCTCCGCGATGCGAGCGATTGTGGCTTCGAGACACCGAACGGGCAATCTCCCCGCATTCGTCTTCCGTAGATTTCGAATGTTGCTCAAGGGTTGAGTGTCTGTTCATTCGTCACTCCCGCCCTGCGACAGAGCTTCGGTGGCGATTCTCCTGGCTCGGCCGTCCCCGATTCAGGAAACCCGGAGTCTGTCCTTGATGGGTGAACTCTTGGTCTCTTCATACAGATCGCGCACATCCAACCTCTGGTGTCGAGGCGACCATCACGGCATTTACTCTGCTCCGGCTGCACCACAGGTCAAATCACCTGTGCGGCATGTGATGAGAGTTCATACCGATCTCATTCGAAAAGATCTTCCAAGGGGACGTGACGTCCCCTTCGGGAGTTCGGGGCAGAACCCCCACTTGGCGAGCAATACTGCCAGATCCGCTCGGTGGATCGTGGGACGTCCAGGTCCTCAGGCCCGAGCTGGAACCGCTTCGGGTGGACCTTCAGCCGGATCTCGCAGTCGACCTCGGCGATCCGCGGGATTTCAATCTCGACGCGGAGATCGGTGCTGCGGACCTCAGTTCGCTCCTCGGCCCGTGGGGGGAATGTCCCTGACGGTACGTCGCATCACACCGTCGCGGCGACAGCTCCAGCCATGATGGTGAGGTCACAGGTTCGAGTCCTGTTCGGCCCATTCGGCGGATTTGACTGTCTATATCTTGAGTCTCGACGGCCGTATGGGTACCTTCATACGGGGTTTTTTACATTCCGGGGAGTAAGGATACCTTTGATATGCATATCGGCGCCCTCGGTCTGGCCATCATCCTAACCGCTGCCAACGAAGCGACTTCACCTCGCCTCACCATCATGACCGAAGATGTCGCTGCGTCGACTGTCCGGATCCCGGAAAACCGAATCCAACGCGACGACCACAACGCCTACCTCGCATTCGAAGGTGGCGGCTGGTACGCGCACAGCGCCCAAACCGGTGTCTTCGCCGGCGCGCTCGATCGGACCGCAGGCTACAACCGCGACGGGCATCTTTCCGTTCCGTTCGAAAACGTGCGAATGATGAGCGGCTCCTCCGGCGGATCATGGTTCATGAGCCATGTTGCCACCAGTCCCACCTTCGCCGGGACCCTCGAATCGGCGGTCGGCCGTAACCAGTGGGATTCGATCGGATATCTGGGATCGCTTCGTGAAATCCTGACCGGGAGGTCTCTCGGGAATCAGACGCTTTGTGAGGTTCTGCAGACCGACGGGCCCTCCTGCGACGAGGACGGCGATCAGATTCTGCGGCTGGAGCTCTGCGAAGATCCGCTCGGTGGATTGTGGGACGTCCAGGTCCTCAGGCCCGAGCTGGAACCGCTTCGGGTGGACCTTCAGCTGGATCTCGCAGTCGACCTCGCGGTGTCGGGACTGAGCGTATCGCTCGAGGATCCCGCCTTCGATGGCGTGGTGGCAGGACACTACGATCCCGATACCCAGACGGTGTCGATCGAGATCAAGGACGCGTTCGACGACGGTGTCCTCTCCGTCTGCAGTCTGACCGTCGGGAAGGACACGGTGGCAGGCGAGGCCTCGATCGAGGGCGGTCCTTCGTATTCGGCCGTCGGGTTCAGGATCGCCGACGACGACGGGGGCATCGACGAGGATCCGCTTTTCTCGCTGCTCTGGTTCTTCGCGGCCTGCGACGAACTGATGTACACCCGACTCGTCGAGAACGTGGTGTTCGGTCCCCTCGATATGAATCAGGAACTCGCGGACGTCTACACCAACTCGTTCGATCGAAGACCGGACTGGGCACGGGATCTGGAGCTGATCTGGGTCTCCGCGTTTCTCACCGCACCGAGCTACGTCGCGGCGTCGATCGACGAATCGCTGCGACCGATCGTCGTCCAAAAGACGACCCGCCCCATCCTCTCCGACGTCATCGCCACGCCGGCCAACTTCACGAGCGGAACGCCCTCTTCGCCGCCGGCTCCACTTCGACCCGACGGTGCATCTGCGCCGATCGAGCTCGAGTACACCGTTCCCGGGTCGTCCGCACTCCAGATTCGGGCGCTCGAAACCCCGATCGACCCAACGGTACCGGTGATGCTGGCCGCGGCCTGCTCCGGGGCGAACAACGGGAATCTCGCCCTCGCCGACTCCTCCAACACCGAGCTGCACTACCTCCTCCGAGACGCCGCGCCGCTGGTCTCGCTCGCGAACGGCCGTGCGGAGGTGATTCGTGACAAGGTGATCCTCGAGGAGACGGCGATCGCCGCGGACCAGAGGTTGGTTCGCTTCGTCGACGGGGTCTACAACGACAAGACCGCTGTCACCCCCCTCGTCGGTCGCCTCACCGCGACGGGCGACCTGGTGGACGGCTTCCGGATCCTGTCGCTCCAGAGCGAGGACGTCCCCTGCGTGCATTGGGATGCACCAGGTCTCTCGATCTCGCTCGCGCTCGCAAGGCTCCTGGGTCTGCCGCTGCAGCAGCCGAATCATTGTTCGATCATTGCGACGAGACCGGGTCCGCACCAGATCTTCAAACCCTCCATGACGATCCCACCGAAGGTCACGTGGCAATCCGGTCCCGTCACGGTCAACAATTTCAAATTCCAGTACCGGGTGATCAGCATCGCGGTCGAGACGGTTGTTGAACCTAAGTACGGGATTCCCGCAGGGGTGAGCGGTACGCTCGACGTCTTCCTCTACCGGTACATAAATGAATCGTCCCCGCACACGCCCACGCCGCTCGGGCCCTTCACGTTGTCTGATCTCGACTTCTTCGACGCCCTGTACAAGGCCACCCGCTATGCCGTCACGACGCTCGGTGGTTGGTCGGCGATCGCACCCGCGCTCGGGGTCCCGGCCGGATGCGCCGGCGATTTCAACTCCGACCAACAGGTCGACGGTCGGGATCTGGCGCATTTGCTGGCTGGCTGGGGTCGCGCCGACCTCGGCGATCCGCGGGATTTCAATCTCGACGCGGAGATCAGTGCTGCGGACCTCAGTTCGCTCCTCGGCCTGTGGGGGGAATGTCCCTGACGGTACGTCGCATCACACCGTCGCGGCGACAGGATTGCCGGCTTCGCTCCATACGAATCGAGTTCGAAGCCGCCTTTGACGGTGTTGACGTACGTAAAGGATTCCGGTCCAAACCAAGAGACCTGGATGTCGACTTCCCAGCTGTGTGTGGTTTCAGGGGGTTCACTAAAACGCATGTCGCCGACTCTTCTCTAGACCTCGGCTGAGCTAACGTGTCGAATGATGCCCTGAGTTGTCCCGAAACGACCTACTGGCAGAACCCCCATGAGGCCAGCAGGACGCTCAGGTCCGCTCCGGTGACCGCGCCGTCTCCGTCGAAGTCGGCGGGGCAGTCGCTGGTCTTGCAGCTGCCCCAGAACGCGAGCAGCACCGCGAGGTCCTCGCCACCGACCACTCCGTCTCCGTTGAGGTCGGGGCCGCATGGAGCTTCGCCGAGCTCGACGCTGAGTTCGGTGACCCAGTTGAAGTCGGGGTATCCCATCTCGTCGAGGTCTCGGAACTGCGTTGTGCAGAACCCCTGCTCGTCCCGATACCAGGTCGGGCTTGCCGAAGGGCTCGCGTTGCCGCCGACCGACACGTAGTCGTAGGACCAGGTGGCATACATCGTGATCACCAGGTTCGTGTTCGCCGGTACGACCACGGGTGGGTCGAAGACCGCGATGTGCCGGCCAAGGTTGTTCAGGATCGTGATGTCGGAGCTGCCCAGAAGGACGAGGTCCTCGCCCGGATAGCCCGGGGCACCGCCGTCGGTATCCTCCCAGAGTTCGATGCGTCCGTTGGTCGAGGAGAAGTTGTTGTACGAGCCGTAGGTGATGCACTTGACGGTCACGTCCCTCCCCGCGGTGCTTCCATCAGAGAGGTCGTAGGCGACCGCCCACTGTCCCGGATCGGAACCGCAGGATCCCCATTCATCCACGCATTCGCATCGGTTCGCCCGCTCGTCAACGACCGGTGATTCGTTGACGGTCAGCAGCTGGTCTTCCGGGTCGCAACTGATGGGGCATTCATCGGAAACGTAGTTGGTCGATCCCCCGCAGGTGTTGCATTCCAGGGCCTCGTTCCCGCAGATCGTGGAGTTCGTGACCCCGATGGTTTTGGCGTAGTAACTGAAGACCGCCCAGGTAGTCGGTCCGGGAGCATGGTTTCCGGTCACGGTGCAGTCTTCCAGAAGGAGAAACTGACCGAAGGCGTCCCCCTTCATGATCGCGGATCCATTGAATTGGTAGTCCAGGAGACACGTGTTTCCGGTAAAGGTGCATCCTTCGCATCGCGTGACTCCCCAGCAGAAGAGGCCGCCTCCCTTCTCCGCACTGTTGTCCAGAACATGACAGTTTTCGAAGGTTGCACCGTCACCAAAGTCGACGAAGATCCCTCCGCCATGCGTTTGACCAAACAGTGAAGTGCCGGTTCCATTTTGGATCACCAGATTTTCAAACCTGGTCAAATCCCAGGATTCACCGTGGTTGATCGTGATGACTGATCCGCCTGAATCTCCGTCGACGATGGTGCGTGGTACTCCGGATTCGTCCACTGCTCCACGAACGGTGATCGCCTTCCCGTCTGGATTCAAGCGTTCAAGATAGAAACCGGCTTCGACTTCGATCACGTCGCCGTTCGAAGCAGCGTTCATTGCACCTTGGATCGTAGGGTGGTCACTCGGAACGAAAATGGTGTCACCCATGCAGGGAGTGTCCACGGCGAACATGAGAGCAGCCACGAGTCCTGTGAGCATGAGATGATCTGGTTTATCTTGATTCACGTTCCTTCAGTTTAATCCGGATCGGGACTTGGCCCCCACCAGCCTTCTGAATTGGGGTGGTTTTCTACTCTGAAAAGCTCAGGAATCCACTTTCGAGTCCATTGACAGACGGTTGAAACTGCTCGTTGACAGGATGATTCGGTGTGGACCAGAGCCGATTACCTCTTTCTGGTTCGCCACCGTCATCAATCAAGTTCCGAGAGTGATGCGGTTGTTCGATGGCAAACGGGCGTGCGCGTATTCATGGGTTGCAAGCCTTCTGGCATCAGGCTACTTTCAGACCAATCGCTCAGGCCACCATTCGATTGATTGCGATCGTTTCAATTGTTCCTTCTTCCACTCAGTTTCAATCTGCCCTGGAGCCCGACATGCTCTTCTTGATCAGCCTTCTTGTTCTGCCCATTGGAGTTGCGTCGTCGCCCGTCGAGCCCACCTGTGCATCGGGTCAGGACCCGCTTGAAGCCATGGATCCTCACGATGCTCGGGAGATCAAGAAACATCTTCCGGGAATCGTCATCGGTCCGGTCAAGGAGATGCCACCCATCACCACTGCCGAAGAATGGTGTCCACTCAAGACCACTCGGTTCACCTACCAGCGCCCCGGTGAGAAGAAGACCACCGTCGAACTTCTGGTCAAGACGGTAGATCGTGCTCCCGGAAGCTCGATTGATGAACCCGAGCAGGGCTGGGCCCTTGAACTCCCCAACGGAACCACCCGGTACTTTCGATCTGATCCCAAGTTTGGGATCGTCGCACCAACCGACCTCTCTAAGGGCAACGGTCTGATCATTCGCCTTGACCCGCCCGAACCGATCGTTCACCAGGGTGCGAAGGTCAACGAACCGGTTTCCAGCAAGATCAAGGTGGACATCTACGACATGCACTCCCCGAAGTCGGTCGCTCATTCTGGAAACGTCACCTGTACCTGGACGGATCTGGGAGGATGGCGAGTCAAGGTGCCGATGGGGGAGTTCGATACTCATCTGGTGCGCATCGAATACAAGGGAAGTGTGGGGCCCGCTTCGGTGGATGGTGACAAGTACATGTTCCTGGCCAAGGGAATCGGGCCGGTCGCCTTCACCGATTCGCGTGAAATCTCCGCTTTTCTCTTCTTCAGTGAGACCAACCAGAAGGCAGGCATGCTCACCAGCATCAGCCATCCCAAGAAGTGAGAGCCGTTCTTCACTCCGGGGGTCCCGGATCACCCTGAATCAATACTCCTAAACAGCTGCTGAGGTCCGGTTCATTCCGCCCGGAGTCCCTATCATGTTCCCCCTATGGAACCGTTCCCTGGCTCCTGAACCTCACTCACCATCAGATACCTGCAACGGAGAAGAATCCCCATGCGTCGTGCCAAGATCAGCATCATCGGTGCCGGAAACGTCGGAGCCACCTGTGCTCACTGGGCTGCGGCCAAGGAACTTGGAGACGTCGTCCTCGTCGACATACCAGACAAGGAAGGGGTCGCCAAGGGCAAGGCACTTGACCTCGCCTGTTGTGGTCCGATGGAACGATTTGATTCCAACATCACGGGTACTTCTGACTATGCGGATGCGGCGGGTTCCGATGTGGTCATCGTGACCGCCGGACTTCCCCGCAAGCCAGGCATGAGCCGCGACGACCTCATCGAGACCAACGTGAAGATCGTACGCAGTGTCTCAGAGAAGATCGCCGAGCACTGCCCGGAGTCGATCGTGATCCTGGTCTCGAATCCCCTCGACGCGATGGTGTACACCGCCTGGAAGGCCACCGGTTTTCCCACCAACCGAATCGTCGGTCAGGCGGGCTGTCTTGACGTCGCTCGCTACCGAGCATTCCTGGCGATGAAGATCGGATGCTCGATCGAGGACATCTCCGCTCTGCTGCTGGGTGGACACGGCGACGACATGGTGCCGCTGCCCCGATTCACCTCGGTTCATGGTATTCCGGTGCAGCAACTGCTCCCCGAAAGTGACATCACCGAATGCGTTGACCGTGCCAAGGTTGGTGGCGGAGAGATCGTCAAGCTCATGGGAACCAGCGCCTTCTACGCACCCGCCAGTGGTTCGGTGCAGATGGCGGAGGCGATCATCAAGGACAAGAAGCGAATCCTCCCTTGTGCGGCCTACTGTGAGCAGGAGTACGGCATCGGCGGATACTTCGTCGGCGTGCCCTGTATTCTGGGCGCCAACGGGGTCGAGCAGGTCGTCGAGATCAAGCTGGACTCGGAAGAGAAGTCGCTGATGGATGAATCGATCAGCCACGTGAAGGACCTGGTCGGCATCGTCACCAACATGTTCCCGGATCTTGGCTGATTCACCGGGACCCTTGGGATGCAACGACAGGATGGCCTCTTTCACAGAGGCCATCCTGTTTCAAATTCATAAGAAGCGTGCTGGCTTCGGTGAATCAGTCGTCACCTATTCGACCGCCGGCATCCGGAGCGCCGTCAATCAGGTCCAGCAACTGGCGCAGCTGGGAGCGAGATTTGGGATCCGACCAGAGAATGTCGTATTCCAGTCTGAAGTTGCAACGGTGAAATCGGACGTTCTTGGTGAAGACTGGCCCGTTGGTGAGGACCAGCGTGCAACTGTCAAAAGCACAATCAATGAAGGCATGCCCTGCCAGGTGCATCGTCTGGCCGATGAAATTTCGGTTGCGATGGGTACTGAAGTGTGTTTCGGGTCGATTTGGTTCTTGCATGACTCAAGCCTAGCGGCAACTTGGGGGTCTCGGCGAAAGAAGGCCCTTCTTTCCTGCTCGTTTCCATCCGATCCGGTCGATATCTCAATCAATGACGATGTTGCGAAGACAGTTCGCCCGTTTGCTTGATCCCGGCTGGCCCTGGCTGTTGGCAGGGGTGTTGTTGCTGGTCGCCGCGGGAGTGATTCCCTCGGAGCAGCGATTGATCCGCGAACAACAGGGGGTACGCGAACTTGAGGCAGAGCGTGATCGCCTGCGCCAGATCTCAGCGACCTACGCTCGCTTTCTGAGTTCGATCGATCGCGGAGAGGAGACCGTGGTCCGTCGGCTGGCGGCCGCGCAGCTTGGGATCCTCCCCGAGGGGCACCAGCCCCTGGTGATTCTTTCCGGGGTCACGGACCCTCCGACCCGCTGGATCGAGCGGGCTGCCTTGCAGCCGGACGCTCTTGATGGTCCGCCCGCGGCCCCATCAGGTACCACATCCCTTCTGATCGGCCTTCTGAGTGGAACCGGGCAGCTCTGGATCTTTGGCGCGTCATTGGTACTGATCTTCGTGGGGCTTCTGCTCGGTCCCTCCACCGCCTCTGAAGACTCGGGCGATTCCGCCGCCAGCTGACTTTCGCTTGATTCAGTTCATACGCTCGCGAATCAGCGATGTGTCCTGCGTCTCCCAAGCCCTCAACCCCGGACCCAGCCTCCGTTTCGGAGGTCAGTGATGCACTGCTTGCGCTTGATCTGGTCCGAGGTGTCAGTCGTCGACACCTTCGGGGTCTGCTGGAAGTCTTTGGGGGCCCCGAAGAAGTCTTCGAAGCGGATCTGAACGCCTTGAGAGAACGGACCGGATGCTCGGTCTCCACGGCCTCTACCTGCCAAAAAGCCTTGGCAGAAGCCTGGAATCGACTTCCCGTTGAATACAAGGCAATGCGTCAGGTTGGATGTCGTTTGCTCGCCGAGCACATGTCCGCATACCCTCACCTACTCAGATTGATTCCGGATCCACCGCTGGTGTTGAGGATTCAAGGCCGACTCAGTCCGGAGTTCCTGCGCGGAGACCAGCCGTCGGTTGCAGTGGTCGGAACCCGCCGGCCAACCGATTACGGTCGACGGCACGCGCGTAGCTTCGCCAGTTTCTTTGCTGAACATGGAGTCCATGTGGTCTCCGGGGGGGCACGCGGCATCGATGCACTGGTTCATCAGAGCGCGCTGGAACACTGCGGGGGAACCACGGTTGTCCTGGGCAGTGGATTGGGCCGCTACTACCCAGCCGAACATGCACGGCTCTTCGGTGCAGTCCTCGAATCAGGCGGGGCCGTACTCAGTGAATTTCCTGTCCAGTCCCCGCCTCGACCGGCCAATTTCCCTCGAAGAAACCGGATCGTGTCCGGTTTGTCCCTGGGAGTCCTGGTCATCGAAGCTGCTGCCCGATCCGGGGCGCTGATCACGGCGCGTCTTGCGGTGGAAGACCATGGACGGGAGTGCGGAGCATTGCCCGGCCGGATCGAGGACCCATCTTCGGCGGGTTGCCTCAAGATGATTTCAGAAGGATGGGGGGCTTCGATCCGCAGTCCTGAAGAGGCCATGGAGCTGCTGGTCAGTGGAGCCTCTTTGTTCAATAAGGCACGGATCGTCCGATAGATCTCGACTCCCAAGTTGAAGATTCATCGCACTTTAGTTCACAAGAACTGCATTTGATCGTTCGAGATGCCGATGAAACGAACATTGGAGTTCTCCTGAAAGTATCGGAGCGTGTTCCCCAACCATTCATCAGGTTCATTTCATGACACGCATAGCACTCATCTCCGACATTCACGGCAACTCACTCGCGCTTCGCGCAGTGCTCGAGGATATCTCGTGGAGAAGCGTGGATCAGATCATCAGTCTTGGGGATGTCGTCGGTTACGGGCCTGAACCCGAAGAATGTCTCGCTCTGGTTCGGGAGCACTGTGGGGTGTCAATTCGGGGGAACCACGAGGATGCGGTCTTGTCGCCCAAGCAGGCTGAAGGATTCAACGGCCATGCTCGCGCGGCGATCAATTGGACCTGCTCGAAACTCGATCTTGATGCGATCAATCAGATCCGCTCCATGCCCACCTGGTCCCACATCGAGCCCGGAATCGTGTGTGTTCATGATTCACCGGTGCCGCAGGATGGCTACGGATACATTCGGACCCGCTCTGATGCGACTCCGGTGCTGCGTTCCATGCACGAACGAATATGTCTCTTCGGGCATACACACCTGCCCGCTGTCTTCACAATCAGTCAGCATCGTCAACTCTCCAGAGCGACTCGGGTGCTTCCCCGTACCGGCGATCTGATTCGTCTCGACCGGGATGAGAAGTACCTGCTGAATCCCGGAAGCGTCGGTCAACCACGTGACGGAGATTGCCGTGCTAGTTGGGGGATTCTGGATCTTGGTGCGATGTCTTTCAGCACCCAACGCAGTGCCTACGAGGTGTCCTCCGTCCGGCATGCGATTACCTGTGCGGGCTTGCCGACCTTTCTCGGTGAACGCCTGCTCATCGGAGCCTAGGCGCCCCCGTTTGCGGGTTGTAACGTCTGAGTGATCTGTACCGGGCTCCGAGGATTCATCTCATTCCGTATTGATTGTTCCCGACGCTTTCCGGCGTTTTATATCGTTGGTTCACTGAAGCAGCTCTTTTCCCGAGCGTGCCGGGGACAACCTTGTCTTGATCCAAACGGCCCCGCTCGAAGGCGGGGCTTCAGCGAGGAAACGTCTCGAATGCAGAAGTTCCACAACACAACGGCAACCATCGTCATCGCTCTCTGTCGTGTTGGAGCGTTGCTGGCCATTTTGCAAATGGCGGCCTGGGTCGGAGGGGTCACCGACTCGGCGAACCAACCCGTGGTTCATGATTCAACTCGCATGGAGGCAGGTCTCAGATACCTTGAGTCAGTCGGGGATTCTGGTGCGGGGATCCTGGCCAGTATGCAACCTCGGCACGTCGATCCTCAGGTCGGTGACTTCGAATCCCTCATGATTCTCGCCCGAGAAGTCTCGCGCACCTTGCTCTGGGTGCTGGCTTTTCTCGCGCTTCCCCTGGGCCTGCTGCTCGGTCTGAGCTCTCCATTCGTCCGGCAGGCTGATTCCTATCGAATGCTTTTTGGGGCGGTGGCCTTGCTTGGTCTGGTGCCGCTCGCTCGTTCCGAGTCGATGCCCATGCCATGGGTGGCGGGTGGCTCTCCGTACCTGCCCGAGTCGCTCCTCGCGGGAGGTGCGGTGCCGCTCGTCGCTGCCTTGTTGCTGGGTTCCGCCGCGATTCTGTTCGATCAGCGGCGGTTGGTGCCGGTCGATCCCCGGAACTCACTGAGTCCCGCCGCCAGTCTTTCTTCAAGTGATGTCAACGCCATCATCAAGCGTGGGGAGCCTTGTCGAATCAGGTCCAACCGACTGCGTAGAACAATGCAGTGAACCCCAGGTCGCAGAAGATCACGACCACGATGGTCTGGACCACGGTGTCCGTCGTAGCTCGTCCCACTCCCGCGGCTCCACCGCTCACTCGAAGTCCGTTGCGACAGGCGATCAGACCCAGGATCAGGCCGAAAACACACGCTTTGATCAGTCCGGTCATGAAGTCGCCGACCACCAATTGAGAGAGCGTGTTGTCCTTGTAGACCTCATAGGGAATATCCAGGAAGGCGACCCCAACAAAGCCTCCCGCAAATACGGCGCACAGGTCACCCAGCACGGTCAGCAGTACCAGACTGATGGCAGTGGCGATGAGGCGTGGGATCACCAGGAACCGAATCGGGTTGAGGGCCATGGATTCAAGCGCCTCGATCTCCTCGTTGACCACCATGGTGCCAATTTCCGCCGCAATCGAAGCGCCTGCAAAGCCGGTGAGCACGACTGCCGCGATCAGCGGGCCCAGTTCTCTCAGGACGGCCACGCCCACGAGGTTGGCAACCTTGTCGACCTGGCCGAATTGTTGGAGGCTTGGTGCCGTCTGGAGGGCCAGAATGAATCCAATGCATCCACTGACCAGTGAGACAATCGCCACTGAGCGTACGCCGACTCGCACCATCTGGGTCACGATGGCGGTTTGTCCGAGGCGAACCTTTCGCAGCACGAGTGCTCGGTAGATCCACTTCAGAGTATCGAAAAGCAACCAGGCAAGACTGCCTAGGAACTCATTGATCTCGTACCAGGCCTTGCCGGTCGCTCCAACGAGCTTGCTGATGGGTCGAAGTGCTTCCAAGGTTTCAGACTTCCTCTGCCTGGGTCAGTTCATCCACGATCTTGAAGACGGTATCCAGACGTGCGATCTCGAAGATCGATTTCACTCGTTCTTGCAGCGCCACCAGAACAAACACGGTACCAGACCGATTTGCCAACTGCATGCCTTCGACCAGGGTGGCCACGCCCGACGAGTCCATGTAGGGAACCCCGCTGAGATCGACGGCCACCTTGGCCGGCTTCTCACTGAAGACTTCGGCGATATTGGTCCTGAAGCCGGGAGCGCGGCTCAGGTCGATGTCACCCTGGGGACTGATGACCGTCATCTCGGGCCGCTTTTCGATATTGATTGTCAGTTCTTCGTTCGGTGTCATCCTGATCGCCTGCCTAGGTTGCCTGTGGAGAGTGTGGTTCTTTTGTTCCACTGACATGTTCGGGGTTGATGTACTTTTCCATTATGACACGCATGCCTTTTTCTTGCTTTCGTCGCTCAAAGCGGCAGAAGTCCATGATTTCTTTCATGATATGGACCCCCAGGCCGCCTGGTTTGACATCCTCCAGATCGCGGCCCTTGATCGAATCAGGATCGATCTGATCCGCTTCATCCTCGATCATGATCCGAATTCCTGGTCGATCCTCATTGAGAATCCAGACTCCAATATGGATCGGTTCGTCGTCACGCTGCTCGTACCCGTGTCGAATCACGTTGGCGAGGGCTTCGTCGATGGCCAATGCAATGTGGCCGCATTCGATCTCATCGAAGCCAACTCGTTGAGTGAGGCTCAGAATCATGGAGCGCACGCTTGAGAGCAGCTTTGGCTTACTTTGCAACTGCAGTGTGAGGTCTGGAGCCTTTTCGCTCATCCCTGCGTCGCTCCCGTTGGAGTATTCGACACCGGAGGAGGCACGACCTTGATGGTCTTGGTTCCGCTGGTCTTGAGTGCATAGGTTCGCCAACGAAGCACCGATTCAAACCGTACTTCTGGGGGGTCGAAGAACCGGTAGCCAAAGTCTTCGTTGGTCAGCTCCATCAGTCCGGAGATCGCCATGAAACGCACCATCGAGTCGTCGGCGATCAGCAAGCTGACCATCTGCTTGAGGTTCTTTCGTTGCAGCGTGCCGCTGCTTCTGGCCTCCCGCACGGTTTCTTCTATGGCATGGGTCCTGGCAGCTGGTGCGGCCGAGTCAAAGCCTCCGCGGGTAATCGAGGGTGCGTTGCAGCCATGAACGAGCCACACTGTACTGAGGCACAGTGTGGCAAACAGGGTCTGAGAGATGGGTCGTGAAGGGCGGTTCATCTGACTCCTAGGATACCCCGAGGATCGCCTCTTCGCCCCAATTTGGGGAATTCGAGACCTCGCTTGGTGGCCCTCAACTCCCCAAATTGGGTATTCTGGGTGATCTGGACCGCGGTCTCAGCCCTTCTTCCTCTAAGGAACCCACCCATCACCGCTCCGAATGAACCCATACTGATTCTCGACTTCGGCAGTCAATACGCCCAGCTCATCGCGCGCCGAGTTCGTGAAGCTGGTGCGTTCAGTCTCTTGGTCGCGCCCGCCACGCCCCTGGAGACCCTCCGTTCACTCGCTCCCAAGGGGATCATCCTCTCGGGCGGCCCCTCCAGTGTCGGTGCAGCAGATGCACCTCGCTGTGACCCTCGATTATTTGAACTTGGCGTGCCGGTTCTGGGGATTTGTTACGGCATGCAATTGGGTTGCGAACTGCTCGGTGGCGTGGTCGAGCCCGCTCCGGCTCGCGAGTATGGGCGAGCCCGACTTGAAATTGGAGTTTCAGAGGGCTTGCTCGGCGGAATTCCCTCACTCACTTCGGTTTGGATGAGCCATGGCGATCAAGTGACGGGTCTCAATGAGTCATTCATACCCCTCGCCTCGACGGACACCTGTCCCTTTGCTGCGGTCCGTCACGTGGAGCAGCCTTTTTATGGCGTTCAGTTTCATCCCGAGGTGACCCATACTCCTCATGGAGTCGACATCCTCAGGAATTTCCTTTACGGAATCTGCGGGTGTTCTGGTTCCTGGAAGATGAGTGAGTTTCTCGAGACCGCCTGCGAACAGGTCCGTGACCAGGTGGGTGAAGACCGGGTCATCTGCGGCCTGTCCGGTGGAGTTGATTCTTCGGTAGTCGCGGCCCTGCTGGCTCGAGCGATCGGAGACCAGTTGACCTGCATTTTCGTGGACAACGGTCTGCTCCGAAAGAATGAACGCGAACTCGTCGAAAGGACATTCCGCGATCATTTCGATGTTGATTTGAGAGTCGTCGATGCCACCAGCGACTTCTTGGGGGATCTCGCCGGCGTCACGGATCCTCAGGAAAAGCGTCGCCTGATCGGGCACCGCTTCATCGACGTCTTCAAGCAGACGGCAGATGAGGCCGGCGACAATGTCCGGTTCCTCGCCCAAGGGACGCTCTATCCAGACGTCATCGAAAGCGGGCAATCATTGGCGGGAACCGCCGCCAACATCAAGCTGCACCACAACGTGGGCGGTCTGCCCGAGGAGCTTGGTTTCGAGCTGGTGGAGCCTTTGCGGGACCTTTTCAAGGACGAGGTTCGGACGCTGGGCGAGGTACTCGGGCTCCCGCCGGCAATCGTCTGGAGACATCCTTTTCCCGGCCCCGGCCTGGCGGTCAGGGTGCTTGGGGACATCACCCCCGACAAGCTTGACCTTCTGAGGGATTGCGACGAAATCTTGCTCGAGGAGATCGTTGCCAACGAGCTTTATCGAAGCACCAACCAGGTGTTTGCCGTACTCTTGCCGGTTCGTTCAGTCGGCGTGATGGGAGATGGTCGTACTTACGATTCGGTGGTCGCCATCCGAGCGGTCGAGACCCAGGACTTCATGACCGCCGACTGGGCGCGAATTCCTTACGACGTGTTGGCTTCGATTTCAAATAGAATCATCAACGAAGTAAATGGGGTGAATCGCGTGGTCTACGACATCTCATCAAAGCCACCGGCCACGATTGAGTGGGAGTGAGCAAATGATCAAACGAATTCGGACCATCCTGAGATTCATCTCGAAACATCCCCTGACCAGGAAGCGAAAATCGAGGGCGCTGCTCGACTTCCTGAAGTGGCAGTTTGGAATGAAACTGCTTGGCGGCAGGTTTGTTGTGGACTGGGTTGATGACTCAAAGTTCCTGACTCGAAAGAGAGAAACCGGGCTGACCGGGAACCTGTATTGCGGTTTCATGGAATATGAAGACATGACCTTCCTGCTCCATTACCTCCGCAAGTCCGACGTCTTCTACGACATTGGTGCAAACGTGGGTGCCTACACCATCCTTGCCAGTGCGGTCCGGGGCTGCAGGGCCCATACTCTCGAACCGCTTCCGGAGACCTTCGACAGACTGGTGGATCAGTTGAAGATCAATCGAATTGAAGATCTGGTGGATGCAAAGAACAATGGAGTGGGTTCGAAGGCTGATGTGCTTGAGTTTACGAACACGCTCAATTGCATGAACCGTGTCAACACCGATCCGAACAACACTGATGTCACGAAGGTCAATGTGATCTCCTTGGACGACACCTTCGATCCGGACTGCAATTCATTGGTCAAGATCGACGTAGAAGGGTACGAGAAGTTCGTGTTTGACGGAGGCACACGCTTTTTCGCCAGCCCGCACATCGCAGCCCTCATTGTCGAGCTCAATGACGCAGGTGAGAAGTTTGGTTGTAAAGACACGGAGATCGATCGGGCAATTCGTGCCTTCGGTTTCGTTCCCGTCACCTATGAACCCATGTCTCGTACCTTGAAGGGACTTGACACGTTCAATGACGGTCGCAACACGATTTATGTGCGAGATATAGATGCCGCTGCCGAGCGCTGCAAGAGTGCGGACAAGGTGGTCGTTCACACTGCGGGTGACTTCGCGCTCTAGTCACCGCGAGCGACTTCGCGCTCTGGTCACCGCGAGCGACTTCGCGCTCTGGTCACCGCGAGCGACTTCGCGCTCTGGTCACCGCGAGCGACTTCGCGCTCTGGTCACCGCGAGCG
>NHEC01000034.1 GCA_002171655.1 Planctomycetes bacterium TMED75
AGTTTCGACACGGGGCCTGGTGGAAACAACCGCAGTCAATCCCCACACATCCACCTGGCAAGCAGACAGGGGGGCGCCCAAAGCGTCCCCCTGTTCCTTTATCTACCGTGTACACCCGAAAGGGCCCTATGACCTCAATCATCTGGTTTCGTGATGACCTGAGACTGAGTGACCACCGTGCGCTGGATGCCGCTCTGGCTGCCGCACCCACGAACACTCGGGCGATCTTTCTAATCACCCCCAGGACATGGCTGCACCATGGATGGGGAGCACCACGCGTCGCGTACCTTTTGAAGTCGCTCTCAGCCCTGCACAGCGAGCTCTACGACCGAGGGATCACCCTCGAAGTCAGGAACATTGAGTCCTACGAACAGGCCCCCGCATGCCTCAGCGAAATGGCGCTCGAATACAACTGTACTGAAGTGCACGCGGGAATCGAATACGGAGTGAATGAACAACGCAGGGACCTCAATGTTCGCCAGGCCCTGGAACTGCTTGGGTGCTCACTCATCCTTCACCACACCCAAACTGCAGTGCCCGTTGATCAGATCACGACTGCAACGGGTACCCCTTACAAGGTATTCACTCCATTCAAAGCAGCGTGGGACAAACTGTGGGCGAGTTCGGCGCGGCCTGAGCCGACCACGCCAGAGCTGATCCCGAATTCTACGACCAGCGTTCAAAGCAGCGTGGTCCCGAAGACCATCGATGGGTTTGCCGCATGGCCCCAGTTGGAGCAATGGGAAGCAGGAACCAACGCAGGCATTCGTCGACTCGAACAATTCATTGAATGTGATGTCGAGCATTACCACACCAATCGAGATCGGCCGGACCTTACGGGAACCAGCACACTCTCGCCGTGGCTGGCAGTGGGCTCAATTTCAACCACAATGTGCCTCGACCTGCTCATCGAACAATACGGTCCCTCATTCGACGATTGGCCCAAGGGGCCGTTGACCTGGAAGAATGAACTTGTTTGGAGGGAGTTCTACAGACATGTAATGAACGCCTTTCCGGATGTCTCCAAGTCACGCCCGATGAAGGCATGGACCGACCACGTGCCATGGCGGGAAGATTCTGAGGAACTGACACGCTGGAAGCAGGGCCAAACCGGAATCGAGATTGTTGATGCCGCCATGAACCAACTCAGCCAGACCGGCTGGATGCACAATCGAACACGAATGATCGTCGCCATGTTTCTGACCAAGAATCTCCTTGTGAACTGGCGGCACGGCGAGCGCCACTTCAGCACACACCTGGTCGATTACGACTTTGCAAGCAACAACGGTGGCTGGCAGTGGGCCGCTTCCACAGGAACCGACGCCGCACCATACTTTCGAATCTTCAATCCCGACACCCAGGCCCTGCGCTTTGACCCAGACGGGAGCTACCGGAGGCGCTGGCTCGCGGAGACTGCCGCACTTTCTCCAGAACCGATCGTGGATCTCAAGGAGTCTCGCAAACAGGCCATAGAAATTTTCAAACAGGCTCAATCAAACGCAGATTCCTAGAATAAAACATCCGACAATGCTCGGGCACTTTGCCTGAGCGGACCGATGAAACGACAGGAGTCACTCTTGTCGAAAACACCCGATCACATATCCACCCCACCGCTTCCTCAAGAACTACTTGATCTGAGAAAGCAGATCGACCGGCTCGATTCCCAGCTTCTCGAGGTGCTTGCGCAACGAAATCATGTAGTCAGTCGTGTTGCGGGAGTCAAGAAAAAGCACCAGATACCAATTCGGGACCGTGAACGAGAAACATCGATTCTTCAAGATCGCAAATCCACATGTCAGACGTTGGGACTCTCTGATTCAGTCGTGGAAAATGTCTATCGCGTACTGCTGACCGCCAGCAGAGAACGCCAGGCGGATCTTGGAACAGAAGTCCCTGACAACTTGAGTCAGCGCACCGTAGCCGTCATCGGCGGCCACGGGGGGATGGGAAAACTCTTTGCAAATCTCTTTGAATCTGTCGGACAGGAAGTCTTGCTCGCAGACCTCGACACCACACTGACCCCAACAGAAGCCGCTTCGCGGGCGGACGCAGTACTGATCAGCGTCCCCATGCGTGCCACCGTAGAGGTCATCAGGAAAATCGGACCGTCCTGCCGCAAGGACGGACTGCTGTTCGATGTCACCTCTACGAAGGTCGAACCTGTGGAGGAAATGATTCAGAATTCCTGCTGTGACGTGATCGGCACCCACCCGATGTTTGGCCCCTCCGTCAATACGCTCCAGGAACAACGCGTGGTGCTTGTCCACGGACGCCTGAGAGAGAACTCACCGTGGCCGAACTGGCTTTCCCGCTGCCTGAAGGCACGGGGAATGCTCATTCTCGAGTCCGACGCAGAAGAGCATGACCGCTCCATGGGGATCGTACAGGTCCTCACCCACCTTTCGACGCAGGTGCTCGGGCTTGCCATGGCTCGACTGGGAGTCCCGATCACACAGACCATGCGGTTTGCCTCACCGGTCTACCTCATGGGACTGATCATGACGGCCAGGCACTTCTGCCAAAGCTCTGAACTCTACGGCGCGATTCACATGTCAAACCCCAATCAGCCTGAGGTGGCTCGCGCATTCAGCCAAAGCCTCACCGACTGGCTTGAATCAGTCAAAAACAAGGACCAAGAAGAATTCGACCGGCTCTTCACAGAAGCGCACAACTTCTTCGGCGACTTCAGCGATCAAGCACTGACTCAGTCGACACACCTGATTGACCGTCTGGTCGAGCGAGGCTGACCCACTTCAACGCAGTCCAGCACAACGTGAAGTACATCAACAGCAGGCACCAGATCGGCCCCCCCTGAGCACGCCAGAACTCTCGCAAGTTCAGACCATTCCCCCACCCGCGCTCTCCCCCATCAAAGGGCAAATGGAGGCCGAGGAAAAAAATCAGAGCGGACAGAAGCAGTGGCCACCTTGGCACACCGGGACGTCTGACCACCAGCAATTGAAACATGAAGAGCACAACCAGCATCAGGACTGCAAGATGCCGCATCTTGGTCTGCGGAGCGAATGCAATGGCGGCAACCATCAGTCCGCACCATTCAATCAGCACCAGCATCTGCTGGGAAGGATCGGTCCGACCAATCCGACCCGCCCTGCCTCGAAAAAGGGCCGATCCGGAGACTCCGTACAAACACCAGCCGATCCCAAGACACATGAGGGAAGTGAATAACAAGAGGACCTTGCCGCCCGAATCACCGAAACCCATCGCAATCGACCAGCGGGCAAAGGTACTGGTGAGAGAAATACTGTCGACCCACTCGATAGGGAAGACCATCGGCTTGTCCGAAGCCGACGATTCGATTCCAAAGAGATCCGAAACACCAGAAAAAGCACGGGCGAGGTAGTCGAGATTCAGTTCCCAGCCAATCACCAAACTTCCACTGAGAGCGGCCAACAGAACCCCAGCTATGAAACCAAGAAATGACTGCCACCATCCGCGTATCAGCAAGTAGGGTGCGAAGACCACTGTCTGATACTTGATGTTTGCCACGATTCCCAACAACACACCCGCAAGAAATGGGCGACGACGAAGAAAGACCAAAGAAAGCGTGATACCGATTAGCACCAGAAAATCGACCTGCCCCTGATCGAGCTCGGCCTTGATTCGTGAAAGAAAAAAAACGGTCGAGAGGAGCAAGACCACTGGAAGCGTCGCGACATCCAACCTTCCGTTGCAACGACGCAGTACCTCCTTGCCACCCAACCAGAGGCAACCCCAGAGGAGCACGACATTAATCACGGTCCACACCGCTGCCGCAGGCTCCAGCGGAAGGAGAGTCAAGGGGATGAAAAGGATTGCTAGAAGAGGAGGGTAGATGTACGTAAGCGGGCTTTCGGGATTCCAGGCTGCAAACATGTCCTGGCCATTTCGCAGGGCCACGGCGGCGTCGTAGTAGATACGAACATCCATGTTGGCACCCCGCAGAAAACAGTCGACCTGAATTCCACCGAAGAGCAGGATCAATCCGTACAAGAGAACCCACGAAAAAAGCGCAAGGCGGTCTTGTGCCGAATCAAATTGCATCATCGGAAGGCCTGTACACCTGTGAGGTATCGCCCCAGCACAAGTCGATGGATGTCGCGGGTCCCTTCATAGGTGGCGACGCTCTCGAGATTGATCATGTGCCTGAGGGAGCAATGATCACCAAGAATCCCCACTCCACCCAACAATTCACGCGCTGACCGAGCGATCATCTGAGCGGAATCGACGTTGGCGAACTTCGCCATGGAAATTTGTTCTGAGGTCACGCTGCCTGCCTCCATCAAATTCGCGAGATGGGAGACCACCAGCTGGGCCTTTGTGAGCTCTGTCGCCATATCGGCAAGACTCCCCTGAACCATCTGGTAGGAAGCAAGCGGGCGATCAAACGACTCACGAACTCCAGTGTAAGCCAGAGCTTCCTCGAAGCAGGCTTGAGCCGCACCCATGACTCCCCAGGCGATTCCGTAGCGTGCAAGGTTCAGACAGGTCAACGGAGCACGAAGTCCGACCTCAGAACCAGGTAACAGGCAATCGGCTGGAACTCGAACGGAATCAAGCTCGATCATGCACGTGCGCCCACAGCGAAGCGAGTACTTGTTCTTAATTAAGGTCGCGGAAAAACCAGGCAGAGTGGTATCAACGACAAAGCCCCTGATTCCGCGCGGGTCTCCATGCTTTAAAGACTGAGCCCAGATCACTGCATGATCAGCGATGTCTGCATTACCTATCCACTTTTTCACACCGGAAATGATCCAATCAGATCCATCCCGCACCGCCGTGGTATCCATGCCGCCAGGATTCGACCCGGCAGAAGGCTCGGTAAGGCCGAAACACCCCAGCAGTTCGCCACGGGCCATGGGGGGAAGTAGGGCCTCCCGTTGAGACTCATCACCAAACGTGTAAATTGCTTTCATCGCGAGTGAGCCCTGCACTGAAGCCAGAGTACGCAGACCCGAGTCACCTCGCTCAAGAGCCTGCATGACGACACCAGAACCACGGGCGGAGAGACCGGGACACCCATAACCGTGAATCGAGGTGCCAAGAGCACCAAGACCTCCAAGTTCACGTAAAAGCTCCCCAGGGACCGTCCCCTGATTCCAGTAGAGATCAACCTGAGGAAGAAAATGAGAACCAACCCAGGACGAGATCCGCTCCTTGAGTGACTTTTCCTGGGGAGTCAGCAGGTCATCCAACCGATAGAGGTCTGAATCAGGAATATCTGTCATGCTCACATTGTAGACTTTCATCCTATGATCGTGAGGAAGAAGTGCACCCTCTCTTCCACTGGTGAATTCATGAGTGAAGCGCACACCACCTACCAACCTCACCACCTGAGAAGGATCTTGACGAAGATCACAGCAGTGCTCTTGGTGATTGCTGGAATCGCCGTGATGGGGTACTTCTTCGGACAATATGTCAAGCAATTCGAAGGCTGGGTGCAATCGATCGGATTCTGGGGTCCGGTCATATTCATCATTGCGTTTCTCATCCTGACTGGACTGCAGGTCCCGGAATCCGTACTGGCGGTCGCCGCAGGGGCATCCTTCGGACTGGCAGAGGGCATCACGCTGGTGATCGTCGTCAACATCGCCGGCGCAATCATCTGGTTCTGGGCGGCGCGACTACTTTTTTCCGGGATAGTCAACCGCTTCATGGGCAAGCACCCAAAGCTTGCCGCAATTGAACAAGCGACCGCAGACGAAGGATTCAAGCTCATGGTGCTGCTGCGCCTGGGCCCCTTCAGCTACGGCTTTCTCAACCTCGCCCTTGGCGCGAGCAAAGTTCGCTTCTGGCCATACACTCTTGCCTTAATCGGTGTCATCCCCGGAAACTTCGCCACCGTCTACTTTGGCTCACTAGCAACCCACGTGGCAAGGAAGACCGTCAAGCAAGGCTCCGAGGATAATCTCAGCTCAGCTCACTTCTACATGATGGGCTTCGGGTTTCTGATAACACTGATCGTGGTGGTCATCATCGCGCACGTTGCACGGCATACTTTGAAGAAGTACGAACTCGAACATCCCATTGCTCCAACCCCCGAGCCGGACACTGCGAAGTAGCCGCCGAACAGGTACGTCCAACAGTACCGCGGCTGATTGCCACTGGTCAGTCAGTAACCTGGTCGGTTGCTTCATCTTTCTTTGAATTGTCCTTCTCAGCTGGATCCGGTAACTGCCCGACCCAACAGAGACTTCCACGCAGATGATCTCGAAAAGCCGGCTCGACATAGGACTCGACCGTATGCCCACCACCGGTATAGAGCGATCGACCACCGAGCGTGTCATGGCACCAGGCAATTGGGTGGTCCCCACTCATCCCGCCTCCTTCAAACGATGACTCGTCGACTGTTGCCAGAACTTTGACGTGAGGTCGAGGGTTCATCCGGTAGGTATACCATTCATCCTGCCTGCGCCAGAGCCCGGGCAGCATCCTCGTCGACCGGTGCTCTGAATCTTCCACGACTACGATCGCAGATTGAATACGGGGGTGAGACTTGAAATAAGCCCCGACCAGTTCAGCATAAAACGGCCAGTCATATTCGGTATCAGCAGCCGCATGAACACCGAGCCACCCCCCTCCCGAACGAAACCAGGATTCAAAGACGGCCTGTTGAGCTGGATCAAGGACATCTCCAGTTGTATTGAGGAAGACAACCACCGAAACGCCATCAAGGCCCTCTTCGGTGAAGATCGCGGAATCCTCAGTGGCAACGACCTCGAAACCAAGCTCTGCTCCCAACTCCTTCATGCACTGAATTCCGGCCGGTATCGAGTTGTGCCGGAAGCCAGCAGTCTTTGAAAAGACAAGCAAACGATTGGGAGACGACTCAGCAACCAGAGGGAGAGCGGCGACCTCAGGTTCATCATCAGACTGAAGGATCGCTGTAGCCGTATCTGAGAATGAAGAGACGGGTGCAAGGATGGCCAGCAAGCAGATACTCAGGGAAAGGAAACGAAACATGGGAGCTCAATCTTCTGTTGTGAGTAAATAAAAATCAGCGCAGCCCGTCGGCTGCGCTGATTTATGGATCTTCTCAATGGCACTTCAAGTCCGTCAACCTGAGGTCATAAGAAGGCCATCATCAGCGATGATGGGGAATTATCGTTTAGCCGCCAAGTGAACCGTCAGTGTTCACGTTGAGAGCGTTCTTCATTTGATCGAACTTTTCGACCTGTCCGTCACGGACGGCCTTGACTGCACCAACTGAGCCAGCAGCCATAACGGTACCCATGACCATGTATTCAGCGGTCTGCATTCCGCGCTCGTCACGAAGGAAGTTGATGATGGTCTTCATTTCAGTTCTCCAATTTTAATCTGGCATCGGGACTCTTTCGCCCGACAGGTTTGATGATGGGCAGACGCAGTTGTCTGCTGAAGACAAATTAAACCAAACCGAAGACACTGTCAACAGGAAAGCACGATATTTTTGCCCAACAGGAATTTTGTTAATTCCCAGGGCTCGCCAACCTCAATCGCCTCTTTGGGAGGGTGAGGTGGAATTGGTTGTGTGCGTCAGAAGGTCAAGTGACCCTGACTCCGAAAGTCAGACTCAGCCACCCTCACCAACACTTCCATCAGTATCGACGTTCAGGCCGTCTGTGAGACCAGCAAACTGATCAACGATGCCGTCTCGAACCGTGCTGACTGCGCCAATAGAACCAGCGGCCATCACGGTACCGAGCACCATGTATTCACCAGTTTGCATACCACGCTCATCAGTCACAAATGCCTTGATCTTCTTGTTCATAACAGTTTCCTCTACTTATCTTTCAAAAAACGAGTTGTTCGCTGCAGCATTCAATCTGCATACGTTTGGCTGGGGCCTTCGGCCCGACAGAACCCACCACCAACGAAGTGGCGAATTCTCTAATACTGATCCAATTCACTCACAAGTCTCACTGACATTTTCTGAATGCCAGAGGGCCAAAAGTGAATCGAGTCGTTCATGCGACCAACGACAGTCCCGAAAAGCCTTTCTTTAAAGGCCTAAAGGAACACGCTGCCGTGGCCGCTCAGAAGTCAGATTGGTTCGACTGCACCTCAGTGGCTTTCAGTGACAGATCAGATCTGCCCCACACACACTCTCGAATGAACCGACTGCGCCTCCGAAAAAGAGAAGGCACAGACGGAAGGTATTCCAGTATTCGTGTCGTCACTGAGCGCACGGCCGCACTCATGCACCTCCTCGAAAACGGTGCCACCAGTCACTCTCGACATGCGATGAAGCCATCGCAATCAGAGGGCAGACTGAAGGACACAAAACACGTATCGAGGAACAACACGGCGCACCTCGAACTTGAAACTGGGAAGAAAAAACCTCCCCAACCTGTACATCGCACACACTGTTCAGACCTGATTTGGAATGAATCATTGAAGCGCTCCGAACACACCACCACCGAACGCGGTGGCGATGAACACAGACAAATTGCGAGCGCCCGGAGGCGTCACGAGACACGATCCAGGCCACAGCATCGCTGGGTTGATCAGGATGATCAGACACCCCGATTGCAAGCGTGTCCAGTCAGCATTTGAAATTTAGTGGGCAAACCATGGGTAAAAATGGCGGGAAATTATTCAAAAAAAACAGCGCCGGCGATCATTTCATGATGTTTGAGGCAATCGCTCTGTCACTTTCAGCTCGTTCCAAATCGCCGCGGGCTTCAGCAAGAACCGCGACATTTCCGTGTGCTTCTGCAACTGGAATGACTTCGGAGTACAACCGAACAGACTCATCGTAATGCCCCTGGAGGGCACGAACCATGGCCAGATTCGCAGTAAAAGCCGCATCCCCCCGGTCGAGTTCGCGAGCACGGGTGAATTCATCAGCTGCGGCTGAAAAATCTTCCGTGACCACAAAGCACATACCGAGATCATTGCGAAGCAACGCACTCGTGGGCACTTCAACGACCCCCCGCTGAAGCAGGATGATGGCTTCGTTGGTTCGACTGTCCTTGAGCAGTAACTCAGCAAGCTCTGCATATCCAGGGGGGAATTTGGGATGATCCGCAATGACGCGCCTCAGGACGTATTCAGCCTCGTCAACCCGCCCTTGGGATTTGAGGACTCGCCCGGTGAGTACAATTGTGGTCGGTTCGGGAGAACGCAGCGAACCGCCATCGAAATACGATTTCTTTTCATCCAACTTTGACGGATCGGTTGCACACCCGATCAGCAGCAAACAGCTGACGCCAAGCGATGCGACGCACGACAAACGGAGGAATGCAAGAAGCGAAGCTCTCATCAGAACCCTCCCTCAAGTGGAGTATCTATGGGACGAACGATGGTCTCACCTCCGTTGTAGGAATCATCATTTCCCAGGGAGCCAGCACCCTTGATGGAGTCTGCTCGTATCCGCCGGGCATCCGAAGAAGCCGCCCCCGACCCACCGGGATAACCATCCACGATGGCCAACTGATCAGAGCTGATTCCTTGACCGGCCATCATCACCACAACGGCGGCGATTCTGGACTTGTAGAGCTGATCATCAGCACTGCCTTGCTTCACATTGAGCACCCAGTCAGTCCCCTTGAAATGGCGCGCAAGAATACGGGCGTCGCGCTTTCCAACGGGAGTCAGCCGTTCACTGCCTTCAACGAAATGATAGTCATACAGAATTCGCTGACGGATCACCCCAAGCTCAACGGCATCGACCATCGGCGCCTCGACTGCCCAGGCATCGATCTTTGAAAGCTGATCACGCTGAAGAGCGGTGTCCGAGGGACCCTTTGACTTTGCTTTCTTTGCAGGACTGTCACATCCCGCCAAGAGTGCCAAGAAGCACGGAATGATCAGGACATTCGTGAGTCGAAATGGTTGCTTGAACAAGTCAAATCTCCGTGAAGAAGGCCCGAAGGACCACGACCATGAACGGGAATATGGTTACAAGTAACAAGGCCGGAAGCATCAGCAACGTGATGGGCAGAATGGTCTTGATACTGGACTGGTGGGCTCTTTCTTCCATGGTGCGCGCATAGTCCTGACGCATGGATTCAGCCTGAGCTCGAAAAGTCTCTGACAGGCCCGAGCCGAAGCGTTCAGATTGTGTGAGAAGAGAAGCCAGAGCTGCGGCGTCACCTACACCGGTTCGCTCAGCCATTTCCTTCAGAGCACGCTCTCGGCTCTCACCAAGACGAATCTCCAACGAGACCAGCTGCATCTCCTCAGAAAGCGCAGGACTTACGCCCAACATCTGACGCTGAACAGAGTCCCAGGCATCATCCACCGAATGCCCGGCAGCGGTGGTCACGTCAAGCATGTCCAACATCAAGGGCATTGCGTCACCAACCTCCGAGCGGCGACTTTGCCACTTGGAATTGATGTAGATGTACGGGATCTTGGAGAAAAGAAGACCACCGGCAGCTCCAAAGGCGATCGAGGCAAAGGTATCCAGCTCGATCCACCGAGCGGCCATGAGTCCAACGATCGCTCCAATGAAAGCCATCGAAGCAAGAAAGGTCATGTAATAAACAGCCGCATTGGCGCCAAAATAGCCGGCTGATGCCAGCCACTGCTTGATTCGAGGACCAGAAAGCCCTAACTGCTCACCCCCGACGCCACCAAACCGGTTGATACCAGATGCGGTCTTCCGTCGCTTGGAAGAATCGGTGTTCCATACGGCGCCTATTGCAAGAAAGCAGGCGATGAAGGCGATGAACGCAGCGAGCAATTGGGTGCTGTCGGTCATGTAAGCACCTCATTGTATTGACGGTCGATTCGAGACAATCGGTTGACCGCAAGCAGGCCTGCCAGAAGCAACATCAGGGAACCGACCAGGAAGAGTCGCCCCAGAGCATCACCGAATACAAAATCGGAATACCGCTCCGAATAGGTTGAAAAGACCAGTACACAGATGAACGGCATCAGAAGGACGAGTTGCGCACTCAGTCGCGCATCAGCGGTGAGCGCCCGACCGCGTCGACGCAGGACCATTCGTTCCACGATGGAATCGCACAAACGGTCGATCGTCTTCGTGAGGTTGCCACCAGCCTCCATCTGAACGAGCAAGGCGGTACCAAAGGCGCGCAGCTCGAGCGTTTCACTCTTGAGAAGAACATTCCGAATAGCATCGGAAAGTGGTTCACCCATCTTCTCTCGCTGAACGATCTGTACGAAGAACTGGCCGGTCGGAGCGGGAACCCGGTCAGCGAGGACTTGAACCATCCCCGAAATCGGATGCCCTGCACGAATAGACCGACTTGCAAGTCGTAGAGAATCCACGCACTGCTTTTCCAGCAGACTTCTGCGCCGGGATGCTCGAAATCGGATGAAGAACATTACGAGAGTTGCCAGCACCGCAAGGACGGCGACAGCAATCACCAGACTTCGACTCCACAACAGAGCAAAGACGAAGGTGAATCCAACCAACATCGCTGCCTGAGTGATGAATGCATTCGGAGAGGCCGAGCGCGAATTAGGGCTGAAAAACCCGCCGACGCCACCAGGCTGAACATCAGTCGCAGAGCTTGGGGGAAGAAGCAGCTCGACTTCCTTACCATCTATCCAGGTTCGGATCGGACGGGCGCCCCGGGGGGTACCCAGGCCGGTGCGCAGGTTTGCTGCCACCAGCACGAACAGCCAAAGGGAAGCGAGAAAACCGAAGACGGCAAGGGGAAGAACCAACCAGTGATTTGGAAGGATGTCAGTGAGACTCATTCGCCCCCCCCTTTCTGAGTTCCGGGGTACGTTCAAGACGACGGGCCGCAAAGTGACCTTCAGGGAACGTGACACCGAGTGTTCGAAATCGTGACAAGAGCGTGGGCACACATCCCGTAGCCTCGTAGTAGCCAGACTGACCACTACCTGCATTACTGACAGAAGAAAGGCAGAATCGATAGATGTCCTCGATCTGCGCGGCGCCGCCTTCTATCGGGCGCACCTCGGCAACAGACATCACCTTTCTTACACCAGACCCCAGGCGTTCAACCTGAACCACGAGGTCAATCGCCGATCCGACGTATTCACGCATGACGGAAACTGGGACTTCCATACCGGCCATGCACAGCATGCTTTCAAGCCTCCGGAATGCATCGACTGGCCCGTTGGCGTGCATAGTAGTCATGGAACCACTGTGGCCACTGTTCATCGCCTGAAGCATGTCAAACGCTTCGGCTCCACGACACTCACCGACAAGAATCCTATCCGGGCGCATTCGAAGCGCATTCCTTACGGCATCTCGGGTGGTGATTTCACCCGCGCCCTCGACATTGGGAGGTCGCGTTTCGAGCCTCACGACATGGTGCTGGCGAAGCTTCAACTCGGCGGCATCCTCAATGGTCACCACTCGTTCATCCGTGGGGATGCTGGAGCTCAGTGCATTGAGAAGCGTCGTCTTTCCCGCACCAGAACCGCCACTGATGATCACATTCATACGCAACTGGACGCAACATCTGAGAAAGTCGGCCATCTCGACGCAGAGCATTCCATTCGAGACAAGCTCATCGAGGGAAAAACCACGATTACGGAAGCGACGTATGCTGAGCGATGGCCCATCAAGAGCAACTGGATGTATGACGGCATTGACTCGCGATCCATCAGGAAGACGGGCATCCACCATGGGCGAGCTTTCGTCGAGTCGACGACCGGAATGGCGCACGATTCGCCTGATGACATTCAGCAGATGTTCATCGTCACGGAATCGAATTGGTACCTGCTCTATCTTGCCCTCGCGTTCAATGAAGACTTGATCGGGGCCGTTGACCAGAATGTCGGAGATCGTTTCGTCACTCATGAGACCTTGAAGAGGACCCAGACCAAACACTTCATCAAGTACTTCCTGGACAATCTGATCTTTGGCAGTTTCCGCAACCGATCCATTGAGTGAATCAATCATCTGGCGAATCCGCCGCTCGCACTCGGTCTGCAGCTCCGGCTGATCGAGCTTATTGGCTCGATTCAAGTCCATGGACTCAAGCAGTCGATGATGGACTGCGAGTTTCAGCTCATCGTACGAATCACCTGCAGGCGTCGAATGTTGACTGCTGGGCTGTGGCTGAGACTTCATCTTGATACCTCTTCTCCGTCAGATGATGCGGCTGCACCATCGGAAGAGACAGGAAGCGCCGGGAGAATCAGATCGGGACGAGCTGGCTCCGGAAGTTCGTCAAAACGGCGCCATGCGCCCGGACCAGTGAGCTTGTCAAGTCCCAACTTCTTAGCCTGTGCTGCCTGGGACGGAGGAAGCGGAGCAACCACCGTTCCTTCAATTCGCCCATCAACAAAGAACTGCCAGTCGTCCGGGCGCTCATGGAGAAAACCCGGAAGAGGCTCACTGCCGACCGAGTCAATTGGTTCGACCAGTTCTGCTGTAATCAGAACCACAAGCTCAGTCTGATCTTCGCGATAACGAACGCTCCTGAAGAGCGGCCCGATAAAGGGCAGTTCGCCAAGGAGAGGAATCGAGGCATTGGTCGCTTCCGTCTTGGACTCCAACAAGCCTGCCATGGCGAAGGTTTGACCGCTGCGAAGTTCCACGACGGTGCTTGAACGTCGGGTCGAGACGCCGGGGACATTGGCCCCCTGGACTGATGTGCCGTAGACATCGCTCAGTTGACTGACTTCGGGAGCAACCTGCAGTCGAACTCGATTTTCGCCCAATACCTCGGGTCGGAAACGAAGCCTGACTCCGACTTCCTTGTACTCGACACTAATCGAAGAACCGACGCCGACGGAAGTACCCTGAACCACCGGAATCGGGAACTCCCCACCCACAAGGAAGGTCGCTTCCTCACCACTGATGGCGACAAGATTTGGCTCCGCAAGAATTCGCACGTAGTTGTTCTGCTTGAGTGCTCGAATGTAGAGAGCAAGATCTGCCGCCGGGACACCCCCGAAGAGGGTGGCTGCAGATGAGACCTGATTAGCACCTTCCTGATAGACATATCGAGACGGACTGATGGCCCCACCGGCCAGCGGCGAGATCCCCACTCCGCCAGGAGCAGAGCCCGCAGTTGCCGGGGTCTGTACCCCACCAAAGGCACTGGCACCACCCACTACGGCAGAAAAGCCCAATTCGCGAATACCGCGCCGAGCCACCTCGGCAATGCGAACCTTGAGCAGAACTTGTTGGACTCCGGGAATGCTGGTCATATCGACATAAGAATGACCAGACGCAGACATGAAGTCTTCAAGTCGCGTTGCATCTGCAACCGTATTCACGTTGCCCTTAAGCACCAGAACCCCATCGCGGGCGTCAACGAGAATGCCACGACCAAACAACGAATCGAGCCGGTCTTGTAATCCACTGTCATCGATAAGGATGTCGATGTAGTACCGACTGCTGCTCCCGTCTTCATACTGCATGATGACATCGGTCGATCCCAGACGCTTGCCGTACACCACAACCTGGCTTGGTGAAATCACCTCCGCATCGGCCACAGATGGATTGGCGACGATCACGCTCGAAACACGATGTTCTGAATCAACGATGTGCGACCGCCCGACGAGGAGCGAGAGTTCATGATCATCCTTGAGGAGGGGATCAGCAGACCCGGCGGGTACGACGAAACCTACCGTCAGCAGAATCAGCAGAACAAGTCGGAGTTCAGTCCTCATTGTCATCATTCTCCTCAAAGGTGTAGGTCGTTCGTTTTCCACCACGAATCACGACCGTCTGCCAATCCTCATCATCAGATTCTGGCTCGCTGGCTCCGGTCGAGGCACCACCGCTCGCAACTGGAACAACTGGGGCCTTTGCGGTGACGACGTTTGGCACGTTGTTTGGCGAAGGAGTCGTTCGCTTGCGGGCCGCCGTAAGCTGAAGCAGCTCTTCGAGCGTGGACGCATCAGAGGGACCGGTCGGTTGTTCTTCATTCGGACGCAATGTGACCGAAACCGTGCCCAGTGACTTTGCCAGCTGGAGAATCTCGGCTTCTGATGGTTTCAAGAGAAGCGTGATGGTCGGCCCTTTGCGACTCCCAGAGCTCACGCCTCCCTCGGCCTGGCTTGCCTGAAACTGAGCCATAGCATTGGAGTAGCCTTCTACCGCGAGGACAGTCACCGCTTGCAGGACGGTGCGGGAAATGGTCTTTCCGGCATCAACGTACCCCCGAGGCACATCGAAAATGGCAATGACGTCAACCGTAGCTCCCGGATAGACGAAGGCGGCCAAACCTCGATCTGCGATCGTTATTGTTGATGCACGGCTGCCTTCTTCAAGCATGGCTTCTATTTCGGGGCCAGTGCCCAATCCTGCAATCATGTTGGACCGGATCTGCTGTCCTTCGATCGCCGGCCGAATCAGTACGCGACCTACTGCTGGTCGAATTGCGGTGATTGCACCCGTCCCCATTTCGGTCTTGAGCGTTGATTCAAGCTTGAGATCCTCCTCGGTCAGCACATGACCCGCGGAAAGTGCCTTGCTGGCGGTCACCACCTGAGCATCTGAAGGCCCCAGGGAGAGTGCTGGAATCCCTTTCGGGCCAGAGGTCAGTGCTGCGACCAGAACGGCAGCAAACATCGCGGCGAGAAGCCCCAGGATCACCGAGAGAAACAGTTTCATCATCCACCTTCCTTGCGCATTACGGATTCGCTGGAAATTGTATCGGGCATTGGTAGCCAATCCGAAAGTCCACCGAGAGAAACTGAATCGTACTGAGCATCGATTCGGACGGTGACCGGCTCTCCTGAACTTGCAGCAGAGGGGTCCTCTGGCGAGATGCTCAGCGTCCAAGCATCCACGGGAAATCCTGCGGAGGTCATTTGATCGCTGACTGCCGATTCAACTTGCCCGTAATTACTGCTGTACAGGGAAGCGGCTCGAGCACCAATCCGGGCTGCGTTGGTCACTTCGACCTTCTTGGTGAAGGCCCAGGCAAATTCCAGCCCACCAATCAACAGGATCAGTAGAAGTGGCAAGATCACCACCGCTTCAAGCACCATTGAACCTCGTCGGGCATGAGTCATACGTGGATGAGTCATATGTAGTACACCGCTCCACCCAGAAAAAGACCTACGAACATGATGGGCCCAAAGGCCCAGATGGCACTCGACTTAGTGGCATTCGCAGCAGAGCCGTCAGCAGTGGGTGATTCCGACAGCTGAGAGCCAGAATCGGATTCCGCGCCCTCAGTCGCAATTGCCGGCAAGGTCGCGTCTCCACCCTTACGTTGCGTAATCAGGTGAAGTGACTCTGCGATGACTCCGTACCAAAGTTGTTTCAATTCACCTCGCAAAGTGGCCGCAAGAATGGCGTAACAGAATCCGAGAAACATCACCGCTGCAAGGAGATAAATTCCGAGGTCTACACCAGCCCATGCCCCAACCCCCATCATGAACTTCACATCCCCCGCACCACCGCCACCAAGTGCATAGACGATCAATAACGGCAGGCTCACTACGATGATTCCCAGAAATGAATCTCCCAAGCCACCTGTCCAACTGAGGCCCCCATGAACCAGCATGCAGAACAGCCCGGTTATCACCATCGGGAATGTCAACCAGTTGGGAATGCGACGATCCTTGATATCAGTCAGGGACGCAACGAGCCCCGCTCCCAGCAGGACGGTCCATCTCAGAATTTCAAATTTCAGGTCCAACTCAGGCATCATGCAACCCGCTGATGGTTCAGCAAAGGCTCCTCATCGGTGATTCGGAAAAAAGAAGGGCTGAAGGAATCATCCCATTATATATTAAGGATGTAAGAGTGCTCTGAAAGGCCCAGTTGCCTTTATCATCTAAACTCGTCGTCCTTCCAGTCTTATTGGTTAATCGAAAGACAAGAACTTAGCCGAGTTCGAGAGCAAATCCTCTCTCCAGTGAGTTGACATGCCCTTTCAGTCCCATAAATCCTTCTTAAACCCCGTCCGAGTCGCTTGCAGAGCTGTTCCAGCCGAAACTCGCCGACGAAATGCTGCCCCCCCTGCCAGGCGTGGTCTGGCCGTGATCTGGGCCGTCGTCTTTTTCATACTCACCTTGAGCTTTGTGGGGATGGGAGTGGAATACGCCTGGCTGGTTGAACATCAAACACGTGCTCAAAACGCTGCAGAGGCCGCAAGCCTCGCTGGGGCGCAAGCACTTGGAACTGGCAGGACCGTGGCCGCGCAATTTGCCGTCAGTACCGCCCTTCTCAACCCAGGAAGCAACGAAGGCGTCATTGTCTCAGGTTCCGATGAGAACCTCCCTGGCGACATTCGATTCGGGCATTGGGATGTTGAGAACAGAACCTTCACTCCCAACTTACTGGCGAGCAATGCGATTGAAATCACCGTCCAGTTCAACGAGGATCACCCGAACGGCCCCGTCGCGCTGATCTTTGGGGACCTGCTGGGTGGCTCCGCGAATGTGGGGGCTCGTGCCGTTGGACACCGACGACCTCTCATGCCGGTTCCTGACAGACTATGGGTCGTTGGACCAGCTGCTGCGTCGCTGGCCCTTCGAGAAGGCGGAGCGATTTTGACAAAGGGCGCTTGCACTATTTACTCCACAGAATCCGGAGCAGTTCTGGTCGACTCAGGAGGCGTGCTTGATGCCACATTGATCGACGTGGTAGGCACCGTATCCGTAGATTCATTCGAAACGATCCGGGGATTTCTCAGAGAAGGCATCGATACCAGTGACCAGGAAGAGATCAGTCCGCCGCCAAGCTACGACCAGCCAGACCTCGAGGGCCTTCCAGAACGCACCGCGGTGATCGGGTTTGGAGGTGTCCGACTCAAGCCTGGATATTACCCAGAAGGCATTGTCATCAACAGCGGTGAGTACAAGCTGCAGAACGGACTGTATCGGGTAGGAAGTCCCGGAATCCAAATCAGCGGGACCGCCAGTCTTATCAGTGCGAATGCACTTATTTACCTTGATCCAGAGTCAGATTTCGTAGTTGATGGCTGCATCGCAGAACTTCAGGGGCCGGTCGTTAATCAGTTTGGGAACGACGCCCTAGACGAATGGGCAGGGGTCGCAGTGCTGACTCAAGAAACGGATCAGGGCCCTGCAATCGTCCTCAAGAACAATGCGCGACTGATGACGACCGGTGGAATCCATGCTCCGGGACGAACCATGGAAATTGATGATTCAATGGCCAACATAGGAAGCCTCGTGCTTCGCGAATTGAGTGTCAACGACTCAACCCTGACTCTGGGCGAATCTGAAGAACACCCCCACGAGCACGTTCTGGTCCAATGATCGGCGCAGGTCACCTGCCTTGCAGGGCCCTCCAAGTCTCAGTTCCATTTGCATCAGCACCCGCAGGATTTGGCGGGTACCAAGCAGATACCGCCTTGATTGAATCCGAGAGCCTTTTCTGGACCTCGGGATCGAGTGACTGAGCAGCCTTCATGGCATTGACGCTGATGGCATGGTGTGCGGCAAGCTTCTGGAGGTACTGCTGGTATCCAGGATCGGCAGCCGGGACCGCCTTGACTCGCTGCGTCACGAAATACCAAGCGTTGTTGTGCTGCAACTCTCGAGAATGCTCTTCCTTGACCAGCACCCATCGGGAAATCGTATTGAGCGATTCGGCATCAATCTTTCCCGAAAGCAACTGAATCTGAGCAGAAGCCTTGCTGATCGTCTCTGCATCGAGAAGCATCCTTTGGACCATCGCGTGGTCATCGTAGATTCCACAGGGGATCTCACAGTGCGATGCAACTGAAGCTCCGACAACGTGGGCAATTCGATCCAGGGAAGTCGAGACCGAGTCCGGCTGAGTACCCCAACCGTAAATGGCAATGGGCATCCCCAAGATGAGGGCTGAGCAGAAGAGACAAATCCCGGGAGTGAGAGGTCGGCGCATGGGTAGGCTCCTTTTCTAGGAATGAATCATAGGAAAATGATTCCCGCTTAACGTCATGAATTACCGTTATTATCCACCAACGACCAATTACGGAGGAGGGCCTCATGATCAGCACACTGGACCTTGGATTCAGGGACCTGCCCAGAGCTGCCGGTGCATTCCTGCTGAAGTGCACGCAGGGCCACGTACTGATCGAATGCGGCCCAGCCGCATGCTGGAAAAACCTGGTTGATGAACTCCATCGCCACGATTCATCACCAGAACAGATCAAGCATCTGTTTGTCACACATATCCACCTGGACCACGCCGGCGCTTCGGGATTACTGGCAGAGCACGGAGCACGTGTCCATGTACACCCGCGGGGCGCACGCCATCTCATCGACCCTACGAAATTGAACGCCAGCGCACGACGAGTCTTCGGACCGTCACTCGATACGGAGCTTGGAGTACTGACCGCTTGTCCCGAGGAGCTGGTATTTCCCATTGAAAACCGAGAGTCGATCACCATCGGCAATGTGCAGTTCACTGCACTTGAAACCACAGGGCATGCCAGCCACCATCACTGCTGGCTGATCAAACATCCGGATGGGAATCACCTCTTCTCAGGAGACGCTGCGGGAATGAGACTCCCGGGCACACGCTTTCCGACGCTCCCGATGGTCCCACCAGAATTTGATCTCAAACAATGGATGAGAGCAATTCAGACCATTCGTGAGACCGATGCTGACACCCTCTGGATGACGCATTTCGATCGACTCACTGACTACACGTCGTTCCTCGACTCCGTTGAACAAAGCCTCCTGGATGAGACTCGACTCATATCCACATTCGCTGAAAGACCGCTTCTCGATTCCGTTCAAACGTACCGGACGTGGCACGAACAGCGCGCTGTGGAATCCGATATTGATCCAGCACTTCTGACTGCATATTGCAACGAAACACACTATCAGGCAAACATCACAGGAGTACTCAGGTGGCTTGATCGGGGAGGAAGCCTTCTATGAACAAGGATTCCTTCAACTCAAAGACCACGCCACCACCACATAGCCATGGCAGCAAGCGGAGAATCGCTCTGCTCATGGACAATTCCTTCGCGTACAACCGCGCGGTTCTGCGCGGGATCCACGAACACATCCTCGAAAATGCAGGGTGGTTCATCCACCAGGCACTTCCAGAGTCTCGAATACTTCCCGCACTTAGAGAATGGGCTCCCGACGGAGTCATCGCACATGCCACCGATCCTGAATTTGCGGAAGGCCTCAAGGCCTGGGGTGGCCCAGTCATCAGCACCACGAGCGCTCTTCCAGAATCCGTGTTCCCCGTGGTCGACGTTGACCATGAAGCCGCAGGCGAACTCGCTGCCCGACATTTCATGGACCACGGGCATTCTCAATTCGCTTTCTTCGGATCGAGAACGACCGGCTTCAGTCTTGGTAGAGAACGGGGATTCTGCCAGGTACTGACTGAATCTGGGCACACCGTTCAAACGTGTCATGCCGACTCATTGCTCTCGCGATCAAGATCTGAGAGTTGGGTTCGGTCTGAAGAGGAGATCGAACGATGGCTGCTCCAACTACCGCGGCCCTGTGCGATTTTTGTATCGAATGACGTATCGGCTCGGACCGTGACCAATGCCGCAGCTCTGCTGGGCCTTCGAGTCCCCGAAGAACTCTCCATTCTGTCTGTAGATAATGATGAATTCGAGTGCCTCTTCACGACCCCTACCCTGTCCAGCATCGAAATTCCTGGAATACAGATAGGCCGTCGCGCTGCCAGAACCCTGCAACAAGCCATGGAGGGAGGACCAGAATCCGCAACAGGAGCACTTCTCCCACCTACCCATGTGATTGAACGCCAATCGACCGACCTCGTCGCTACTGATGACCCGGCGGTTCGAAATGCAGTGGCCTTCATTCGCGCACACCATTCAGATCAACTTTCAGTTGACCAGATTGCGGAGAGCGCCGGATGCTCTCGAAGAACCCTGGAACGGCGCTTCAGGAGCGCACTGGACAGAACGGTACATGATGAACTCACCCGACAGAGACTGAAGCGTGCACGCAGATTGCTGAGAGAGACTGATCTGACCGCGGAGGCGGTGTCGGAAAAGACTGGGTTCACTGACCAGCGAAGGATGAACCTAGTCTTCAAGCAGAACTTCGGCGTGACCCCGCTGGAATTCAGACGGTCACTTCGCTGATCCAGCCGCGGCACCGCCGAGCGGCACGCCCATTGCCTGCAGCTGGGCCTCCGCCTGAGGTGCCCAACCACGATTGGCCATTGGGGAAGCAGGACTGGGGTGGAGGATGGTATCCACCTGAATCCGACGCCCCTTGAGCGCTCTCTCAGCTCGCTTCTTGGCGTAGGCACCGATCCCGATCACTCTCGCAGGCTCAATGCAGTCCACCACTCCACACAGAGCCGAATCACAGATCTCTTCAAGGGCTTGACGCTCCGTTGCAGGGAGCTTGTCCGGGGTTCTATTTCGCCCTGTCTCTTCAAGAAATGCCAGGGGACACCAATTCCATACGAAGAACCGATCAAAGAATTCTTCAGCGGTTTCAAACCTCGACTCCACCCAACCCCACAGCCGGCGCCCACTCACTTCACTGCGCTGACACTGAAACCCTTCCACGGGGCGACGTGGATGCTCTGACTTCGGCCGTCCGACTGCACAGTCGATATGCAGGAACCGCCGCACATGATCAACTTCGCCAAAGGGGATCCCGGTTTGCGCCATGCCCCAGGGACCAGGATTCATACCCAGAAACAATGCCTCGACGCCTTTTCGGGCATACTTCTCGAGATACAGGTCAACCGCTTGCGATGCGTAATCGAGTGGAGCATAAACATGAGTCACCGGAGCTGCAAAATCGAGAGACCGAGTAGATTTCCGAAGACGATTGACAACGGTTTGTATCTTCATACACACAGGATCTGACCAAATGGCACACAGTGCAACCTCATCCTGCGCACTCCCCGGCAGACATGATCACAGAGCTTCATGGGTGCAGTAAAAGGACATGGCTCAGCCGGGAGCCGCCCAACGAGTGTTTCAGGTGTGTTCAACTCGTGTATGCAACTGAATCAGTTGCTGCATTCACCCCAGTTGGTGAGCATGTAACTCAAGTCGATTCCATTGACGAATCCGTCGCCATTCTGGTCGGCGGTGGTGTTCAACTTGCCCCAGGAAGCAAGCATGGAGGCGAGATCCCCGCCATCAACGTGACCGGACATATTCAAATCTGAAATGCAGCCCAATCCGGGGCCGAATGCTTCTACTGTGCCATTCCCCGTGGTCAGCGCCCAAACCGAAGAGACCCGGTCGTAATCGAAGTCATAAACCCCGCCCAGCTGGCTGGCCCCCGAGGGCGGAATGGATACGACGGTGCGATTCTCGACAATGTCCCAGGCAGAGAAGATCAGTTCATTGGTGTCCGTTCTGCCCAGAGCGAGAAGCTCTGATTCCGAAGCAGTCCAGACGAGCTTACTGATCCCTCCATTTGAGATCTGACGGTCGTACAAAACCTCACCGGTTGCGACCGCCCAGACCAACGCACGCCCCTTGTCGACCTCGCTCTTAGCGAGTCCGTCGGTTCCTGCGCCCACATAGGTGCACCCTGCTGAAATCGAGATGGACGAAAGCCCGACGGGCATCCCATCTTCCCCGGTCACGGTGTGGTGGAAGAGCGTCTGCCCGGAGGCCATGTCCCACAGCTGGAGATCACCAGTGGTACTGCACGCTCCAACGACGCCTCCGGTTGAATCGATTGCCACATCCGAGAGCTCGCCTTCAAATTCAAATGCACGATAAAGCGAGCCACTGATCGCATCGACAAGCCTGACATAGGAGTCGAACCCGCCAATGACGAGCATTGACCCCGATGAATCGAATGCGATGCGGTCACCAACATGCTCCATACCCACGGGAAGGGAGGTGATGGTGTTCACCAGTCTGGTTCGCGTATCTCCTTGGGCGGAGAGGTAGCCGACAGCCAGGCGGTTGGAGGTCGGACTCCAGGCAACGTCTCGAGTCGAGACGGCGGGAACCGAAACCAAGGACGTGTTCTCAAGAAGCTCGCCACTCGCCACATCATGAACTGATGCAACCATCAGCCCTGGGCCGGCACTCCAGCAGACCGCAAAGGAAAGACCTTCACTGGCAGCAACAATCTTGGTGGGTTCACCAAAGAGAGCGGTTGACCATTTAAGTTCAGGGTCATGGAACGTCTCAACCTGTGCAAAGCACGAAGCTGTTGCAGCGAGAACGAGACCCGTGACTGTGCAGTTCACCTTGAGGCTCATCAGGCACCTCCTTATTGCCGAGTATCGATCGATGAAAGACCTGCACCTGCAGATCCCTGCCATAACCCGCCCCACGCGTTTTGGGCGAGATGGCTACTCATACTGGCTAGCATAGGGTATCCTGTTAATCGCTTATGGGGAATACACAAAGTTCGAATCCGTCACGCAGATACACGGTCAGAGGCGTTAAAACCCGTGAGAAGCTGGTTTTGGCTCTCTTGGAGATCGTCTCCACGGAGGGCCTTCAGGCAGCTTCAGTCCGGGCAGTGACCCGCCGTGCTGGCTGCAATGAGGCAATTCTCTACCAGCATTTCAAAAACAAGGATGAAATGCTCCGGGAGGTCTTCGCTGAAATCATGGCCTCCATGGCCCAAGACAAGGAGGGACTGGTCGAGGAACACCCCCGACTCACCGATGCCGTCACTCGATGGGTCGAGACGACGTATTCCTTTTACGACCAGCATCCAGACGCCTTTGCCTACGTCCTCTTGGCTTCACCACCGGTCGTAAAAAGTCCCAGCCCCCTGTATGGCAGGATGACCAGACTCTTCGCAGAACTCCTGGATCGAACCGAGCCCCCCGCCGGGATGACACTTGCACGAGAACCCGTAGTGCTCAGTATGTTCCGCGGTCAGCTTCTGGGGGTTCCACGAGCCATTCACTTCGGCTCACTCCAGGGACCGGCGATGCAGTACGTGCAGCACGTGAGTAACGCGATCCTCCAGCTCATACTTCGCGCTGATGAACCTAGTTCGAGACCCGGCTCAGAACAATGAATGCAGACCAAAGCCCCATGTACGATTATGACTTGGTCGTGATCGGAAGCGGCCCCGCCGGCCAGCGCGCCGCAGTCCAGGCGGCAAAGCTCTCCGAGCGAGTGGCCATAGTCGAAAGGCTGCCCTCTCTGGGAGGGGTCTGCATATTGACCGGCACCATTCCATCAAAGACCTTCCGTGAGGCGGTCTTGATGACGACCAACTCCTCGGCATTTCGCTTGGATCGAACCACGGGGCATTCACCAGAAATGGCGGAGGTGCTGGAGCGCGTCCAAGAAGTAATGATGGCAGAAGTACGAGTCATCAAGAACCAGATGTCACGCAACGGGGTTGAGCTGATACGAGGCACTGGACGCTTCCTATCCAGCAATGAAATTGAGATACGGTCTCTGAAGGACGTTCAAAGGATCACTTCCGAAAACTTCTTGATAGCGGTTGGCACTCGACCAAGCGCACCGGAGGGAGTACCCGTCGACGGAAGAATAGTCATGACCTCTGATGAGGTACTTGCCATGGAGCACCTTCCACGCTCGATGGCAGTGGTCGGTGGAGGGGTGATTGGAATCGAGTACGCAACATTCTTCGCGCGGCTCGGCGTGCATGTCACTTTGATCGATCGGAACCAACGCCCCATCGGCTTCATCGACCACGAAATCGTGGATGAACTCGTGCACCAGATGCAACGTGACGGCGTCACGTTCCACTTGAATGATGGTGTCGAAGCGATCAAAGTCCTTCATGAAAAAAGCCCCTGTGCCGAGCTGCAACTGCGCTCCGGGGTTCGGTTCAAGGCAGATACGGTCCTTTATTCAATAGGCCGAACCGCCGCAACCGACACACTCGACCTGAAGACCATCGGCCTTCCGACCGACAGCCGGGGACGAGTCACTGTCAACGAGAACTATCAGACTGAAGTCGAGCATGTCTGGGCTGCGGGGGACGTGATCGGATTTCCTGCACTCGCTGCCACCAGCAGCGAACAAGGGCGAATCGCCGCCTGCCGCATGTTCGGAGTCAAAAGCGCCGACATGGGAAGAAACTACCCCTACGGAATCTACTCGATCCCCGAGATATCAATGGTCGGGACTACTGAGGACGAGTTGACCGAAAAAAAGATGGAGTACGTCGTAGGTGTGGCCCGCTACTCGGAAATCGCACGGGGCCAGATCCTGGGCGACGACACCGGGCTCTTCAAGATGATTTTCGACAAGGAGACCAGAGCGCTGCTGGGTGTGCATTGCATCGGTACGGGTGCTACTGAGCTGGTTCATGTCGGCCAGGCCGTCTTGAAACTGGGGGGAGGGCTCGACTATTTCATGGAAACAGTATTCAACTATCCAACTCTTGCGGAATGCTACAAGGTCGCAGCCTACGACGCAGCCAACAAGCTGGGATATGTCTCGGAAGCCGAGACCGAGTGAACCACGCCGCGTCGAGTGCTCTAAGCACAGGCCACAGGAAACAACGCAACCCGCTCTCACGACATCCCCGCATGTGGTAGTCTCGCTCTGGTTCTTACCGATAGCCCAAAAATCTGGAGAAGACTGATGATCAAACGCTGCCTAGGGACTTTCGTTGTTACCACCACCCTCATCCTGGCCCTGGCACCCACTCCCGCGACGTGCAGTGACGTGGCATCTCCCGTCCCCGCCGATTTCCAGGCGTTGGTCGACAAAGATGCGAAGTTCGTGTTCTTCATCAAGGACACCGCCGAGCTGATCATCGATCTCAAGCAGATGAACATCGCGCCACCGGACCAGAAGACAACCCTGCAGGAGGCCCTCCCCCTCCATTTCACCTCGACCAAGCCGATTCAGGCGGATCAGTTCTTTATGGGGTGGTCACAGGAGGATCCAGCGCTCTTCGAGATGCCGCTGATGCATTTCGCCACGAGGATTCCCACCGACCAGGTCGGAAAACTCAAGCCGAAAACCGGCTATGAAATCGAGTACCAAGGCGACATCGCCATCTTCTCCAGCAAGCCCAACCAGTCGTGGACCAGTCCGAATGCGACCGGCAATCCGATCTTCGGGGTGCTGCCCGACATGGCAATCGGAGGGGGAATGGATGGAAAGGGTCTTGGAACCCGCATCGCTTCACTCTCGGGGCTGGCGACCGGGATGGCCGCAGGTGCCTTGCCCGGCGCTGCGGGCGAGGGATTGAGGAAAGCCGCCTCTGGAGCCAAGAAATACTCGGACCCGATCGTCTACAAGGCAATCCAGGGAGTCATGAAAGACGCGGTAAAGAAAGCCGCAGAGCTCGCGAAACCGCTTGCGGGCGCGAAGTTCCTCACCATGGGCATGGACACCGCCGACGGATCAATCACCTTCAACGCATACATTCACCTGCTGAAACCAATGCAGCGGACCGAAAGCTTCGACCAGCACCTCATCGACGAACTCCCGCCCGGTCTGCCGATTTACATGGCGCTCAGCACGTCCGCGGCACAGTGGATGACCGGCATCGAATTCGACATCATCGAGGGCTTCCTGCTCACCAAGGCGGAGCAGGTGCCGAAATTCAATGAAATGAAGAAGCAATTCAACACGGCCGGCAATCTGATCCGCGGAGGGCTGACCATGGGTATGGGGATCAACGGGGGCTACCAGTGGAGCAACGTGGAAGTCAGTGACGCTGCGGCATTCATGAGTGCGAACCAAGCCATCATGACCCAGCTGGGCACGCTGGGAATCGGCATCAATACAAAACAGGTCGGCACAAACAGCTGGCGCATGGATGTCGATGGGAAAAAGATCGCCGGACTGATCGGCGGTTCCCCGGAGGCCCAGACCGAGATCGAAGATCAGTACGGAGGCTCGTTCGGAGTCACTGGGGTCGCAAGTGGCAACGTGGTCATGGGCAAGCAGTTCCCGTTCGACCGGCCGACGTTCCCGGACACGAAGCGCGACGATCCACTTCCTGCGATGCTCAACCAGTCAGCCTCCGGACAGTTGATCTGCGCGATGACGGCGGACCTCGCCTCACTCATGTACATGGAGATGCAAAAGAGCATGAAGCGGGACAAGCGAACACGCGGCACGGTCGATGCCAAGGCCTTCGCCGCCGCGGCGCCCTCTGAACTGATCGCACTCCGGATTGCGCTGACCAGCCCCGACCCGAGCCGCCTCGTGCTCAGCGTGCACGTACCCGCCCAGAAGGCTCAGGCCTACCACCGCCAGCTGGAGAAGATCGCCTACCCTGCCGGGGCAAAGGGTCAGAAAAAGACCTCGACCACTCCGGGGCCCCTTGCGAACCCTGGAACCAACTAGGCGGGGGCATAGCCGTATTCAATGCTGTTTGGTGGGAAGCGGTCGGGATCCACACCGGGTTCCCGGCGGCCCCCCACCATCCACGTATCTTCTCCGGATTGCATCCTGAAGATCGACCTCGCAGATGTTCGCGATGGTGGCCAACCAGGCACGCACATCCGCGGATTCGCGCGCGGACCCATCTTGGGAGAAGACACCGGGCTGTTCACGATGCCTGTGACAGGCAGACTCCTCAACCGCTTGGAGTCCACTGGATCGGAACCCGGGCGACGGCGCTGGTCCATGTTGGACAGGCGGTGCTCAAACCTGGATACACCACGGAATGATGCAGCGAGCCGGGGTGCGACCCGTTGAATCCGTAGCTTCATCCAGTCCTTGATCCCGCATAGGATATGAACCTCATCTCACTCAACCCGGCCTTCAGGAGAAGAACTCAATGGACCGCCTCATCGCCGCATCCCTAGTCTGGATCACGATCGCCTGCACCCCAGCAATCGCGGGGCAGAAGACCGAGTCATCTCCGGTACCAGATGAATACCAGAAGCTGATCTCCAAGGAAGCCAGATTCATCTTCTTCATGAAGAACCCCTCACAGGTGATTGCTGAAATCAAATCGCTGGCCATCGTGAAAGAAGTCCCGCCACCAACCCTCAGCAAGGGAATGGAACTTCCGTTCACCACGAGCAAGCGAATCAAGGCAGACCAGTTTTTCATCGCCTGGGCGGATGAACTTCCGCAATTCTTCAACCAGCCCTCGATGCATGTAGCAACCAGGATTCCCGCTGACCAGGTAGGCAAGCTCAAGCCCGATCCCGGGTATTCGATCGAATACCAGGGACAGATCGCGATCTTCACCTTGAAGAAGGGTGAGACGTGGAAAATGCCCAAAGAGGGCAACAATCCAATGCTTACCGCCCTCCCGGACGCGGACATCGGGGCCGCACTCAATGGGAAGGAGATGGGCGAAGCCATGAGTGCGAACCTCAAGGAGCTGCTCGACACAGCCCCCCTGATGTTTGATGAGCGCATGAAGCAATCCATACGTGGCTCGGAAAAATATGGTGATACCGCCGTCAGCAATGCGATCAAAAGCGTGACCAAGGACTTCCAGAACCTGGTGGGCGAGCTTCTTCCGACCGTGCGCTCGACCAGGCTGCTCACTGCGGGAATCAACTTAGGGAAGGACTCAGTCAAGGTGGATGCGGCGCTGCACTTCAGCGAAGACCTACCAGGGAGGGACCCATTCGATGCGCAGCTGATCGATCAACTGCCCCCCGGACTGCCGCTCTACATGGCACTCAACGGACCTGCCGCTCGCTGGGTCTCACAGATTGAATTCGATGTCCTCGAAGGGTTCCTCATCAGTGAAGCGGAACAGGTTGCCAAATTCGAAGCGCTCAAGACTCAGTGGAACAAGATGGTCGGCCTGATCGATGGCGGGATCACTGTAGGAATGACCTTGAACACCGCCTATCAATGGAGCAACGTCCAGACCACCGATGGTGTAGCGTTCATGGCTGCCTGCAACGCCGTGATGAAAGATCTCGGCGAACTCAACGTGGGAATCACGACCAAGCCAAACGGGACTGACCGCTGGACCATGGACATCGATGGCCTGAAGATCGGCAAGCTCATGGGAGCCACGAAAGAGGCACAATTGGGGCTCGCCAACCAGTTCGGTGGCAACTACGGCACCAACGCCATTCGCAGCGGGAATCTCGTGATGGCCAAGCAATATCCTGTCGATGCACCCAAATTTCCCATGTTTGACCAGGACCGCACGCTCTTCACTCGACTCAAGGGCCCCAATACAGACAACCTGATTGTGGGAGTTGCTGCAGATCTTGGCCTGCTGATCCGACGCGATACCGTGAAAACGCTCGAGATGCAGGGCAAGAAGGAGAGCGCACAGGCGGTGAAACGGATCGTTCCAAATGAACCGATCGCACTGCACATCGACCTAAGTCGTGCGGGCCCCCGGCAGATCGAGCTTGGCGCCAGTTTCCCACTCAAGAGGGCGATGAACTACTTCACTAAGCTCGCAAAGCTGGAGGACGATCAACCCAAGAGGACGAAAGATGCCGCCGGCAAGTCCAAGGTGCGTACGCCAGTGAAAAGCCCCACCACCAGGTGAAGGGGCCAATCTAGACGCAGGAGCCGGGCCCTGTAATCACTTGGTACCCTTCGGTCCTCCACCTTCAACGTATTTACGGGTGATCGCTGCTTCAAGATCGATTTCGCAGACGTTGGCGATGGTGGCGATCCAGGCCAGCACGTCAGCAAATTCCAGTGCAAGCGCATCGGGATCCCCCGTACCTCGCTCTCGATCGGCAAGCTCCGAAGCAAGCTCTCCCAGTTCTTCGGTGAGCCACAGGAAGGTTCCCGGAACACCACGCTCGGAGTCCGTTTCGAAGTACCGTTCACGAATAAGTTGCTGAAAGTCTCGTATCTCCATGCCCCAAAGCTACACGGAAGAGCGCATAAATGCACGCCTGCCAGTGGCGCAGAAGGACATCACCCCACCGAGGGCGGAGCCATCGGATCGATCGCCTGAATCAAACGGGACCGTTCCACGTGATCGATATCCGGGTCATGCAGACTCATCCACAGCTGAACGTCATTGAGGATTCCCATGCGCTCGGTGATTAGCCGCTCAAGAAAGCATGCGGTCGCCACTCCACTGTCGGAATACAACATCGCAAGCAACAAGGTCCTCAACCGGAGGATTCCCTCGGGGTTTGCTGAACGGTCCGATGTGATTCCCCGGTCCGCCAGCGTATTCGAAATCAATTCATCTGCGACATCTCCCCAGTCTCCTGACAAATCCATGCACTCACTCTCCAATCCCTGAGCAACTGAAGGTAAACGGAATGCAAATGGAGCAGGTGTCGCGCGCATCCGCGTACAACAAGCGGGTGGAATCGTTGAAATGATGGATTCATTCCGGACGGCAACGCCCTCGGGTGGACTCGAACCACCAACCTCTGCCTTCGGAGGGCAGCGCTCTATCCAATTGAGCTACGAGGGCAGAACATCCCCTGAGAGTGATGAGCCCTGAAGCCTATGAATGCCGCGCATTCACTGCAAGCCCGCCATCAGAACAATCCCGCATTTGGGCATCGAGTAGTATGCTGAAATGGACTCCAATTACCTCAAACTGCGAGAAACTCCGACAATGAGCACCAGAAACCTGATGAAGTACTTCCTGCCGCCTGCCCTTCTGACCGCGCTCATCACAGCAACGGGCTGCCAAGCGCCCCAGGCCTACCCGGGTCCGGAGCTCTCCGCGAACCAGACCGCAACTCTGGAGATCAACCCGCCACAGGCGAATGTCGGCTTTGAACTGACTTCGGTGAATGGACACCCATTCACTGCTGAGGAAAATGCCTCCATTCGATCCGGCAAGAACACCCTGACTCTCAATGTCTGGCCCACCTCACAGACCACCATGCAAATGTCGGATCCGGCGTTTGCCACCATGTATTCAATGCAGGACAGTGACTACTCCCGAACCGTGACGATCACCTTTGATGCAACCGCAGGATCGACGTACGGTTTGAACGGAAACTTCAACATGGGAGCATCCCCCTCAGATGCCAGCTATTCGGCAGAGGTGTTCAACATGAAGACCATGGAGGTGATGGGCCGCTCGGGAAGTAACGACCCTGCCCAGCAGTCAGAACAGATCATGCAAGGGGTCGAGGAAAACCAACGCAACCGTTGGACCGTCGAGGAAGGGGCGGGTTCGTAGGACCCACTGCCAACCAAGCAGATCATGCAAAACGAGGTTACTTCGAGCACCGAACCGAACCGGTCCAATCCTGCTCCCATTGCCCCGCAACTGGCACTGACGTTCCTGGCCAGCATCGCAACCGCAATCATGTGGAACGGACTTGGCTTTGTGGCCAAGAACGACTACGACTTCCAGGAGTGGGAGACGTTTCTGCTGTTTGCAGCAAACGGACTTGTGTATGCTTCAGCCGCGATTCTTTCCGGAAGATTTCTTCGACGCATCGCCAAGCTTGCCACTCCTCGAGCAGTGCTTGCCCTCGTCCTGATTGCACAAGGATTGGCCGCACCGCTGGTCGGCATCGTCGATGGTGAATGGGCGCTTTGGGCAACCTCATTCCTGTTCAGCATCTGCTCGGCGGGACTCTGGTCGATTGTGGAAAGCTACATGAGCGCTGGACGCCACGGGCATTCAATGCGTTCGACCATCGGGTGGTGGAACGTCACTTGGATGTCCGCCAATGCGATCGGGCTTGCCTCTATGGCACTCTTCATCGGAAATGATGTGGGCGATGATGGTGGCAGATGGTCAATCGGAGCCCTGGGCCCGGTCTGCCTGCTTGCTGCGACAATGCTCTATTGGTACCCCAAGCACCCGGCGCCACACCACACTACCGAAGCAGGTGTCGTTGGAACCAACTATTCCAACATGCTCAGAACCTGTCGAATCATGCTTCCAGTCAGCTACGTGTTTGTCGGAGCACTCAGCTCCTTGATGCCATACAAGCTGGACTCATTGGGTATCGAACCTGCACTGGAGACACCACTGACCGCTACCTGGCTGGTGATCCGAGTACTGGTGGTCGCGGGAATGTGGAGACTGCTCTTCTGGCATGGACGCTGGAGCTCACTGGCTCTGGCAGGCCTGCTGATGCTGACCGGATTCGGGCTCATTGCCATGGGCCCGAACATTACCAGCGTGCTGATCGGACTCGGCCTGGTGGGCGCAGGACAGGGAATGACCTACTACTCGGCGATCTACTACGCCTTGGCGGTTGGCAATGCAGAGGTCGATGCCGCAGGCACCCACGAAAGTCTGATCGGACTCGGCTATGCCGCCGGCCCCGCCTTCGGCTTGATCGGCATCACACTTGGTGGTGGAGCCGCCATTGGATGGGTGGTTCTGGGAGCAGCCGGGCTGGCTGCGGTACCCGCTTCTCGCCCATGGCTGAAGGATCGTAAACGACGCCAGCTTCAGGAAAGCTGACCGAGTTCGAAGGCGAACGTCGCGCTCAGATCTTCGAACATGAATCGATACCCAAGTTCGTTCAGCCGGGCAGGTTCGGCGAAGACGCCTTCAATCAATGCTTCCTGAGCCATCTCACCGAAAGCAGCCCGTGCCATAAAGCCAGGAAGAGGCAGGAGCGTGGGGCGACGTACCACTGATCCAAGCACCCGCATGAACTCTCGATTGCTCACCGGGTTGGGCGAAACACAGTTGATTGGGCCCTGATATCGATCATCAACGATCGCATGCAGGATGACACCGACCAGATCATCCAGAGCAATCCAACTCATTCCCTGCCGACCGGTACCGATGGGTCCACCGAGTCCAAGCGATACGGGGACCCGCAGCTTTGCAAGTGCTCCCCCACCCCAAGCAAGGACCACCCCGATTCGAAGATTGACCACTCTGCTGCCAGCATCAGATGCGGGCTGACAGGCCTTTTCCCATAGTTTGCAGGTTCGAGGGAGAAAACCATCTCCGGGCTCCGCCTCTTCTGTACATCGATCGGAAGGACGATTGCCGTAATAACCAACGGCTGAAGCCGAAATAAATGCTGGCTTGTCTCCAGGAAGCGAAGCAATGGACCGGGCCAGGAGCTCCGTGGACTCAACCCGACTGCGTTCAATCAATTGCTTGCGCGCATCCGACCACCGCTTGTCTGCAATCCCGGCGCCGGACAGATTGACCACCGCATCGACGCCCTCAAAGGCCGCCAGATCGATTTCACCCGCTGCCGGATCCCAGGTAAATTCACCTTGAGCCGGATCCGCAGCACGTCGAACCAAACGGCGTACCGTACAGCCAGCAACCTCAAGTAATTCACGTAGGGATGTTCCCACCAACCCAGACCCACCAGTGACGAGTACCGTGCGAGGAACCCACCCGGTGTCTCGAAGAAGCGTGACATCGTTGCGAGTTCTCCGATGACGCCAGAGGAACATCTTGACAAGCTGCTTCTCGGCAATTCGCCCCGCAACAAAAGACAGGGGAGGCGGCTCCCGAAACTCGTAGGTCAATGCATCCTGGATCCTGGAAGAGGCATCATCATCTCCAGGAAGCATGCTGTGCTCATGTGCCCAGCTGCGCATGGGGCCGGAGACCTGCACATCAGTGAAGCATCTCCCCGATTGGACGCCTTCGATACGAGAAACCCATTCCTTGCGACGAAATGGGGGCACCGGTACTTCTAATCGAACGATGGCACCATTGACAAGCTCAGGTGGACATTCAAGCACCCTCGCTCCAGACCAAGGTGGCAAAAGCCTCCTCAGGGCAGATGACTGGAAGTGCCACCGAACGAGGTCCTCGAGAGAGGCAGAGATCAGGCTGGATTTCGTGAAGACAGGCATCATCTAAGACTAACATGTAGAGCCTTCGAGGGCAGGCGGCGCTACACTTGAGAGACATGAGCAGACCTCCCCATACATCCAGCACCACTCAGTTTCTGGAGACCATCAGGTCCAGACTTGCCATGTCGCACTCTGCAATCAAGAAGACTCAAGACCAGGCCGAATCCATTGCGCACATTGCTGAAGTCATTGCTGGAACTTTCGCCAATGATGGCCAGCTTCTCACTTGTGGAAACGGAGGCTCTGCTGCGGAAGCCCTTCATTTCTCGGAAGAGTTGATCGGGCGATTCAAACACGATCGACCACCACTTCGTTCGATTTGCCTCAATTCCGACCCAACCGTGATGACTTGCATCGCCAACGATTACGGCTACCAGGAAGTTTTCGCTCGCCAGTGCAGAGGGCTCGGAAGGACTGGAGACTCCCTGGCGGTGTTCAGCACCTCCGGCAACAGTGAGAACATCATCCTCGCACTCAAAACTGCAGCGGAACTTGAAATCAATACGATTGGGTTCCTGGGTGGCGACGGCGGCGTCGCTGCCTCGCTTTGCTCGACCCTGTTTCTGGCCCCCGGAGGTGATTCTGCCTCGATCCAGGAAAGTCATCAAGCGGCACTCCACGCCATATGCAACTGCTTTGAGCCAACACTGTAGGAAGATCAATGGCCGACCCCACCCCCACTGAATCCTCTCCAAGCCCAACTTCCTCATCCGCCAGCAGCATGATTGGCTGGATCACCTGCCGGATAGTGGTTCCATTGTGGGTGCTGACCGGGGCCATCTTCAAACTGAATGAACTCGATTGGAAACTGCTTCCACCTCCTGTGCGATCAACTTGCGAGTGGATTGGCTCGGGGCTTGGCCAGGATCCGGACCTCTGGCTTGGCTTCAGCATGAGATTCCTCATTGGCACCGAACTGCTGCTGGTCGGTCTCATGTTCGCGAGCACCCGGCTTGCCCGCCCCCTCGCTGCAGCGGTGCTGACCTTGTTCGTTGTGATTCTCATCACCGTGCTTGCCCAAGGGTATGACAGCGCGAAGGGACTCCAGAGCCTGATCGGCGGGGACTGCGGCTGCTTTGGAAGCGCCGGTCCCCCAGCGAGCGTGATGCTGCTCATCGATGCGTGCCTCCTGGGCTGCGTCCTCTTCTTCAAGCCGCGAGCCGGGTACGGCCACGGCCCCGGATACCTGATCGGAGCCTTCATCATTTCCGCGGTGATTGGATATGCCGTGGCCTTTGCGATCCCTGAAAAGACAATCCAGAACACGTCTCAGGGAGAGGCCAACCCGGTACAGACAGGCGCCACTCAGTCGGCAAACACACCCCAGGTTGATGAGAATGGCTGGGTGCTGCCACCCGCCACTTTGAAACCAAACTACTACCCTCGTTTTAACAATTGGTTAGGGGAAAGATTGCAAGACCAAGAAGTGGCGCAGCTGCTTCCACGACCGATTCCACTTGATCTCGATCAGGGCGAGAAGCTTCTCGTCTTTTACCGGGGTGACTGCGACCATTGTCAGGAACTCTTCCTCACCCACTTCTCGGATCTGGAACTCCCCATCCCAACCCTTGCGATTGATGTGATGGACTACGCCCCGGAAGGTCTCCTCGAGTTCTACTGCGATGGATGTGCCACGGCGGAACTTCCATCCGGACCCAGCTATCTGATTCAAACACCCGTCGTCGTCCGGCTCAAGGACGGAGTGGTCACCTGCATCGCTGACGGTTCAGGGTCTGACGAAGACGCCGAGCAATGCATTTACGGCCCCTAGACTGACTAGCCAACTGGAGATCGGGTGATGTCACTTCGATTGATTGCAGGCAGGATCCTCTGCCCACTACTGCTTCTCTTTCTGGTCGTCACGCAGCTTGCCATCGGCGGCAATGCCTTACCAACCTGGTTGGCGGTGATCGCACAGAGGATGAATCAGGATCCGCTGACGTACCTGCGAATTCTGATCATGTTGGAATCTGCCGCAGCGTTCAGCATTCTGTTCTTCACGACCAACCGTAAGTACGTGCTGAGCCAGACCGCATTGATTCTGGTGGCATTCGTATCACTCGCCGAGTGCGCTGCGGCCGTGCGAAGTCGAGAACTTTCGGACGTCGTGATTGCGGCCATCTTCCTGGCAATCGCACTCGCACTCGAATTCATCCTGCTGAAGCCTGATCCATCCCGACAGAACCGAATCACCCGGAAGGGATCCAGAGCACCCCTCAAAGCGGTCGGTACGGTACTGATCATTCTCATGGTCGGTATTGCGGCCAACGCATCGATTGCGCCACGAACGCTTTCGGAGGGAGCCATTGCTCAACGCGAGGTGCCCAGTGGAGGCGGTGCCCGGGCCATCGAAATGACACCGACCAACTGGATCGGCCGTTCTATTCGGGAAACTCCAATCGCCCAATTCGTACCCGATGTGATCGACATTCTCGGCGAGGACGGCATCCTGGTGCTCTACAACCCCCGCTGCGGAACCTGCCACGATCTGTTCGAACTCTACTTCAGTGCGGAGGAGGTAGAACTCCCGATCGTGGCGTTGGAGGTCCCCCCTGCCGACAATGCCCTGTTACTCGAGAGCGAATACGCCGATCAAGTGAACTGCCCAAGCTGTGAATTCATGAAGCTCCCTGGAGGACCCATGTGGCTGGTCGGAGTTCCGTATGTGATTCGAGTCGTGGACGAGACCATCACCTGCGTGGGCAAGGATGGACCAGAAGATTGCCTTGAAGGCTGACGCCGTGGTATTGAAGATCAGTCGGCCTGGCGAATCCTGACATCATCAGACTCCACCACGAGTTGAATGCGACCTTGGGCAAACTCGAATGTTCGGCGATGCCGGAGGTGATCGCACACCGCAAATGCAGCATCACTGAGCCGAACGGAAAACGCATTCTCTTCAGTGACGCTTGAAAGCTCAGCCCCCTTAGAAGCGACCGCCCTTCGCAGTGCAGCCACCACTACTTCGTGATCGACTTCGCGAAAGGCAGCCCGGGTCCAATGCTCTGAGTCAGGGGGGCCAAAGCGTTCGAAAATCACCTGTTCCAAGGCGGAGGCTGCGGCGAAGAGTCGATCTGCGGCGGATGATGCACGAAATGATGCTCCTGGCCAACGCTTTTCAAGCAACGGGAGCACCTGCTGCCGGAGCATGCCTCGAGCGGTGGAGGTATCCAGATTTGTGGGATCCTCGATAACTCGAAGGGAGATTCGATCGCACAATGCGCGAAGGTCGAGCTGAGAGCAAGCGAGCAGAGGTCGAATCAATCGCTTCGTCTCCAAAGGACGCGTCCACCTGGGATGCGAAAGTCCGGACACCCCGCTCCCCCGACACAACGCGAGCAGCATGGTTTCAAAACGATCTTCGGCATGGTGCGCTGTCGCAATGTATCCGCACCGGTGCTCCTGAGCGGCAGCAGACAATGATCGATACCGTGCGATACGGGCTTGCTCCGATAGATTCCCAGCCGTCTCCGTCAGTTCCACTTTACGGACGTCGACCTCGATACCAAGGCGGCCACATACCTCCACGGCATGACCAGCCTCCTGGGCGGATTCAATCCGAATCCCATGATCGACATGGACTGCAACGAGGTGGCTCAGCTGCGAATCACGCCTTTCCAGGATGGCTTGGAGAAGAACCAGCAGCGCGGTCGAATCGGCTCCACCGCTAAACCCCACGACGATTCGTGAGCCGGGAGCTACACCACAGTGGGAAGTCAACGCACGCTGCAGTCTTGCGGCAAGGGGGTCACGGCGAACCAGAAGCTTTAATTCATCAATGCCTGCGGGCTCCGTCAGCTCGCCCGAAACACTCAAGGGCGAGGGTCCTTGCGAGGCCAGATACGCACGTTGGCCACCAGAGTCCGTGTGTCGGGAATTTCAACACCCCATTGAATCTCACTGGATTGCCACAGAAAGTTGAACAGGAGAGCAAGCCCCACTCGGAAGGGCTCCACTCGATCCTCACTGGAAAACTCATGGGCAAGCGGGATCAACGACCGAACCATCCGCGCCGCATTCTCGGCATGAATATGCCCCGCATGAGCCGCCCGAACACACTGAAGCGAGCTCGAAGGACTGCTCAGCGCTTTCTGGACAGACGCGGAGAGCTGTGGACATGTGGCATACAGCTGCCAGTTGGAATCTCCCTTGGCCTGACACCAGTTGATGCTTATCTGCCGGGAAAGAGAATTACCACCAAACACCGGTTCCATCAACGCTCGTGCGTAGACCGTTCGAGGTCCGTTCTCCGGAAGATCCGAGAGTCTGGGTAAGTGCTGAAGTCCTGCCTTAACCCCAAGTCGGTTTCTGAGTGAATTAAGGGAAGCGAGCACCGAAACATCCTGACGAAGGCTGCTGGCTCCCGGCCCATCAGCCTCAATGGCTACCGCAATTGCGGGCACAGTAGCATCTGATTCCGCACCAGCGCGCCCCAGTACGATCAGACGCCGGGTCCAGCGCTCATCGGAACGCTCGGGCTGCATCATGTGCGGCAGAAGCTTCTCTACCAGATCAAACCCGGGGAGGAACCTGGTATCTGCGTGCTCAACGATCACCGCCACGGAATCGTCTCCAAGCCGTTCCATGATCTCAACGTCCAGCTTCCGATTACAGCATGGTGGGCTGAACGTATCCTGCTCAAACCAGCCCTCATAATTGATATCCACGGATCCATCAGTGCGTGAAACACTCACACGCGAGACCCCCGTTTCCCCATGAGAAACGCCAAGCCCATCGGCATGACGGAAGGAAACCACCAATGGCGCGGAGCTGATTTCATCTACCAATTCAGATGAACCGGACAGGGGATCGGAAATCGAATCCAGCGCAGCCTGCTTGAGCGCGCCTGGAGGCTCCGAAGCGAGTAACAACCCCCCATTGCATTCGGAGATTGAAATGCCAGAACTCACCAACATTCGATTGACTTGAAGGATGGGACGGAGGGCTGCAATCAGCTCTCTCGATTCTTGAGGACCGGAAGACAGCCAGGCAACCCATTCAATGTCATTGGGATCATCATCGCGAACCCGAACACCGAACACTCCGCGCCGCAGAAGCTTCTGAACTACGGAGAATTGCTTGAGGCGGCCATGAAAAGTGGGAATCTCATTCTGGTGAACCCCAAGGGTGATGGCCAGTGCGAATCCCAGCGCCTGCTCATCACCAAAGAAGTCCAAAAGCTCTGATGCACCCTGGTAGGAGATGACGCAATCACAGTCTTCCACGGGAAAGGACACCGTTGACGCAAGATCGTCTGACGTCGCAGAATCGACGGAGGCGAGAACCAGCAGGAGAATCAGACAAAGATGATGCACGAGAGGATCCCAGAGAACGCGGCCTGACCGAACCAGGAACCAAGGCGAAGAAGCTCAGGAATTGGGGAACGGAGCCGCAGCCTCGAGTATATCGACAGTCGTTGACGAACCCGGCTGCTGAATGGGCGAACCAAAGACATCGGATTCGCCGAGATACGATCCATTGCCTTCGATCCCG
>NHEC01000035.1 GCA_002171655.1 Planctomycetes bacterium TMED75
GGAAGAGCACCACGGGGTAGCCGGCCAACGTTACCGAGCAGGCTCCATCCGCAGGGGGCGCCTCGCCTCCATCAACCAGCTCCGAGAGCGCCACCAGTGAGAGGGGGCCGTGAATTCGAAGTTCAAGGTGGGAATCCTGAAGCGAGGACATCTCGACATCCTCGGTGAACAGAAAGGCATCGAGTGACGTGAACGTCTCTTCCGCTGCATGAACGTCAAGTTCAAGAAGCGTTCGATCCTCCAGATTGGCAACGAGCAGGTCGGAAACGATGCGGCCCTTGCGATTCAGCCAGAAAGAACGGGTCACGGCACCCGGAGCGAGGCCGGTGATCTTCTGGGTCAGCATTCGGTCGAGGAAATCAAGCCGTTCCGAACCCTTGAGTTCGATAAGCGTGCGATGGGGAGCGTCCAGCAGACCGCATTCTCTTCTCAATGAGGCATATTCCGGCTCGACGGGACCGTAGGTCGACACGATTTCACAAGTCGCCTCCCCTGCCTCGTCCCCCGGACCGTAGGGCAGGTAGGAGACCTCGAACTGCTGGAGGGCCTGTTCGGGACGGGAATCTGACTGTGCCGAGGCCTCGACCCGCTCGGTGAGCAATTGCCCCTGTCGGGTAGACCATGCACTGTGCTGCCTTCGGAGCGGGGTGTCGTAGCGCATCAACTTGATCCTCATGATGGAGGTGGAAAAGAGGTATTCTAGGCGGATTCACTCTGGCCCTGCTGGCCGGAGCCAGTCAATTTCACACCCCATGGAGTTTGCCATGCCCCTCGACCTCAATCTGCTGAAGCGACTTTGTGAAGTACCGGGAATTCCTGGTCGAGAGGAACGAGTGCGGACCTTGATCAAGAAGGAGATCAAGGGACTCTTTGATGGAAACACCACCGATGCCATGGGCTCGCTGATCTGCACCCGGAAGCCGACGGCCAAGAAGACCTCCAGCCGGAAGCCAAAGCGAGTGCTGATCGCAGCTCACATGGATGAAATCGGGTTTTACGTCCGCCACATTGATGACGCTGGACACCTCTGGGTGAACCCCGCCGGCGGCTTTGACCCGCGAAACCTCTTCTCGAGGCGAGTACTGGTGTGCACCTCGAAGGGTGATTTTGTGGGCGCCATGAATCCCGGAGGCAGACCCGTCCACATTGCCACGCCTGAAGACCGTAAGAAGGTCCCGGCCGTGAACGAGTTCTTCATCGACCTTGGCATGCCGGCAAAGGATGTCGCCAAAAAGGTCCGCATCGGCGATTTCGTGGTCATGCATGAACCGTTCGTCGAGCAGCCTGAGGCTGTGGTCTCGAAAGCACTGGACAATCGCATTGCCTGCTTCATGGCGATCGAGGCGATCAAGAAGATCAAGCGTTCCCGTGGAGCCCTTGGAAGCCATGCCTGTGAGATCGTAGTCGCCTTCACGACTCAGGAAGAAGTCGGCCTCCGCGGCGCACAAGTCGCTGCCAACCAGGTTCAAGCGGACATCGGGATCGGTCTGGACGTGACCCTGTGCTGCGACACACCCGGAATCCCCACCGACCAACGGGTGACCAAGCGCGGAGACGGGACCGCGGTCCTGGTGCAAGACGGGTCGATGATCTCCCAGCATGAACTCGTGGACGATTTCTGTGCGACCGCCAGAAAGCACAAGATTCCCTACCAAAGGGCAATTCTGCCTCTGGGTGGCCAGGACGGTGCCGCGATTCAGAAATCGGGCCGAGGCGCACAATGCATCGCATTGACCTGCGGCACCCGCTACATCCATACCGTGACCGAATCCGCCCACAAAGGTGATCTGGAAGCCTCCGTGGATCTTCTTGCCGCGTGGTTGGCCAGCTGCAGCTGAACCCGGTGGGACTCTGCTCAGAGCATGGCTTGGTGAAGCAGCTTGGCGATTTCCATCGCGCCGTCCCGAGCGGGGAGGGTCTCAAGAACTGTACGCATGTCCCGTCGACGGCCCGGATCCAGAAGCAGATCACGCAGCGGTCGCCCAATCGACGTCTCGTTGGCTTCCGGTTCGATCTGATCCAAGGCCAACTGAGCACCACCGGCATCAACCAGAGGCTGGGCGTTGAACTGCTGATGAAGGTCCTTGTGCCAGGGATAGGGGACGAAGAGGGTGGGCACCCGGTTGAGTGCGACCTCGGCAACTGAGTTGGCTCCTGCTCGGGAAATCGCCAGCTCCGCCGCTCCCCAGGCCAGACCCATGTGATCGAGAAAATCCAGTACCACCGCCTTGATGCCAGCGGAGGCGTAGGCGGATTCAAGGCGCGCACGATCCGCCCGACCACTGAGGTGGAGGACTTCCCAGTCGATCAAGCTGCCCGCAAGTGAACTGAGTGAGCCCTCGATGAAACGGTTGATACTGGTGGCACCCTGAGACGCCCCCGTGACCAGGAGGGTCGGTTGGTGCGGCGAAAGCCCGAGACGTTCTCGACACGTCGCCGAATCCGCGGGAGCCACCGCCGCCCGGCGTACGGGAAAACCGACCTCTCCCACCAGATTTGGCAGATGCACACCTTCCTGCAGAGGCAGCGCGGTGTAGACCTCCTGTGCTCTCCGAGCCACCCACTGATTGGCCCTTCCGGGTACCGCATCGAGGTTCAGAAGGAGTGTTCGCAGACCCGCCTGACGTGCCGCCCGAACGACCGGGGCACTGACAAACCCACCCAGAGCGAGCACCACTCGTCCTTGATTGGCTTCAATGAGTTGCTTCGACTGCCGGGTTCCTTGGTGGAGGCCACGGATAAAGCGCAGGAATCCTGATGGTTTCACTGAGAATGGCGCGGCGGAAATTGAATGAAATGAAGCACCCGCATGTTCAAGCATCTTCCGATCAATAGGTCGATCCGAGCACGCAAAGAGCAGCTGAGTCTCAGCAAAAAGGGTCTGGAGTCGCTCGGCGACCGCCAATCCGGGGCTGAGGTGACCACCAGAGCCCCCGCCCGCCAAGATCACGGATCCACTCATGAAGGGTGTACCCCGGAAACGGGTCCAGAGTGAGATTGGATCGGATCCGATGACACCGAGGGCTGCGGACGGTTCAGAGCACGCTCGATCGAGATCAGCAGGCCCAGAAACAGCGCAGTGAGGATCCATCCAGTTCCCCCTCGACTGATCAGTGGCAGAGCGATGCCCTTGGTTGGCACCAATGCAGTCGTGACCATGAGATTGAAGAGCGCCTGAAATCCAAGAGTCAGAAGGATCCCCAATCCAAAGAGCCTCAGAAATGCCTGAACATCGAGAGTGCGAGAGGCTCCCTCATCACTGGGGACTTGCGGATCCCGAGCGATGATTGAGAAACCACACCACAGGAGCCCGGCAAAGGCAACGACCACCAACCCTGCACCCACCAGTCCGAGTTCCTCACAAATAATCGAGAAGATGAAGTCGGTGGTGTCGGATACGAGATCGAATTTCTGCTCGCCCGCACCAAGCCCCCTGCCAAGAATTCCACCACCCGCGATCGCCCGAAGGGATTGGATGATGTGCCACCCAGAATGCTCGGGGTCCGCGAAGGGATCCAGGAAGGTGACAAGTCGCTGGACCCGGTAGGGTTCGGCGAGGATTCCGGCAATGAGGCCCAGCAGACCAAGCGGAGCCAGAAGCAGGAAATGAAGCAGGCGTCCACCCGCAGCAAAGAGCAGGACCACCGCCACCGAGGTCACGAGAAAGGCGGTTCCCAAATCTTCCACGGCAATGGTCGCGCCCACCACCGCAGTCAGACCCAGAAGCGGGGCCAGGCCAGTCCAGAACCGGGTGATGTGGGTGGAAGGCCTCGTCACCCACCAAGCCAGGAACAGTGGGAAGGTCCATTTGAGCAATTCGCTGGCTTGAAAACGAATGCCCGCCAGCTCGATCCACCGGTTGGAGGCATTCAGTGATCGTCCCACCGAAGGCACCCAGGCCAGCACCAGGAAGACCAGACCCAGGATTGCCAGCCACAACGCTGGCGTCAGCCATGGGCTGCGCGCCACACCCAGACGCATGACCGGGAACAAGGCTCCCAGCATCAGTGCCGCTACGGCCAGGAGGGCGTGGCGGGCCGGCTCACCCAGAAACACGCTGCGATGGGTGACGGGAGTCACATCGGCCCCAAGTACGAGGCCAGTTGAATTGACCATCAGCACCCCCACCATGAGGAGGGCGATCGTCAACAAGGCAACTCCGTGACCAGCTCGTACCATTCTGTTCTCGTTATCGGTTGATTGCCCCTGAGAGGACGAAATACGGAGGACTGAGGTCGAGGTGGTTTCGGAAGCGAGTACCGTCTTCTAGGATGAACGATTCGGAGCCCACCACGTGCCACAGAAGAAGTCGGTCTATCTCGAGACGTTTGGCTGCCAGATGAATGAACTGGACAGTGAACTGGTCACCGGACAGCTGGAAAGTCTGGGGTATGAGATCGTGGATCGTGACACCTCGGCGGATGTGGTCCTCTACAACACCTGCAGCGTTCGAGAACAAGCCGAAAACAAGGCCTGGAGCCGAATCGGACTGGTCTCACAGCGCAAACGGGACGGAGAAGAGATCATTCTGGGCGTTCTCGGATGCATGGCCGAGCGCGACGGACATGATTTGCTGAGACGACATCCTGAAGTCGACCTGATGTGCGGGCCCGGCGAATTGGACCAGCTTCCAATGCTTCTGGACAACATTGCCAGAGCCCGGGCTCTGGAGCTGCAACGACAGGCCCCACTGGAACACCGGGTCGCGCTTGGGGGAAGCCGCTCCAGACGATGGTCCACACTGCAGGCAGCCCAAGACAACCTGGAGATGCTGGATCTCTCGAGGGCGTTCCACCCCGATCCGTCTGCCCGAGCTGCCGGCCGAAGCGCGTACGTGCGAATCACGCGGGGCTGCAACAAGTTCTGTACCTATTGCGTGGTTCCCCATACCCGGGGTGCTGAGGTGCACCGTCCCCCTGCCGACATCGTGGAGGAATGCAGGATCCTTGCTGATCAGGGCGTGCTCGAGATCACCCTGCTGGGGCAGACAGTCAACCACTACTGCTACACACACGGCACCGCACTTTCGGTTGCTGGCAAGGAAGTGGCTCAAGTCGGACCTGGCCTGAATGCCTTCAGGAAACGTGAGCTCAGGCGGGAAACCGCCACCAGAACCACCAGTTTCGCAGACCTGCTGCACTTGATTCATGAATCCGTGCCCTCGATTCAAAGACTCCGATTCGTGACCAGCTATCCTCGGGATTTCGGGGATGAAGTCCTGCAGGTGATCGCGGACAGTGAGCGAATCTGCTCCTACCTTCACGTCCCCGCCCAATCCGGATCGAATCGGATTCTGAAGTTGATGAATCGAGGCTACTCGGTGGAGCAGTATCTGGACTTCATTGAACGCGCGTGTGCACTGATTCCAGACGTTTCCATCGCCGGAGACATCATCGTAGGGTTTCCCACGGAGACCGAAGAAGACTTCGAGGCGACGATCAACTTGCTCCGGAAAGTCCCGTTCAAGAACAACTTCATTTTCAAGTATTCCGAGCGACCCGGTACCGTCGCCAGGGGACGATTTGCCGATGACGTCCCGCTGGCGACGAAGAAACGCCGAAACAACGAGCTGCTTGCCGTTCAGGCGGAGGTGAGTGCAGCGGTCCACCAACGTTGGGTTGGTCGTGAGACCACGGTCCTTGTCGAGCAAATCAGCAAACAGGAACAGACCCGGACTCGGAAAAACAGCTTGGCCGCCCAAGGTGGTGTCACCCTTACCGCCAACGGGGCTTCACTGGAACAGACTCAGCTATCTGAGACACCAAACTCTGTACCCAAGCAATTGTCAGGCAGAACCTCCGGGGATTTGATTGTGTTCTTCGATTGCCCCCCAAAGACCAGTCCAGAGACCCTGATCGGGACAATTCAGCCGATTTCAATCACCCGTTCGAGTGCATTGAATTTATATGGGACCCTGAATGGCTGAGATCAGGTGAACCCAGCGCGCCGCACCTCACTGCCTGTGCAGGCAAGGATGCCCCCCAATCTGGATCCTATTTTTCCAGCACAATGCGTTTTACGCGCGACACGAGGGTCAGTAAGAGATTATCGGACAGTAACTACGGGTTTTCAGGCCCCCACTGCCGCGGCCCGCAAACCCCGTTGGATCAGACATTTCGTTCTTTTTAAATCTAGTGTCTTGACTGCCCTCTACCCACGGATATCTTGTGAACGTGTGATTGTTGGGGGTTGAATGTCACTGAGGCACTTCAACCCATTTTGAACGGCGGTTCTACTCGCTCATAAGAGTGAGAGACAGAAAGGGTTAATAGAGATGATGAAGGCTTCCCTTCTTACGACGACTGCAGTACTTGCGGTCGCATCAGCTGCTTCGGCAGATTTCATTGGATTTGACGGTACGGTCGAAGAGGTCGGTGAATTCACCGTCATCAAGATGTACGCAGTCTACGACGCTGAAGATATCGGCCTGAACGTGTACAACGCTCAGATCGTCACCAAGGACGCCGGTGGTTTCAACCAAAGCGACGTCCAGATTGGTGCCGGCGGTACTTGGGCACCCAACGCTTCGCTCGACATCCCCGGCTTCGCGGATTCAGCGATCGACAGCTTTGGCACCATGGGTTACGGCGTTGGTCCTCTTGCAGCGACCAACGGTACTGCTCTTGACCCCACCTTCCTCGACGCGTCTGGCGGCCTCGGCGCCTTCGTTCCCTCGGGTGGTGGTTGGTACAACGGTAACCCCACCAACGAGCAAGTCGCAACCACCTTCGCTGGTGGTTATGACGGCCTCTCAGGCTACGGAGTCTGGGTCGGACAGTTCGCCTTCGCAACTTCACGAGTTGAAGCTGCTGGCGCAGTTGACTTCTTTATCTTCGACGCAGAAATGGGTTCCAAGGATGCAGCTGGCGAAGTCTTCTTCGGTGGCGACGCATTCATCTGGGCGATTCCCGCTCCAGGTGCACTCGCACTCCTCGGACTTGGCGGCCTCGCTGCCCGTCGTCGTCGTGGCTGAACCCACGAGATGACACGGTGACCCGAAACTCCTGGAGCTTCGGAACACCACGATTCAACACTTCAGCCCCTGGCACCTTGGTGCCGGGGGCTGTCTTTTTTGCACCGAACCAACCAAAACAGGCCGTCATCAAAGAGTCGGTAGATCAGCATGAATTGCTCCGAAGAAGCCCTGACGCCCATTTGGTGAAGGGCGTATCAAGGGTGAGTTGGCACTCTACTATTTCCCTTGATTTATAGGAGTTTGTGATTGCGAGACCACTCAACATGAGATACAAGTGAGTTGCGACATTTGTCGTTCTTTGAGAGCGGGTTCTCCCTCGAACCCATTGAGAGTAATTAGGGCCTTACCAGGTCCGAAGAGATGAGAGTAGGTTTACTATGAAATGCAAAGCACTTGTTGCTGTAGGTGTGGCTGCATCCCTTGCAGGCGCAGCATCAGCTGATTTCGTTGACTTCACTGGCCAGGTCACGGACCTGGGCGGCGGCGTCACCGCAATCGACATGTTTGCCAACTTCGGGTCGGCTGACAATGTCTTCTTGAACATCTTCAACAGTGACGTGGACAACGGCGGTGCTGGTTTCCAGCACGACGACTTCACCACGCTGTCTGGCGGTAATGGTTCCTGGCTCCCCAGTCAGTCAGCCGATGTTGCAGGACTGAACTCACTGTTCGATTCGTATGTCAACGCTGGTTACGCCAGCATCGGTGCTTCCAACAGCACCTCCCTGGATCCCAACTTCCTCGACAACGGGGACGGCCTGGGGCCCTTCCTTCCCGCGACCGGTGGCTGGTTCAACGGAAACCCCGACAACGTGATCTCGGGCTCCAGCGTCCTCATCGGGCACTTTGTCATGGCTAACGAGAATGTTGCTGACTTCGTGTTTGCTGGCTCCATTGGCTGGAAGGCCAGTAGCGAGACCACGCAAGTGGAATTCGGTAGCAGCAGCTGGAGCGTTCCTGCCCCAGGTGCACTCGCGCTCCTCGGCCTTGGCGGACTCGCGACTCGTCGACGACGCACTCGCTAAAAAGTGCGGGCTAACGCAATCCCCACAGAGCCTTGGTGGCCCTGACTCAAAGAGCGAAAAGTCTGATAAGTACAACACCCCCACCAAAACTGGTGGGGGTGTTTCTTTGAGAAAGGACTGGCGGTGGTAAACGAACAGACCGTGGAGGACTGGCGGAATAAATACGCAATAACTTCCGATACGAATGCTTGCATTAGCCCTTTTTGACGCTAATGTTGATTTGGAGACTGCTCAAGCAAAGATCTGTGGGCAGGGACAACTGAATAGAAGTCTTAAGGGAATAAGGGAAAAGGGCCCAATGAAGACAATGAAGACACTCGCAGCGGTATCCGCTGCGCTGGTGGCACAAGGTGCCATCGCGGACGTTGCTGGCTTGGTACAGGACGGCGTGAGCTATTACAGGCTCGATGGGACAAGCGTGGTTTCGGCCTCACTCGAGGATGCGCAATATGCGGTCATTGATGTGTATGTCGATTTTTCAGCACCCAACACGCAAGACCATGAGAACAGCGAATCGTTCTTATTGAACATGTTCCAAGTGAATGTGAATACCAGTGGGATGGGAAGCTTTCAGCAAAACGATCTGACCGCTGAGGGCAGCTGGATTCCCTCATACTCAGCAAATTTACCTGGAGCCGGAGCCTTTTCGCAAATCGATTCATTCGTCACGATAAACAGCGTCGTCGGTGAGGAATCAGCATTCAACCTCACGACCCTGGATCCTGGTTTCGGCGAAGGAACCAACGACGACATCTTCAGGACAGATGTCGGCTGGTATCAGGTACCACCGAACGCAGATGGTGGCGTGATGGCGGACCTCCGAGTCTGGATTGGCCGCTTTGTTGCAACAGGTGAAGAGGCACGCAACGACGCTGGCTTCCAGATGACCTCACGCGTGGGATACGACTACCAAGATGACACCATCCCTTACTACGGAGACGCCTCGGGAGAATTTTCCTTCATACCAGCACCAGGAGTGCTGACCGCGATGATGCTCGGATCCGTAGGGCTTCGTCGCAGACAACGAAGAAAATGATCTTGTTTCAGGCGCGGTACTCGCAAGGCCAAAGACAAACCGAGTGAGTTCGACCCAACGATCGCTCGCCTACAAAAGACAACCAGGCAGCAGCCGAAAAGAACTGCCTGCACAAACGAAGTGGTAAACGAACCACGACTCCCACCCGCCGTCGCCAATACCTTGGCGGCGGCCGGGTTTTTTTTTGCCTTCTCGGACTTTACC
>NHEC01000036.1 GCA_002171655.1 Planctomycetes bacterium TMED75
ACACGGTGACGGGCACCGGCGTCTGCTGCGCGCCGTCCGGCTGCATGCTCATGACCGAGAACCTCTCCGGACTCTGCGAGGGACTCGGGGGGACGTTCCTGCCCCAGGGATCGTGCGACGACTGCCCGACCACCTGCCCCGCCGACCTCAACGGCGACGGCGAAGTCAACGGCGAGGACCTCGCCATGGTGCTCGGCGCCTGGGGACTGCCCTGCGACGGGTGAGTCGACTGGGTCGAACCCACTGAACGAACCGACTCCAACCACCACCCCGTGCGCAGGCGCGGGGTGGTGTCGTCTGCCCCCCCGAGTGTCGCAGTTCCGAATCATTCAGTTCGGGATTCATCCCACCACATTCACTAGAGTGCAGACTCCTGAAGTCCTTTTCGATCGGAACAACGAATGATCTCGGTTCTCCACCCCGCCGCCATCCCCGGTCTCCCGGTGCTGATTGCCGGAAGCTTCTGTTGTATGAGCCTTGCCAGCAGCGAGGAGCCGGTCTCCTTCAAGGATTCCGGCCAGAAGCTCGGAGATACGATGAGCTTCTCGGTCGCGCTGGGCGATCTCGACGGTGACGGAGACCTCGATGCCTGGATCGCGAACCTCGGAGCACCCGACACGGTGTGGCTCAACGAACGAACGATCAAAGGTTCCAAGGATGACTCAAACCGATCGGATGCAGACTGATCGACTTTGACCCGGCCTCGGGGCCCGACGAGAGGCGGTCGGCATGCGTGGGTTTGCTCGACCCGGGGAACTACCACCAACGAGACCGTGCCTGGTGCTGAGTGAAGTAGAGTGGAGTGTGCCATGCCAGATGGGACCGTGCGAATCCTCCAAAGGAGCGGCCGTGGAGCGTATCGAATACTCGGAACATGACCCGAATCACGCACGTGATGCCCGACTCCTCACATGGTGGATCGTCGCACACGCGGTCATCGTCTCGGGGACGATGGTCTTTCTGATCGTTCTGGGGATGTCCGATCCAACGTTGTCGGTGATTGTGGGTGCAACGATGGCCGCCGCGCGCGTCTTGGAGGATGTGCTTCTGCTGCGTGCGATGAATGGAGGAATCGTTCGTCGGATCGTGAGTCGCCGGGGGTGGCGGTTCTCATTGATTCTCTACTCGTCCTTCGGAATTCCCATCACGATCCTGGCCGTGGGCTCCACCCTGGTCTACATGTTCGGCATCGGACCGGGACCCGCCAGCTTTGCGGTCTTCGTGGGTGTGAATGCCGGATTCGCCATTCCGAACGTGATCCTCTCCTCGAACATCAACCGGCGCATCGGTTCCCTGCACCACGATCGCAAGGACCACTGCATCAACTGCGGCTACCCGTACGACCCCGACGGCGAACTCTGCTCGGAGTGCGGGTGTGCGAGGTGGCACGAATCGTGACTTGAACGGCATGAGGGTATTCAACCGGAACACAGCATCGTGCAGTGCAGTCATTGGAACCACGGTCAGATGAGACGGGATCCCGGACCAGTACGATGACTTCGAATCGGACTGCCAAACCAAGCAAAGCACACCCACCAAGCAGCAGGTTTTTTCAACTTGTTTTTCCAATTCATGGCGACCCCACGATGATTCCAGATCGCCAACTCTCTGTGCCGGGGAATCCTGCTCAATATCTCACACACATTTGCTTTCCAGACAGATATGTGAATGAAAGAGGGACCCCGCCTCGGAAGGTGCCCGGAGGGCGAGCATTCCGAATCGGCGCGGCTGACTGCAGGCAAGGACGCGATGATGAACCCAGAGAGGCGGAGTTCATCCGGTCCACCCGACCACCCTCCCCGATACCAGTACACTGAGGCCAGAATGGACGCTCTGCCTGCAGAAATCATCCTGCTGACTGCTGCCTCGTACCTGGCGCTCGGACTGGTGTTCGCGGTTGGATTTTCGTGGCGAGGGTGGCGAGCGATCGAGAAATCAGATGCCGGGGGAACGCTTGTCTTCAAGATCATGCTGATCCCCGGAGCGAGTCTGCTCTGGCCATTGCTGCTCCGAAGGTGGATCCAAGCCAACCGAAGTAACTCCAAGAGCGAGCATCGCGAATGATCCGAACCCGCGATCAGAAGAGGACCGTTGACGGGCTTCGTGCTCGGGCGCTGATTCTCTGGGCGATCATCGCCCCGGTGGTGATCACGGTTCTGGTTCTCGCGATCGCACTGCGACCGGACCGAGCAGCCTCCTCCGACACCAATCTGACCGGCAGCGTGGAGGCGCCATCAAACACCTCGGAGCCGAGCCGATGAGCAATCACTATCAGGCAGTGAACTGGTCTGGTTTCAAAATCAGGTACGACCTGATACTGGCATCAGGAGTGATCCTCTTCCTCGCACTGTTCGTGATGGTGAGCTCGTGGCGGCTGCCAGCAGACCAGTCGATCAGCGGTTTGATCCTGGTGATCCGGGCACTCGGAGCGTGTGGGTTCACCCTGCTCACGCTCATTCTCTGCATCGGCCCACTCGCCCGACTCTCGCCGCGTTTTCTTCCGCTGCTGTACAACCGAAGGCACCTTGGGGTGGCGATGTTCGGTATCGCCCTTGCCCACGCCGTGCTGGCAGCCGTGTGGTACCACGCGTTTGGTGATGTGAACCCCGTGGTCTCGATCCTCACCAGCAGTGCGGAGTATTCATCGTTCCCGGAATTTCCCTTTCAACCACTGGGACTGGCCGCTCTGGTGATCCTGCTGGTCATGGCCGCGACCAGTCACGACTACTGGCTTTCAAACCTCGGCCCGCGAACCTGGAAATCGATTCACCTCATCGGTTACCTGGCCTACGCACTGCTGGTTGGCCACATTGCCCTGGGGGTGCTGCAATACGGACCGGAGCCGGTGGTGCTGATCGGTACCGCCACCAGTGTGGTCGTCGTGGCGAGCCTGCACCTGATCTCGGGACTCAAGGAACGCCGACGCGACCGCCCCTTGAACGCCGTGGTACTCGACGGCTGGATCAGAGTCGGAGACTGCGATGAGATTCCACCGGATGCGGGCAAGGTCGTCTCCGTCGGTGGGTGCCACAGGGTCGCGGTCTTCCGAAAGGATGAGGGGTTCAGTGCGATCTCCAACACCTGCGCCCACCAGGGAGGCCCACTCGGAGAAGGACGCCTGATCGACGGGTGCCTCACCTGCCCGTGGCACGGCTACCAGTACATCGTGACCAATGGGCAGTCGCCACCTCCCTTCACGGAGCGAATCGAGACGTACGAGCTGCGCATCGATGGTGAAACGATCTGGTTGAATCCGAACGCGAAGACACCCGGCACCGAGGTTCCACCAGCAACCCGAGCCTCCACCACGGAGCGCGACTGATGACCAAACCACCGGCCCGCAACGCCCTTGATCGCCGAACGGATCCAATCTTCGTCGGCTACCTGCCGACCCCGCTTCGCGATCGCCGGTTTCTCATGGTGTGGATTCCGATCCTGCTGTGGGGATTCGTACTGCTTGCCATCGGACTTTCCCTGGATCAGACCTCGCCGGGAGACGGCACCTGGGATACCGGCAACCTGCTTACCCTTGAAGGTGAAGTGGTCCCCGGCACCTACCCCGTACTCCGAGTGGCGGACCCCGGCTCCAAGAAGGGAGTTCGCAGCTGGCTCATGGTTGAACAAGGCAAGTTTGGAACCCAGGCTCGAGTCGAGGCTCTGCTGGACCCCACCACTTCCGTTGATTCATTCCCCGTGAGAGCCCGCGGCTTTCGAATCGAGCGGGATGGACGACCAATGCTCGAGCTGCTGCCCGGGAAGGATGGACTCCAAAGGCTCAAGAACCAGAGACTCGGTGCGCTGCCAAGTGCTGAAAGCAGTCTGCAGGATCCAAGCCAGTATCAAGGGGAAATCGTCGATGCCAAATGCTGGCTCGGGGTCATGAAACCGGGTGCTGGCAAACCGCATAAGGCGTGTGCCACCCTCTGCATTGGTGGAGGTGTCCCCCCCATGATGGTGTGGTTCGATGAATCAGGACACAGACGACGAGCCGTACTGGTCGGGCAGAGTGGTGAGTCGGTCGTGGATCGAATCAGAAGTTTCATCGCGGATCCGGTTGAAATCACCGGTCGACTCGAACAGCGTGACGACCTCTTCTTCCTGCGACTGGGTGAAGCTCCCGAAGCGCTGCGCCGAACCCACTGAACACACGAAATGAACCCAACCCTCGGTGCCCGGCGCGGGTGAATGTGCACGGCAAAGTGATCGGCTGCGAGCAAACGACCGTTTTGTCATTCCTGCCAGCAAAATGACACCCGGCTCGTCCCAAAAGATCTGCAGACAGACAACTGTGCACGGGTTGTCTCTATGATTTGGACTCTCGCAGTTCTGCATAAGGACATCGAATGCCCCTACTCATCCGATCGCTCTCCTTGATCTGTTTCATTCTCTGGTTCGGCACTCCGCTTCGAGGGGATGATTCACTAAGGACCTCTCCGGTTCCAGAAGATGATCCGTCGAAGCTGTCCCCGCTTCAACCACTGGACTGCACCAGTCCATTCAACACCATGAAGAGTTACATGGATTCGGCGAACGCGATCGCGAACTACCTGAATGGCGAACATTGGCACAACCCGAGCAAGGAGACGGTCGAAGAGATCAACATTCGGATCAAGGCCATGATGCGGCTCATGGATACCAGCAGTTTTCCTCCTGCGGTTCGCCACAAGCAAGGCATCGAGTCGTTGTTTCATCTGGTTGACGTGATTCGACGAATCGACCCCGCCATCCTGCTTACGGCCCCGGCAAGTGAACCCGGCAAGGAGCTTCCAGAAAATTGGACGGTTCCGAATACCGAAATCACCATCACCAAGATGACGGAGGGAGAACGAGAGGGCGATTATGTCTTCAGCTCGGAGACGACCCAGCGATCCATCGAGTTCTACGAACTCATCAAGGACAGTCCCGTCTTCGGAGAATGCGATGCCTGGCTTGGCAAGCGCGAATACCTCACACCAGCCGGCTGGATGATCTCATCCAGTACCATCGAGAACTTTCCGGCATGGTTGAAGCAGTCCTATTTCGGACAGGGTCTTTGGAAGATCTTCGTGTTGGGAATCTTCATAGGCTGCTGGACAGCTCTGATCTTCTTCACCGTGCGGGGATGCCGCGGAAAGACCGGCGAATCAGCCCTGGCCAAAAACCTGCGCAAGATCGGTATGCCTCTGTTGATGATCTTCATCTCGTGGAACGTCCGGGCGATTCTCTTCCAACTCACCTTCAGTGGCGAGTTCGCGACGGGACTCGCGTTCACCGCCGCCGTCCTGCTGTACGTCGGACTCGCACTGCTGTCGATTCCGCTGGTGATGCTGTTCGTCGAACTGGTCATCCGATCACCGCACATCGCGGCTGACTGCCTGGATGCCCACCTGCTCCGGCTGGGAGGCCGGACCGTCGGTCTGGGAATCGCCATCACCTTCCTCTTCATGCTCAGCGAGCAGATCGGGTTCCCCCTCTATGGCCTGGTCGCTGGCGTGGGTGTCGGCGGCCTGGCAGTCGCACTCGCCGCCCGACAATCACTGGAAAACTACCTTGCGGGAATCAACCTGTTGAGCGATCGACCGGTCGCGATCGGAGACTGGTGCCGATACCCGGAAGCCGGCACGATGAACTTTGGAGAAGTCCTTTCCGTGGGCATGCGATCCACCCGCATCCGGAACTACGACAATACCGTGACGTCCATCCCCAATTCCAAGTTCGCAACCATGATGATCACGAATCTGTCGGCTCGCGACGGGACGTACCTGTTCCGGAAGAACCTGCGGCTGAGACTGGATTCCCCGACAGAACGCGTCAACGAGGTCCTCAAGCTGATTCGCAACTATTTGATCGATCTCGAGCAGGTCATCGACGAGGACCCCGGAGTCAATCTTGACAACATCGGACCCGATGCGATCAACATCCGCGTTTCCTGCAAGCTTGATTCGGATATCGAAGGCAACCAATGGCAGCGTTTTCTCGACCTGCAGGAAGAGATCCTGTTGGGGATCAGCGCGGTCGTGGAGAAATGTGGCCTGGAATTCGCCTACCCCACCACGATCGTCAAGAAGGTTCCAGGAAGTGCACAGCCCGAGCAACCTTTCACGAACGCAGCTCACACCTAGCCAAACCATTCCTTGCTGACTGTCCCGCATCAAGAGAGGTTCGGAAGGGATTGATCCGGATGAACGACTCGAACGCGTCAGTGAGAGAACTCACTGGCGCCCTTCTTGGCGGGAGGGGCCTCCCCTGTGCCGTGCGGGTGCGCTGGTCTTGATCCGAAGCTCCAGATCGTCCGAAGCTTCATGCAGTCCGAAGCTATATATATAGATTGAACGACCTGCTCTGTGAGCAACGAGGCACGAAGACGCATTTCGAAGCGAGACTTCGGATCCTGCGCCCCCCCGGCCGGGCACGGTTTCGCCCCAAAATGATCCATGCCGAAAGCAAACAGGCGCCCGAACCCTCCACGATGCGAGGCGTATCTTTCAGCAGGATCCTAGCCAGCAGGGTCCAAACGCCGATTTTTACCGGATTTGAGGGGTTGGCAATTAATCCCTCCTATTTATTGACAATGAGTTGCCGACAGCTAGGATGAAACTCTCTCCCACCTCTCCAGATCCGACAGGATACATTTAATGCGCCTCCTCTCCGTGGCCTCAAACCAATCAGCTGCGACGCGCCCTCTCTTCAGGAGTGGGTTTACTATTGTTGAGCTCATCATCGTGATCGGTGTGATTGGAATTCTGCTCTCACTGACCTTCCCGGCGCTGAGAACGCTGCGACTCTCGGCACTCAACACCAGTGACCTGTCCCAGATCAGACAACTCGGTCTGGCGCACCGAGCCTACCAACAGGTGCACAACGACTGGTTCGTCGATGTCGGCCTCCCCCACGGTGGGTACGGCGAGGAGGCACGCAGCTTCGTCGAAGTACTCGAACCCTACATCGGGACTGAGATCATGCAGTCGCCCCTTGACGACAGTCCCTACTGGGAAGCCGGCCTTGCCCAAGGCGAGTGGACCGCTCCGGCTCTGAGACGGACCAGTTACGGGATGAACAACTACCTCTCCAGAAACTACTCCCCCGCCGTCGCCATGATCGGACCTGGAGCCGCTGCGGATCGAAACACCAAGATTCGCTTTCCCGACAAGACGATCTGCTTCCTGCACATGACACCCAACGGAGCGTATGCGGTCAGCGATCACCCCCACGTCGAAAGCTGGTCGTTCGGATCAGAACCCTGGAAGCTGGCCAGCAGCCAGATCGCGATCTCCGCCGCGGAAGGCACCAACCACGTGAGCGAGCTCGCGGAGTCCAACTACGGATTCGTCGACGGTTCGACCGGTACCCGACCCTTCAAGCACGTCTATGAAACAGCCCAGCGCAACGCCTTCGATCCGGATGCGCAGCTTCCCCTCATTGGAGGGTGACCCAACCAGGCACTTCCGATCAGCCCCTCGAGGAACTGAACCATGATTCGAAATCACCCCCCCCAGACCTTCAAATCGATCCTCCTGGCCGTGGGAATCAGTGCCGCGTTGGCGAGTTCGGGGCATGCTCAGCACGCTGGAGACATCGCACTCCGCCAGGTCGACGGCCAGCTCGAAGTCTACGGACCGCTCGGCAGCGACGAAGACACGGACGGGGTGTTTCTGGCTACGTTTGGCGACACGGGTTTCGCAGGTCTGACCCCCAACCCGGGATTCGATGCGGTGTCCGACACGTTCGAACCGGGAAGGATCGGCTTCGACGCGGTCTCCGGACTCCAACGATGGGATCCCGACTCGGGAGCCTGGCTGGCCCCCAGTGAAGTCGGGGAGTCACTCAGCATCTCGTTCATCACCCTTGAATGCGTGGTCGAGGACGGTCCGATCACCGGCTTCGATCTTGCCGTCCAGCCGGATGGCGGTTGGCATCGGCACATGAATTTCGTCCTGATGGGAGATGACTTCGGGAACCGGACCGCTGGCGTCTACCGGGTCGATTACATCCTCTACTCGACGATGGGCTACGCCGACAGTGAAGTCTTCACGATCCTCTACGACTACGACGCGCTTCCCGAGGATGTCGAGAACGCGCTCGATTCGATGTACGAAAATCCCGGTTGCCTCGGCGACTTCGACGGCAACGGTGCGGTCGACGGCGGCGACCTCACCCAGATACTTGCTTCCTGGGGCACCAACGACCCACAGGCCGACCTCAGCGAGGACGGCGTGGTGGCCGGAGAGGATCTGACGATCCTGCTCGGTCGCTGGGGACAGTGCTCCGAGCCATGAACCAACGTTATTCAGGACATCGAGACCTGGTCAATCGAGATGTTCTTTTAAGAGGTTTATCGACCAGAGAACAGAAAGAGATCGACCTCAATGAGTACTCAGGGAAATATCATCACTGCCGCATTGGCTCTGATCACCATCGGCGCGACTCCCTACTTCGCAAGTGCTGATGGAGACGAACACGAAGGCGAGCACTTCGACATCGCCGTCTGGAACGACGGCGGCACCCTCCGCACCGGCGGTTGGGACCACGATACCGAGGAACTCGAGGTTCAGAACCTCCGAGTCTTCGAAGGCAT
>NHEC01000037.1 GCA_002171655.1 Planctomycetes bacterium TMED75
CACCCAGAACGCCGACCTCACGGTCGTCGAGGGTGGCGTTTCCTGCGCTGGTGGCGGTATCACCACCATCAACCAGTACGCACGTAAGTTCCTGGATCGTCCCGCCGAAACCATTGGTTGCATCGACTTCGGTGTGAGCAACGGTGGTGCGGCCCAGCTCGCCTTCATGCGAGTCTTTGCCGACTCTGATGGTGGCGTTGCTCCCGTCCTCGCTTCTCTCCAGGAAATCAACGCCAAGGATGTCTACATCCCCGGTGGCGGCTTCCTCGGTACGGTGACTGTTGCCTACGATGCCCTGCTTGACGTGCCTGCCGGAACCAACCTCGTCTTCGAGTACGATTCCCCGGCAAGCCCCGATGGCTTCAGCACCGTTGGTACCAACACCGAAGCTGAAACCTACGAGACCTTCATCCGTTCGGATGCCTGTGGTATCGCCGAGTACACCCCGTATTCAGCCATTGGTTTCCCCGGCACTGCATGGGTCTTGTCCTTCAACACCTGGGACGGTGGTCCGGTCACCTGTGAAGGCGACCTCAATGAAGACGGCGTCGTCGGTGGTCAGGACCTGACCATCCTCCTGGCAGCATGGGGCACCAACAACCCCGTTGCTGACCTCAATGGAGACGGTAACGTCGGCGGTCAGGACCTCACCATCCTGCTGGCGAAGTGGGGCGTCTGCCCGTAACGTCAGCTGATTCAAGAGCTTCTTCTGAAGTGATTGATCAACTCATCAATTCCAGCACCCTCGGCCTCGGCCGAGGGTGCTGTGTTTTTCTGGGTTGGTCTGAAGAACTGTGTGGCGCCTTTGCTTCAAGCAGGCCTTCCGCTTGAACGCTCTCTGCTCAGGCAAATCCGGGCATCAGTTCCGTGGCCTGCCTTGCGACGTTGCGAATGTCCTGAGGCAGGTTGCCGTCCTGTTCCAGATCGCTGAATGCCTGGATCAGGCGCGGTATGGATTGATCACTGATCAATTGTTCATGGAAGACCAGGCCGCTGGCAATGGTGGTGGCGTAGAGTCGGGCCCCCAGCCTCCGGTCCGCCGTGGTCTCGCCTTCGATGCGCAGGTGCTTGAAGATCGTCTTGAGTCGCTTGAGATCAACGAGTGAGGTAGTTTTCGAGGTGAGCACCGTCTTGGCGTCCGTGGTCGTGCCCAGTGTGTCCTTCACCAGCCAGTCCGCAATCATGAACATCGGCTCGTCATTGGTCTCCATGGCCCATTCAATGGGATGATTGATTCCTGATCCTGAGGGTGTATTCATGTCAGTTGCCCAGTGCCTGGTAGAGTTCATCCAGTTCATTGCTTGGCGCGTAGTTCTTGGGGAGCGTCTCCCGCACGTTTTCCAACAGCCTTCGCGCGAATCTACGCTTTGCGGTCACCAGCATATTCGAAACTTGGGGAACCCCTTTCAGTCCCCATTGCTCGGCCAGATCCTCGTGGGGGGTGGGAGTTCTCCCGTTCAGGCAAGGCGAAAGCACTCGATCCTGCAGAATCTTCCAGTGGATTGACTGTCCGCTCTCGACCAGATCCTGCTCGACTTGCCGGGCAGTTCGCTTGATCAATTCATCTACCCAGACCATGTTGAAGGCGGCTTCCGGATCCCCTGACTCATCCGGACTTGATCCGAATTGTTCATCACCATCGATGTTCATCAGCTTCCCATGTTCCGGCGTCCTGCATTTTGCGGTCCGCATCCTGAAATCGTCCGCCAGGTAGTTTCGAACTGAACTCAACAGCAGGGAGCGAAACCGGCCACGTGCGGATTCCGCCCGTGCCAGAAGTTCTCGACCGAGAAACACGTCACAGAAGAATCCCTGGGTGAGGTCTTCGGAGAGAATTGCCGATCGCCCACTCGCTCGGACATAGGCATACACTGCCTGCCAGTACCGCTTTACCAGGGCATCCTTGCTTTTGGTTCTGGTACTCGATCCCTCGTTGACCGCGTCGGTGATGAGGGTCCAACTGGTCGAGGTGGCACTTGGTTTGACGACCGTTTGCTCGGCATGAGAATCCGTGATCTCACGCCATCCGTCCAGCGCCTGATCATCAAGTCGCCAGGACTCGTCCGTCTCGTTGTTTCTATTTGTCTGGGTCATGCTGGATTGTCCATCAGATCATTCTGATCCCGAGCCACGGGCTCCGTCAATCTGTACGAATTCCAGAGGCGCATCTGGTGATGATCCTGGTGATTTTGGTCGATTTTCCGCTTGAGAGGCTTCAATTCGACTTTTTCGTACCTCCTGCGTTCACCCTTCGCGGCACGTCCCCCAGTCGGCCAGAAGCAGTGTGAGGTCGCTTCCATCGACCACGCCGGTTCCATCCAGGTCGCCGTCGCCTGCACTGCCCCAGTTCGTGAGAAGGCGTGCAAGGTCACCCCCCCCAATCGCACCATCGCCATCAAGGTCCCCTGGGCAGGCGAGTCCGACTGGTCGGTCGAGCGATGGATCGGCGAACGGATAGGCGACGTAGGTCAGCAAGGCGGCGCGTTCCTCCTGGTTCATCGCGAGGACGGCATCCCGTGAGGACTCCGCCTCACCCCCGTGCCACAGGATTGCCTCCATCAAACTGCGTGCTCTGCCGTCATGAAGGTAGTTGGGTGCCAGGTCCCCTGAATAGGGATCGGTGCATTCGCCCGGGACTCCGAGCACATGGCCGACGTACTCCGCGCCCCAGAGGGGTGCAGTTCGCCACTCGCTGCCTCCAGCGGCGTATTCGGTGAACCCATCTGCAAGCGAGGGGCCCATGTCGTGCAGCAACAGATCCGTGAACGGTTCGATCACCTGATCTCGGTAGGCAAGCAGTTCATGATCGCTTCTGGTTCTGAGTGTAGGGACGTGGCATGCCTGGCAGTTGGCCTGCTTGAACAGCTGCATGCCGATCAGGGCCTCGGGATTCTCGTGGTTGCGCCGAGCGGGCAAGGTCAGTCCCTCGACGTAACTGGCGACCAGCGAGACATCACTGGCGGCCAACTCCGGGGCCGCATCATCGGGACAGTTCCCGGTGGCGGATCCGCAGTCATGATCCGGAGTCCACGGTGAAGTCAGTCCGAGGTCCCGCTGGTAGGCAACCGCGGTCTGCTGGAGCAGTCCTGGTTGACCGGCTTTCCATCCGAAGCGACCCAGCTGGGTGTCACCGGTCACCAGGTCATAGACCCAGTTGGCCTTCCCCGAGATTCCGTCACCATCAAGATCTTCAGGGTCGGCAAGTGCCAGAATTGCTGAGGCATCCACCGCCTCAAGCAGTCCGGTGCCCGCCAGGATCGGCGCGATTCGTGGCGAGTAGCGGACGACCCCCTCGTAGCCTGGGGTGCCTTCCGCGTCGGGCAGGTTGCTTCCGGGTGATCCGTAGGCGGTGTCCCGGAATGAATAGATCGGCTGCCGCAACGAATATGAACTGCCATCATCAAAGGTGCCGACGATCTCTTCGTAGGCCACCGTCACTCGGCCTTCCGGCTGGCTCCCTGCGCGTGCCGCGGTATCGAACTGCCTCCCGTAGAAGGGATGAGGCGCCGGTGCGCCGTCGGAATCGGTGCCGTCAATGGCGAGTTGAATCACCAGCGAGGTCAAGGTCGACTCAGAGCCGGTCGGGGTGGCTCCACGGCCGTCCATCATGTGGCAGGCGATGCAGCTGGGTGCAGAAAACATCGGCCCCAGTCCCTCGAATCGTGCATGCGGACTCGGATCAAGGACGTAGCCGATCGGTCCACTGCAGCAGTCGAATTGCGTCGGGAAGTTCTTGAGCAGGCCGTCCAGGTGGTCGGTTTCGAAACGTTCCTTGCCGGCCATGAAACGATCGAGTTCCTCCATCGACAGGTTGTTTGCGTGTTGTGCGAATGCAAAGCGGGGAGCGGTGACCAGTGGAATCGAGGCATCGCCCGCAGCGGTCGCTCGTGGATTTGCCTCTGCGGTACCGAATCGTCCCGTGCCCGCGTGGTAGTAGAAATACTCGGTGTAATACTGGAAGGTGCCACCGGCCGGATTTGGAACCCCCAGGTGGGTGAAGTCGAATTCGATGATTTGTCCCGGGGTGATGTCGGGAATCATTTTTTCAAACCGGTTGGTTGTTCCCGGTACGGGATCCATTACCAAATTGATCGCCGTGAGTGGTCGGTCGCACATCGCCTGAGGGTTGTTCTGGATGTAGTACTTGAAGTCCACGCGTTCCGGACCGCCAACCTCTTGGGTCACCACCAGTACATCCAGACTGTTCCCGTGGTCGGTCACCACGATCTCAAACGATTTGCCGCCCGCGTAGTTCTCGACATAGTGGTCGAATCGCCATTCATTGGGGTGTCGGTCACGAAATCGACCAGCGGTGCGACCTACGATGGGGAAGTCGATCTCTTCCGTCGCCTCACCTACGGTGCGCTCAAACAGGATGCTGTCGATCGGCTGCTCGCCAATCATCTGCGCAAACCAGTATTCAATGTTCACTCCGGGACCAGCCTCCGGAACGACGGTGGTGAAGAGGCCTCCGCCGATCGGATCCATGGATCGGTTCTGCAGGTCTCCTCCATCAAGTCGATAGCGGAGGGTCACCGCACCGGTGGGGGGGATGTTTCCATCTCCAGGACTGGCTTCAAATGTGGCACGCACTCCCCCTTGCTCCTCGCTCAATTCATGATTGAATCCGCGAATGGGTGGCGGCATCACCTCATCCCTGCTGAATGCAACGCATCCTTCATCAACCCGAAGCGCGTGTTCCGGGTAACTGTACTGTGCAGGGTTCTGAATCAGGAAGGTGAAGGTGAGTTCCTGACCGGACGGTATGGTGAATTCCCGCTCGAAACGGCCGGGTTCGGTCTGGTCGAGGTACCAACCACCGCCGGGAGGCGTGGGATAGATGAGCACGTTCGTGACGGCGGTTTCGGTCTGCAATGCGATCCGTACTCGTTGATCATCAAGGCGGCACACCTCGCCTTGGTAGTCAGGAGTCTGCGCCAGGGCAGTGCCGGCGGGAATGAGCCCGCCCATGAGCATCGCGGAGATGAGTACGACAACGCGACACGCTTTCGCGTGGGTGTACGGCAGGTTTGGTGATGTCATTCAACTGGCTCCGTCGCCCCCGACATCTGAAGCCCCTCCCAGATCCGCGGGAGCGGGTCCTGGATGTCCTTACCTTACGATCCAATCCCAAATTTGATCCTCGTGGTCCTGAATTTGATTAAAAACGAGCTTCCTAACCTCTCCAGCGCTCTTAATCGGTAGAGGGCGTCCAACCCACTTCGCGCCCAGCCAGTGGTTTGCATTCAGGAACTCGGCATTCAGGTATCCCGTGCAGAAAAACAGTCGCTTGAAACTTTTCCTGGAAGGCCAGCAAGAGCCATTTCACAGAGATTTACGACATAAAGGAATCCGGCCTCGGGTTCCCACGGATGAAGAGATTCATCAACGTGAGGGGCCTGTCTCGGCAGGAGCACGAAGAAATGAACAACAGGACCGCGACGCTGGTCGCTTGTACCATTGCATCTACTCTGTGGCTGTACCCGATCCCGGCTTCTGCTGAGGAGTGTCAGGCCGATCTGGATGGAAGTGGCTTGGTCGATGGAGAGGACCTCACCATCCTGCTGGCCGATTGGGGCCGTGGGGGATCTGACCTTGATGGGGATGGATTTGTTGGTGGGAGTGACCTCGCTCGACTTCTTGCCGACTGGGGCGCTTGTCTCCCGGCACTGGGTCAATGCGAGGGGTACGGGGTTTCCGTGGTGGGGGGAGAGGCGTACCTCTACTCCCACACCTCCCTGGGAGCGCCCTGCTACATGTGCACCGGCCCTGGCTTCAATGGCTGTACGACGAATTTCTTCCTCGAGGGCGACTTCTATCTGATGCCCGTGAACCTGGCACCCGGCGCGGCGTTCAGTCTCGGCGTCCAGTGCGGCCCGAACGTCGTGGTCAACGGGGTGGTGGGCGACGGAACCGACTGTTGGGTTCGCGCCTCCTGCAGTGACGGGGTCCGAAACGGATTCGAAACCGGACTGGACTGTGGTGGACCCGACTGTGGTGACTGCCCGACTTGTTCGGATGGGTTCATGAATGGCGACGAGGATGGGATCGACTGCGGTGGTCCCGAGTGCATCGATTGTTCGGTCATCTGCAATGGCACACCAAATCCCGATGCGATTGCCTCCGCGACCAATGAGACACTCGAAGGTGCCCAAGACGGTGCGATCCGCTTCGAATTCTCCGATGCGTCCGACCGATCATCGATCCAATTCAGCTTGGATGGGGGAGTGAGCTACCCGATCCAGGTCCCTGATGCGCTCGGCACTCATGTGGTCGAAGGACTCGCTCCCGGTACCTACGAGGCCTGGAGCCGCTGGGCGAATGGCGATTGCCCCAGGCTTCTTGGTTCACTTGCCATCGCCGAGGGGCCTCCTCCTCCCACCTGCAGTGATGGAATACGAAACCAGGGAGAGCTCGCAGTGGACTGTGGTGGCCCCTGTGCGGAGTGTCCACCCAATACCTGCGGTGAAGTGCCGCGTGTGCTCTATCCACGTCCAGCGCTTCCAACCGCGGTCATTGGAGCGGAGCACGGGCATGGCTTTGCAATCGACCTTGCCGAAGATCTTGCCACGGTCTCGATTCGTTCGGGCGACGTGGTTGCGATCCAGTCCGGAGGCAATCCGGACTTCGAGTTCTTCTGTTCCTGCAACCAGGTCGAATTCCACATGGTTTCGTTGGAGGATTTGGCGCAGGTTCCTGAACCGTGCCTTGAAGGTGGCGACTACGACTATTTCGTGCGGTACCAAAAACAGGGAAACACCACCGACGACCCCGGCGACCTCTATGTGTACTCCGCACTCTTCACGACGGCCGGTGAACGGATCGACCCTGACAACAGACCGACCCTGATCACTGAAGGGGCAAACTGGATGCGATTCCGCCATCCGCACGCTCAGGATGGAATCACCGAGGCCGTTTTTGACGCGCAGCACAACGGAGATCTGCTGCGGAACCTCGATCGTTTCTCGACGGTCTTCACTGATGGGCCTGATGGCTTGGTCATCGATCCCAGGCTCACGCGGGGTAATGCCAATTCCGTGCATCCGCATGGCGGCATCGACAATGCCGCGGTCATCCGCATCGACTACATGGAAAAAGGTGATGCATCTCCGCCCACGTATGCCATGAGCGCCGGCGAATACGCAGGCAAGTGGGGGTGGGGCAACATCATCACCTACGAGATCACAGCCGTCACCGGTGGCTCGGGTGCCCAGACCTACAACACCTTCCAGAACTACGTGATCGGTCAAGGTCTTGACACCTTTGGCGACCCGAGAAACGCTTCAGCCGGACGGGCCACCACGAACATGGTGCTGCCTGGATTCGGATCACACAAGCAGCTTGAGCACGATGCGGTCTTCACGCAACACCTGATCACCCTCGAGCTCGAAGACGACGTCGATGACTTTCTCGAGGGGCACCACCTCTTCCACGGGGTGCGACACCGAGCCAACGGCAACGACCCCGGTAACATTCTCGGTGAAATTCAGATTGGCAACAATTCCTGTGGCAATTGCCATTTCCGTGATGGCCGTGGAAGCACCGTGATTCAGACTGCGCGCGGGCCTCGAGTTCCTCCTCCGGTCTACGGATCCGGATTACTCGAGTGGATCGCTGGCCGTGAAGCCGGTTTGCGATGGGACGGCGAGGTTGAAACAGTACGCGAACAGACGATCGGAGCACTGGCCGAGGACCACGGGGTGGAGTTCGGGGTGTCCAATGCGATCAACCAGGCAGAACTGGATCGACTGGTGAAGTACGTCGAATTTCTTTCCGTGCCCGCACGCAGCTATGCAGCCCATGATGACGGTGTGGTTCAGGCAGGCTTGGTCAAGTTCATCGAGGTCGGGTGTGCCTCCTGCCATTCGGTCACTCAAAAGACACGGTCCGATGCACCCCGCGTCTTTCGTGACATCGTGCTCCGTCCCTACACCGACATGAAGATGCACGATGTGACCGGAACGCCCTTTCGTACGCCACCTTTGTGGGGGCTTGGTCGCAATATGAAGCTGCTCGAAGAAAACGGTCGAGCCCTGCTGCTGATGCACGATGGTCGGGCCCGTACGCTCGAAGAGGCGATTGCAGCGCACGGTGGTGAGGCGGCGGCTTCTCGAGCCGCCTTCAACCAGCTTGAACCCGCGGAACGGGAGGCGCTGATTCGATTCCTCGAGTCCCTCTGATCCGATGGAGGGCTCCTGCCCCGGGGGCGCATCCAGATACGAACCTGCATGTGCCTGTGCTACCCTGTGGCATGCCGTTTAGCCTTGATCATGCCGTCTTTTTCGGGCGAACCTGGGACGAGTGCCTGGGCATGTACGCCCTGAAGGAATCCGATCTCTCCGGAATCAAGATCCTCGACTGCCCGGGCGGTCCTGACGCCCTGGTGGCGGAGGGGTTGACTCGGGGGCTCGACATCTGTGCGATCGATCCTCTGTACGACTCCAAGTTGGAGGATCTGGAGGCACGTGGACGCAAGGAGATCACCGACACCATGGCAGCCTGGCAGCTCGATCCCGACACCGCCTGGGGCGACCACAAGGCCGAGGAATTCAAGAACTTGAAGCTTGCGGCACTCGACAGCTTCATCGAGGCGTTTGCGGCGCATCCGGAGCGGTATATCGTCGGATCGCTTCCTGAGCTGCCGTTTTCAGACGACAGTTTCGACCTTGCCTTGAGCGGAAATTTCCTTTTCGTCTACGCTTCGGTCGAACGGGGAGGACTGATGTCCACCGATGAACTCGACCTGGACTTTCATCTCGAGTCGGTGCGGGAACTGCTTCGCGTCGCGAAGGAAGTTCGCATGTTTCCCTCCTTCGCCGTGACCGGGCCCGCCCGCCGCCAGGAGTTCGTCGATCCGGTCATGGAGGCTCTGCGTTCCGACGGTCACCAGGTGGATCTGGTACCGGCCCAGTGGGTCGAGGGTGACTTCACCGAATTCAACCATCTGATCAGGATCCGCAAGGCCGCTGGTTCCGGGCCTGCGTCCTGAGACGAACGAGGTCGGATGGAAAATGGAGCCGGGGGGATTCGAACCCCCGTGTCGGAACGGTGATGAAGCCGCCTCTACGTGTGTAGTCACCCTTTTTGTTCTCGAGCTTCGGTGCGGCTG
>NHEC01000038.1 GCA_002171655.1 Planctomycetes bacterium TMED75
GTTTCGCGCATCTGAAGGAGATCGCGGCGGTCGAATTCGATCCCGTCTGGGCATTCATGTTCGAGGGTCCGGACCGGATCGCGATCGGATTTGATGCACTGGAGCATCCCAGTTGCGTGATCGCCCACGCTGAAGCCCAGTCCAGCAAGCCACAACGAAGGCAGGACCGGTCCTGGGTCGCGCACGCCACCACCGAGTGGAGCCGCGCGCACCTCGAGGCCGAACGACCAGTGGTCGAGGAACTCCTGGCCCGTGAACTCTCACGGCTGCTCGAAACCGAACTCAGTCCACCGTGGAGTGCACATCGATGGCGATACGGTCTGGTTCGCACCCCGGTGGGCCAGGAGGTGCTCGTCGACGAATCACTGGGCCTGGTCGCCTGCGGAGACTGGTGCCTGGGACCGACGGTCGAACATGCACTGCTCAGTGGACGAGCGGCGGGTCGCAGCTGACTCCTGCAGTGCCGGCAAGGGGCCCGGTGCGCGAGATCACCCCACGCGGGCTGCGATCCGGATGAACACCGTGACCAGGGCGATTCCCAGGATGCCGACGAGCAGCGCACAGAACAGATTCATCAGTGAAAGCGCCAGGACTGAGTGGGACCGCATCCCCAATCGACGCGCACTGCATGCAGATCGCCACCCGATCATGCTCAGCGGAAACGTTGCGAACGCCATCACTGCCCCGATCATCAGACCTTCAAAGCCGAAAAGCACACCCCCGCATCCGGTGAAGCAGTTCTGATTTCCCGAACAACCCTGAGCCCGTGCCTTGGCCTGCTCATCCTTGGTGATCTCTTCCGCCATGGAAAGCACCGCGAATTCACCCGCCGGAATGATCAGAAAGAGCACCGCCCCGCTGATGATCAGCATGATCAGGGACTTCCGCCTCTGTCGACGGGCCTCGGCCATGCCCGGCGGGTCGGGAGCGTCCAGGATGTCTGCCTGCGAGGGTGCGTCATTTTGATTTGAATCGTGGACCATGTGATGAGTATACTTACCCGGAGAAACACCTCTGAAGGAAACACTCATCGGCAGCTTCACCCTCAACGTACACTCACCTCTGCTGCTGGGACTGACCCTGATCATGATGTCGAACAGCGGATGCGATACCCCGGATTCCACACCGACCCCGTCGGATACCGCCTGGTTCAAGGGCCAGAGGTGGTCCCATCGGATGCTGGTCTTCTCCGACCAGAATCCGGGTGCGCTCGACCAACGGACGATCCTGGCGGACCGGGAACCGGAACTGCTTGATCGTGACCTGCTGGTGATCGAGGTGGGTGAGGAGCAAACCACGCTGCTCACCGGGGAAAGCGCGGGCCTGCCCGGGGCCACGGCCTTCCGGACGCACTTCGGACTTCCAACCGAACGCTTCGAAGTGGTGCTGGTGGGGAAGGACGGGGGCGTCAAGGAACGAAGAGAGGTTCCGATGAAGCCCGAGGAACTCTTTTCCATCATTGATGCGATGCCGATGCGCCTCGATGAGATGCGCCGAACCCAGGACTGACCGACAGCAGGAGGCTCGTTCACTCACATGCCCGGACTCTTCACCATTCTCTCGCCCGCCAAGTCTCTGGAAATGGACGGTGCGGATGAAGCCGCCTGTCGATTCGAGACCAGCAGACCTCGCTTCAGCACTCGCACTCGCGCCCTCGCCGCGGAGTTGAGAGAGCGCTCCCCCAGATCGCTCGAGTCACTGATGTCGATCTCGACGAAACTGGCGGATCTCAATGCGCAAAGGTGGCAAGAGTTCGGCAGTCGTTCGAACCCACGCGGTGCGGCGGCGATGTGTTTCCGCGGCGATGTCTACCAGGGATTTGAAGCCTGGACGATGAACAAGCGAGCACTCGGCTGGGCCCAGGACCACGTTCGCATTCTCAGTGGGCTCTACGGACTGCTTCGACCACTGGACGTCATCCAACCCTACCGACTTGAAATGGGGACCCGACTACCGACGGATGCAGGCAAGGATCTCTATGCCTTCTGGGGTGAGGAACTCAACCGAACCCTGAAGAAGGACATGAAGGCCGCGAAGGCGGACACTCTGGTCAATCTGGCCAGTGATGAATATTCCAAGGCAGCCCGACTCGGCGAGATGGGCCTCCCGGTGCTCGACGTCAAGTTCCTGCAGAAGGACGGCGGAAAGTCGAAGTTCATCTCCTTCTTCGCGAAACGCGCGCGCGGGCTGATGGCTCGGTGGATGGCGGACAATCGACCGCGAAACGTGGCGGACTTGTCGCAGTTCGATCTCGAGGGCTATCGATTCCAGGTCAAGGAAGGGAACGATCGACTACTGGTCTTCTCACGCCCCCGGCCAGCGAGTGCACGCACCAAGGCCAGTTGATCCGTCGGTTTCAATCCACCTCGGGAAGGCTGTTCGGATCAGGCAGCGCAGTGGCGCGGGATCGACGCCAGGTGTCGACCGAATACACGATCACCGCGATCCAGATCAGGGCGAACGCCCAGACCTGTCCGCGAGTGAAGGACTCGCCGAACGCGAGGACCGCCAGGAGCAGCTGCCCGGTGGGTGCCAGGAACTGCAGCAGGCCGAGGGTGGAGAGGGTGATTCGCCTGGCGGCACCCGTGTAGAACAGCAGTGGAATCACGGTCTGTGGCCCCGCCAGAACCAACAGCGTCCAGTTCCAGGAGGAATGCGAGAGGCCGTCGGGCGCGCGGTAGGTGAACACCAGCACCAGAACCATCACCGGCAGCATCAGCAGCATCTCCACCGAGATCCCGGGCCCGGGTGCGGCGCGGACCTGCTTGCGAATCAACCCGTAGAAACCGAATGAGAAGGCGATGATCAGGGAGATCCAGGGCAGGTACCCGAGGACCAGGGTATTGACCCCGACCCCCACCACTGCAATCGCCACCGCGATCGCCTGCAGTCCCCGCAGTCGTTCACCGAGAAAGATCGCCCCCAGCAAGACCGAAACCAGGGGGTTGATGTAGTAGCCGAGGCTTCCCTCGACGAGGCGCTGATTGATTACCGCCCAGGTGAAGGTGAACCAGTTGATCGACAGCAGAGAAGCGGAACAGACGAGCAGCAGCAACACCCGCGGTGAGCGGAGAATCGTGATCAACTGCGACAACTGACGGCTCAGCAGCAGAATCAACAGCATCGCCGGCAGACCGGAGATCACCCGCCACGCAAGTTGCTCGGAGGCGGGGATTGAATCCAGCACATGGAAGTACAGCGGCGTGACCCAGGCCCACCAGCCGAATGCGGCGAGGGCCATGAGCACACCCACCTGTCCGGTGGACTGGTGGTTGGAAGGAGGTGAAGAGGAGTGGCTCATGAATCAGGAAGTTTAACGTCTTCAGTCGGTGATTCCGGCGGACTGAAACCCGAAGTGATCATCGAGGCCGAGACTCCGATCAGGATCACGCCGAAGATGATTCGCAGCAGCCGGCCCGGCACCTTGCTCGAGAAGATCGCACCAAATCGGGTGCCCACCACCGAGGTCAGACCTGCCACGGGAAGCGCGGGCCAGAAGAGATAGCCGATCGTGAAGGGAACCTCCGGTCGATTCGCATCGACCAGACCGCTGACACAGAAGGCCGCGGCACCGATCACCGCCGCGGGAAAGGTGAACGTTGAACTCGTGCCACTCACCTTGGGCTGTGAAAGTCCCATCCAGGTCAGCCAGGGCACGCTGATCGCTCCGCCCCCCACCCCCAGCATTCCGGACTTGTACCCGATGACGAAGCCGAAGAGGTTCAGGTATCGCTGACGCGGTATGCGTTCTTCTCGTGCGGCGGTTGCCTTGAACCCGAAGATCATCATGATCGCGACGATCAGCAGGATGGCCCCGAAGACCAACATCAGAATCTTCCCGCTGATGATGGTGGCGATGATGACTCCACAGATCACGCCCAACGAGATACCCGGCAACACCCGACGAGTGAGGGACCAGACCACATCGCCTCGACGCGCGTGCGCAACAACCGCACCGACCGAGGTTGCAATCATGATCATCAACGAGGTGCCCGCGGCGTAGTGCATGGGGCTGTCCGAAATGATGCCGGTCCAGGTGAAGATGTAGTACAGGCACGGCACCACCACCATCCCGCCGCCAATGCCGAGCAGAGCGGCAATAAATCCGACGCAGAGCCCAAGAATTCCCATGATGACCAGTGCTTCGACCATGTGGAACTGATCGACCAGAATACGGCCTGAAGTCCATGGATATCGGGATATCAGCGGATCCACGCGCTTCCGTTCGCATCGGGTCCACCCACAGTGGCGTTACTGGTAGGCTCAGGCCATGATCAAGAAGATACTCCGTACCTGCATGCTGCTTTTCACGGGACTGGGCACCGCCTGCTCGACCAACTACCCCAATCAGAATCCCGTGGGGAAGATGTTTCCCACCGTCACCGGCGAGAGTCTCGAGAAGGAGTCGGTCACGCTTCCGACCGCCTACGAGGGCGCACCCGCGCTCTACATGGTCGGCTACGTCCAGAACACCCAGTTCGACCTTGATCGGTGGACGATCGGACTGCTGCAATCGAAGTTTCCCTGCCGGATCGTCGAGGTTCCCGCGATCCCCGGACTGATTCCGGGCATGATCAAGGGAACGATCGATGACGGCATGCGGTCCGGAATTCCTCGCGAGGACTGGGCGAGCGTGGTCACCCTCTACGGAGGTGCCGCGGAACCGGTGGCGAAGTTCACGGGTAACGACAATCCACGAAACGGACGCATTCTCTTGCTCGACAAGAACGGTGAAGTGGTCTGGTTCTGGGATCAGGGCTTTTCCGCCAAGCGAGTGCTCGAACTCTCTGAACTTGCCGGGAAGATGAGCAAGTGATCATCACCACTCTGCTCAGCCTGGGGGTTGTCTGCCAGGCAACCGCTCCCGACGAAACGACACCTCGCTGGTATCGAGGCAACACCCACACCCACACCCTCTGGAGTGATGGCGATGCGTCACCGGACCATGTGGTCAAGTGGTACGCCGAGAATGGATACCAGTTTCTGGTGCTCTCCGACCACAATGTGATGCAACAGGGTGAACGGTGGTTCCCGGTCGCCGAGGACGGACGCCTGACCCCCGGTCAACTGGACGCCCTGGTCACCGAATTCGGTGCCGACTCGGTGGAGACTCGTGAAGAGGGCGGCCTGACTGAACTGAGGCTGCGGACGCTTGAAGAGCTTCAGGAACGATTCGATCAACCGGACCGGTTCATGTTGATACCGGGTGAGGAAGTGACCGATCGGTTCCGGCTTGCGGAAGTGCACATCAATGCACTCAACGTGATTGAAACCGTCGCACCCCAACACGGCGATTCGGTGCAGGCGACGATCCAGAACAACCTCGACGCGATCGCCGCACACGGCCGCACGCATGATCGATCGGTCCTTGCCCACCTGAACCACCCGAACTTCAGGACCTCCCTGGGGGTCAACAACCTCGCGGAAATGCGGGGGGAGCACTTCTTCGAGGTCTACAACGGTCATCGGAGCGTCGACAACGAGGGAGCGGTGGCCGACCACTCCACCGAATCACTTTGGGATCAGGCACTGGTACTGAGACTCCACGAGGGTGCCGGGGATGGCGAACTCCTCTACGGGCTGGCCACCGATGATGCGCACGACCACTATGAAGTGGATGCGGTATCGGTTCCCGGACGAGGCTGGATCATGGTTCGGTCGGAATCATTGCAGGCCGATGCGATCATCGATGCGATGAAGCGGGGTGACTTCTACGCCTCGAGCGGAGTCACGCTGAATGAGATTTCCTCCGACGAACGCGTGCTGAGGATCACCATCGATGCACAGCCAGGCATCACCTACACCACGGAATTCATTGGCGTAGGCGAGAGCGAAACAGGAATCCGGCCCACCGCCGAGGTACTGCAGGTGACCACCGAAAACCCGGCGAGCTACACCTTCACCGGTGACGAACTCTACGTACGGGCACGCATCACCAGCAGCCGCGCACACCCGAGACCCTACGCCGAGGGAGATTGGGAACAGGCATGGACCCAGCCGGTGCGACCGATGGTGGCAACCACGCCGCAGACCTCACCACCTAGAAGCGGACCGTGAACTCACCGGGAAATCGACCACCCGTTCCCTGCCACAGGTGTCGTAACGATTGCGTTCTAGTCAATCCCAAATTCTGACAGGATCACTGGAAGGAAAACATGAATCACTTCACAAGACTCATCACCCTGATCTGCGCCGTTTCCTGGATCGCGGGTTGTTCGACCCCGAACTCCACTCGATCCGGTTCCAATCTTCCATCGACACCCGATGTCGTCGCGTACTGCCACGAATCGTTCATGGAGCGGATCGACCTCGGGAAGCTGGAACAGAGTCATGGCGACCTCATCACCTGGTCGGCAGATGTGTTCGAGGCAATGCCCGAAAGCGGAAACCGGATTGACGCAGAAGCGATCGGACTTGCCAGTGGGTACATGATCGTGACTCGCCCCAATCATGAAGTGGGTGACGCTGCGGACAGTGATCGGGAGTTCCGACTCTCGACGATGACCATGTCCTGGAACAACACCGATGATTCGCTCATCTTCAGTGGCCTGCACGCGTACGCGCATCATGTACCACGACTGGACAACACCGTCACCCGAACGGTGGTCGGGGGGACCGGCCGCTTTCTCGGCCGCCCGGGCATCGCGACGGTCACCCCGGAAGGGGATGCGTGGTTCAAGGTGCAGATCTACCTGGCCCGGTGACTCGATCACGGACGGATCCAGCCGGGCAGGAGGATGCACGCATGATCACCGCCGACGACGTGATGGAACTTGGCCTGGAATTCTGGGAACTGACCAGCACTCATGCCCCCATGGAATCGGTCAGATCGATGTTCATCACGCCGACGATTCTGATTCCAAGCGGCGAACTCATGAGCCTTGAGACCCACCATGCGATGCACCGGGGATTTCGTGATCAATCCCACGTGTGGCGAACGATGAACGTGCAGACCATCTCCGAGGCACCCCAGCGAGTGCTCGCGGTGGGGTCGGTGGACTGGACGGCTTCCTTCACGAACGGACGACCGGGTCGGATCCAGGCGGTGGTCGGTGAAACCTGGGTCATCGAGCGAGGTTCGGATGATCGCCTTCGATGGACGATGTACTGGTCGAACTCGATCGACCTCGCGGAAGGATCCGCGGAATTCGATCCCGACACCTGAGCCTCAACCGATGATGCGCCGCTTCTGCTGCAGGTAGTCCCAGAGCACGAAGCGATCGAGGTCGTCGCCTCCGGTGAAGAAGACCCGGCCCTTGGTGCCTTCCGCCAGACGATGGGCGAAGGCGATGTCTTCGGAGTTCTGGCTCCAGCTGGGCACCAGGAAGATGTTGATGGTGATGCCTTCGCGCGCGCAGAGGTGTGCCTCGCGCATGGTCGCCTCATCGGTCAGGGGATCCGGCGGGTAGAGAAGGAAAAGCTCCTCTCCCTCGTAGTGCGCGGTGGGCAGTCCATCGGTGATCAGCATGATCTGTCGATTGGGCGTGTCTTGTGCGACGAGCATGCGACGCGCGAGGGCCAGGGAGGCCTGGATGTTGGTGAAGTGCGGGTGCACCATCAACTCCGAGACTTCGGGGTCGGACATGTCCACGCGAAGTCGCACTCGCGGATCATGAATGGTGACGGGCTTGGGCATCAGTTCCGGGAGCTCCGAGACGTGCCGGAGTTTCGCGAAACTGTACATCTCGATCAGAGAGAGGTGGTCGCCGGGGTATTCGCGTCGGATCAGTCCATCGAGGGCGAGGGCCATCTTCTTGCAGGCGATGTACTGACCGCCGTGTCGCATCGACCCGGACATGTCCATGATCAGCGCACTGGCGGCCTTGGGGTTGTTGCGGGTCTGGTGGATCTCGATGTCGTCGGAATCGACGTGGAACGCCTCCCCCCGCGATCGACTTCGGATCGCGGCGTTGACCAGGGTCTGGGGAATGTTCAGGTGGGCACCGGAGTCTCCGAACTCGTAGGACCGAGTGCGTTCCATCTCCACCGCGCCTTCCCCCACCACCGGTCCGAGGTGTCGCCCGGTGCGCGAGGCTTCCAGTTCGCTGAAGACCTCGTCGAGCAGGGTCCCCTGAACGGTCTTGAGTGCACGGGGTCCGAGCTGGTAGCCACCGGCGTCGGATCGCTCGAGGCCCGCCGCCTCCGCCTGCTCCTGGATCATCGATCGGATGGTCGATTCCATCTTGCGCAGTTCCTCGAGGTCCGCCTCCTCGACGAATTCACGGAGGGCGTCCATGTCGATGATCCCGACCTTGGCGTTCTTGCGTGCCTCGCGAAGCTGTTCAAGCAGTTGGTCGATGGTCTCGAGCTCCTCCTTGAGTTCCAGCGCCTCGTCGACGGTGGTCGGGGTCTTGCCGGTGAACGCGTACCGACCGGAGAGCTGTTCGACCTGCAGGCGATCGGCCAGGGCACCGATCAACCGCATCAGGAGACCGGCCAGGGGCCCCCCTTGTCGTTCGACCCGGTACCACAGCTGCTCGAGCTGGGGGATCGACTGCATGCGAAGAAGGTTGTCGAGCTGATCCTGAAACTTCGGGGGAGCCTGCTCCTGCAGTTCAGTGGATGCGTCGATGAAGACCTCGTAGGCCTGCTTCTGCGCGGGGGCGATGTCGTGGCGTTCGAGCAGGCGACGCTTTCGTTCCTCGAGCATCGCGATCAGGGCGTCGATGCTCGGACCGAACCCCGCGATCTGTGAAGGATCGATGGTGATCGCATCGGCGAGTTCATCCTCGGTGAGCGGGCGCTGGGAACCGTAGTGCAGCAGGTGGTCGAACGCCGCATCGGCCACCCCGTCTCCGGCGGGAGCGGTCGGCGAGGGAAAGGTCTGGGGGTCGTAGCCCAGGTAACTGTGGACGATTCCACCCGGCCGCCGGGGCGAACCTGCCTCAGAGGACATACTGCACCTTCCCGAAGCGCTCTCCACGACTGATTCGATCGGTGGCCCAGAGACCGGCGAGCACGAATTCGACACAGCTGGCTCGCACCGCGATGTCCTCGGCCGCATTCACTTCGAACGCCTTGGTCCAGGCGGGGGGCACCTGCTTGAGCAGTTCCGCGTAGTGGGCACTGGGCAGCTGATCCCCCACTTCGATGCGGACGCCCTTCCCGAAGAGTTCGGAGATCTCCTCGAGTCCGTGTTGATCGACGTATTCGTCGAAGACGTGGGCGATCGCCTCGGCAAGGATCGCATCCAGGACCTGGGGCTCCGACATCTGATGGGTCCCCATCATGTCGAGTTCAAGCTTGCCGATCGCGGAGCCGTGGAAGTGCGCGAGGTCGCTGATGCGGGGAATCGAAGGCGACGGCTCCCCCTGGGCAGCGAGCAGGATGCCTCGTCGGCGGGCGCTGGAGACCATCGTCTTGTAGTTGGCGATGCTGAAGCGGGCGGAGACCCCCGAGGCCTGATCGACCCACTTGCTCTGTCGCGCCTGAATCGCCATCTGTTCGACGATTTCGGCCATGAAGCGCGGGACCAGGACGGGATACCGCTCATCCAGTTCGTTGAGACCGTCCTCGACCGCCTGTTCCTGGGTGATCTGCATGCCCAGTTCTCGTTCACGGGGGTAGTGGGTGACGACCGTGGTGCCGATTCGGTCCTTCAGCTGCGGGATCACCTTGCCGGATCGGTTGTAGGTCGCGGGGTTCGCACTGAAGAGCACACACACGTCGATGTCGAAGGAGACCGGATAGCCTCGAATCTGAACATCGCGCTCCTCGAGGATGTTGAAGAGTCCGACCTGGACCAGATCGTCGAGGTCGGGAAGTTCGTTCATCGCGAAGAGTCCACGGTGCATGCGAGGAATCAGGCCGAAGCTCAGGGCCGCCTCGGTGTTCAGGCTTGCGCCACCGGAAAGCACCTTGGCGGGATCGATCTCACCGATGAGGTCGGCGAACTTGGTTCCGGGTGCCAGCCGTTCCGCATAACGATCACTGCGATGCCACCATGCGATCGGGATCTCATTCTCTTCGAGACCGGAGACCAGTGCCTTTCCCGGCTCGGTGATCGGTTGGTAGGGATCTTCGTGAACCGGGCAGTCGGGGAGGTCCAGATATGGCGTCCACTCGTCCAGGAACTCGACCAGGCATCGCATCAATCGACTCTTGGCCTGACCCTTTTCACCCAGGAAGAGCAGGTCGTGCCCCGACAGGATTCCGTTGATGATCTCGGGAACCACCGTGTCCTCGTAGCCCAGGATTCCGGGAAAGAGCGTGCGACCCTCTTCCAGCGCATCCACGAGGTTCTGCTGCAGTTCGGACTTGACGGTGCGGCTCTGCCAACCGCTTTCACGCAATTCCGCGAGGGTGGACGGTCGGGACTTGGTCATCGTATCGGACATGGGGGACCTGCTTGCTCCGTTGAAAGGGACTCCTGAATGGTAGGTCCAATGCATTTGGAAAGTCCGGGCGATGCGGGAGATTGATGGTCTTCATCCGATCATTCAGAGGGACCCGCCGGAGTCAGCCTCGGAGGGGGGTGCTGGAGGGGGCCCGATGACTCGCTCACGGATCGATTCGACGAGAATGTACAGAATCGGAACGATGAGCAGGCTCAGCAGCGTGGAGGCGATCATGCCACCGACCACCGTGGTTCCGATCGAGTGGCGACAATTGGCCCCCGCCCCACTCGCCAGCGCAAGTGGCAGCACTCCGAAGATGAATGCCATGGCGGTCATCAGAATCGGTCGCAGTCGAAGTCGGGCGGCTTCGGTCGCGGACTCGATCACGGAATGTCCCTCCTGACGAAGGGTCATGGCAAACTCGATGATGAGGATCGCATTCTTCGCCGCCAGGCCGAACAGCATGAGCAGCCCGATCTGACCGTACACGTCGAGGGCGATGCCCCGAAGATCAAGGGCGATGATCGCACCAAGAATCGCCAGGGGAACCGAGAGCAGGATGATCAGAGGGATCACCCAGCTTTCATAGAGTGCGGCAAGCACCAGGAAGATCACGATCAGGGAGACCAGGAAGATGTAGGGTTGCACGTTGCCGGATTGAACCGCCTGGTAGACGGTCCCCGTCCAGTCGTAGCCGTAGCCTTGTGGCACGAGCACTTCTTCGGCAAGCTCCTCCATCGCGGCCTGCGCCTGTCCGCCCGAGTATCCGTCGGCGGCGCGACCGATCACCAGCGCGGAGGAAAGAACGTTGTAGTGCGGGATGTTGTTGGTCGAGGAGATCTCCCTGACCACCGCGAACTGATTCACCGGGACCGGATCACCGTCTCGATTCATGATCCGGAGGCGACCGATGTCCTCCGGAGTCATGCGATAATCGGCTTCCGCCTGAAGGTTCACCTCGTAGACCTGGTTGTACTGGTTCCAGTTGTTCACGTACAACGAACCGAGGTAGACCTGGAAGGTCTGCCAGACCTCGTTCATGTCGAGCCCGAGCCGCTGTGCCTCGACACGATCGATGTCGAGGTAGAGCTGGGGGATGTCGTCACGAACGTCGGTGACCAGGGGGGCGATTTCCGGCCGCTTGGCGGCGGCCGCGATGAATTCATTGGTGATGCCGACGAGTTTTTCGTTGCCGAGGTCCAGGTAGTCGAGCACCTCGAATTCGAA
>NHEC01000039.1 GCA_002171655.1 Planctomycetes bacterium TMED75
ATTCACGGCTATGAAAACCTGCCGGTCGAGGATTCGATGAACGTGGTGGTGGTCCCGGAACAGCCGGAGCTCAAGGCGACCGAACTCGTTCGCAACAGCTTGGTGGGTGCCGGGTTCATCGAGACGATCTCCCACACCCTGGTTTCCGACCAGGCCGCCTCCCCTTTCCTTGAATCCGGACGATCCAGCCTTCGGGTGAACGATGAACGCGCTGGCGGAGAACCGATTCTTCGCCCCTCGGTGCTCCCAAGCCTCCTGGAGGTTGCCCGACGCAACCGCGACCGAGCCGGTTGCATCGTGCGTGCCTTTGAAATCGCGGCGGTCTTCGACGAAGCGGGTGAAGAACATCGTGAACGCCAGATGCTCGGTCTGCTGATGGATGGCAGTGCTGATGCAGATCCCGCTGAGCAGTACCGTTCACTCAGGGGCTGCGTGGAGGAACTGTCCCACATCCTGCTGGGCGATCGGCGTGCACTGGTCTGTACCCCAGACCCCGAAGGCCGAGCGAGCTGGCTGGCACCGGGGGCGCAGATTGCGCTCGATGACCGGCCTCTGGGAACCATGGGACTGCTGAGGACCCAGATCGCTGGGCAATTCGATGCCCGAGGCCCGATCGCGGTGGCGGAGCTCGAACTGCGCCCGCTGCTCGATCGATACCCTCCGATGCGACAACCCGAACCACTGCCCTCGTTTCCTTCGATTGAACGTGACCTGTCCGTGCTTCTTGCAGAATCCACCGACTGGGAAAAGGTTGCGCAAACCGTACGTGGCGCTGGCGACGAACTGCTTGAATCCGTGCAGTTTCTCACCACCTGGCGGGGCAAGCGAGTGGGACCGGACCGCAAGTCAGTGACGCTGCGGCTGCAGTTCCGAGACGGCAGTCGAACCCTGCGCCATGAAGAAGTGGACCCTCAAGTCGAATCAATCACTCGGGCACTGGTCGAACAACTCGGGGGAGAGATTCCATCGTGAACGACGACCCCCGCGAACCGGCCCCCCTGGGTTCACTTCGACTCGATCACTTGCTGGAACGACTCGGCTCCAAGAGTCCAGTCCCGGGCGGAGGGTCGGTCGCCGGTATCGCCAACGGTCTGGCTGCAGGACTCGGCGGCATGGTGGTCGCCTACAGCCTCGGGAAGAAGAGCTTGGCCGCGGACCAGCCGATGCTCGAACACACCGGCACTCAGCTGACCGAACTTCGCACGGCATCGCTGAGTCAGTCCGACGAGGACGCAACCGCCTACGGGGTGCTCAACACGCTGTGGAGATTGGATGCTCAAGATCCGGCGCGGGTGGATGGCTTTGCGGACGCCGTCCAGGGCGCAATCCTGGCCCCGGGTGCGATCATGGACACGTCACTTGCCATTCTCAACTGCCTGGAGAAGCTGCCCGGCCACAGCGCCAAGCACCTGAGCAGCGATCTGGCGATCGCCGTCGAACTGGCCTGCACCGCGGGGCGAGCTGCGGAGCGCAACGTGTCGGTGAATCTCCCCCTGGTCGAGGACGCGACGCTCAAGAGTGAGCTTGATGCCCGCTACGGTGCATTGGGCCTTCAGATCGATAGCCTGGCCCGAAGCACTCTCGAATCTCTGAGCGCCACTTCCTAGAATGCCTGGACCATGGACGACAGACGAAAAGACATCGTCGATATCGACGGACTGCGCAGCGAGCAACCAGACCCCGCAGCACCTGAGAATGAAAGCACGCCCAATGGACCGAAGAAGTTTCTCTCGGTCCACTTCAAATGCTGCAACACCTACGGACGGCTCTACCCGGATGCGGCCAGGACTCGCTACCACGGGCGATGTCCGCGATGCGGAGCCTCAGTGGAAGCCAAGATCGGTCCGGGAGGGACCAATCGCAGCTTTTTCGACACCACCTGACTGTGTGGGGAACGTTTGAAGTGATTGCCGGCATTCTGGGATTCGCCATCTTCTTGCTGTGTGCAGCGACCTTCGTGGTCGTGGGGTACTGCCTGGTGTGTGCACGGGAAGTCCGCCATCCCCGACGACTCTCCACCGGCTGGGCGCTCGCGCTCTCTCGAGCAAGCGAACCTGACTCGATTGATCGAGACTTCCACCATTGGACCCTTGAACTTGAAGATGGCACCGCCCTGCCGGTCTGGGAGGCACGGATCAGATCCGAGGCCGAAGGTCCCTCGACCGCCACCATCGTCGTGCTGCACGGGTGGGGAAACTCGAGGACCCACTCGATCGAACGCCTCGAGGCAGTGGTGGAGTCGATCCAAAGTACGGCGGCACTGAGACTGATCTTCTTCGACCTGCGTGGGCACGGTGACGCCTCCACGGGGCCGACCACCCTGGGGATCAAGGAACTCGATGACCTCGGGGTCCTGCTCGAGACGCTTCCCGAAGAGCACCCCACGCTTCTGATGGGACACAGCCTGGGAGCGGTCCTGGCAATTCGAGCGGCCGCACGCTGGCCCAAACGAATCAACGGAGTCCTGGCACTGGCGCCTTATCGCTGGATCATCACCCCGATCCGCCGCACCTTCGCCCTGCGAGAACAACCTGGAGTGCGACTGACCGGACTGATCGCACGGCTGTGTACTTCCCGCGAATTCATGCGCGTGGACACCGCCGAGGAAGCCGCCCACATGCCGCAACCACTCGAAGTGCTCACAGGATCCGACGACCCCATCTGCCCTCCGGAGGAAGGCGCACAGATCGCAGCCCATGCATCCCTGGGCCGCTTTGCCGCGGTGGAGTCGGTCAAGCACAGCGATCTGCACCAGCACGCTCCCCAGCAACTCACGGAAGCCCTCCAGCGACTGCTGAAGGCCGCCGTGGCAGTGGACGGTGCTCCCCCCACTTCTGCCCAGACACCAAGCGAGGCGCCCCGGATCAGGGACGCCTCGCAGGATTGATCAAAGAGCACGGTGGCAACCGAGCTCGATACTCACTTTTCCTCGATCAGCAGTCCGAACTGGAACTGCATCCCGTTCTTGGTGGAACGTCCCATGGTCCAGTAGGGCCCGACCAGTGCGGCAACTTCCTCGACCTTGGCCTTGCTGAGCATGGACATCAGCTCCGGACTGTCCTCCGGATTGTCGGCATGCGCCTGGGCCAGAGGAGCGGGCATCATTTCCATGGGAGAATCCGCCATCAGCATGAGCTTCTTGACGTCCCAGAATCCCCACGTCAGGAGATCACCCGGGGCCATCGCCCGTTCGGCCTGCTCGGCAACCTTGGTGCGAGCCAGGGCCGGCAGGTCGTTCTGACCCGCGCTTCGCAGCACCGCTTCGACCCCATCGACTTGTCCGATCAGCAGGCTGCCGGCACCCACGCCAATGGCCACGGTGCCCATGTCATCCATCGGGTCGGTGTAGATCGTGTCCCCGTTGAAATCACGAGGCTGCATGCCCGCCATGGGGCCGAACATCGCGATCAACTGGTCGACCTTCTTGGGGTCGGTGGTGGGAATCGCCAGCGTGGTGCGCATGGGGTTGAATTCGTCGTCGCTCTCGCTGGAGAAGGTGTGGACGGCGGGGCCGAGGGTTTCAAGCGAGGTCTGCAGCATCGGGCCCCACATCTGGGCCATCTGCTGGATCTGCTGGGCCTGAGCCTCGGGCAACGCGGCGATGATCTGGTTGAGCGTCGGGATCAGATTCTTGAAGTCGAAATTGAACCGACCGTAGTTCAAGGCTTCGGCAGAGACGAAGGACGGAATGGTGCCCATCGGGGTTGCCACGTCGAAGAGCTTCATCAAACCCTGGGGACCGCCGTTGAACGCGATGTTCTGACCAAAGGTGAAGAGATTTCCTTCCGGAGCCGCCTGGCCCCAGAAGCCCCATCCGGAGATGTCGCCAAATGCCTGTTGAATGACGGGCAGTGCCATGCCGAAACCGGGGCCGGCCAGGGGCTTGACCATCGCACCCAGAGGCCCGGTGAGCAGGCCCGCCTGGATGTCCGGATCCCCATCAATCATGTCTTCGAGATTCTTGAAGGCTTCGGCATCCGCCAGAGTGTCCGCCGAGCCGCCGTCGATCACCTTGAAAGCCTGATCGATTCCGACCGGCTCGGAACACATCACGATCATGCTGCCGTCACGCACCACGAAGATCTTCTTGAGGGCGTCGGCCATGTGTGAGGAGTCGCCCATCATCGGCGCCATGGGCATCGCATCGGCCATGAACTCATCCATGTCCGGCATTTCGAGATCAGTCTCGATCACGAGCATGTCCCGACCACGAAGACGTTCCTCGTCGTACTTGAGTTCCATTCGCTCGATCTGGTTCTCGAAGATCGCCTTGACCTCCTCGTCACTGTCCTTCCATTCCGCGTAGGCGAGCCACGCGGGAATCTCGACCCCGAACTCCTCGTCGAGCACGGTGTAGACGGCGAATCCCATGTCGATGGGAAGCGTGATCTCTTCGGGCTTGACACCGAGTTCTTCGGCTTGCTCAGCCCGGAAGGGTTCAAGCAGATCATTCACGGTCTTTCCGTCAAGAACCATCTTGCCAAGGCTGGTCGCAGCGAGGCGATCCATCATGCCACGAACATTGGACACCTCGACGAAGAAGAAGCTCTCCTTGGAAGCGATGCATGCGACACTCAGGTCTTCCGAGGTGGTCGCGGAGGTCGCGTTGGGCCCGGCCATCAAGGCAGCGAGCAGCAGTGAAGTGATCATGATCTGTAGGTCTCCGTGGTATTGGACGTTGCCTGGCCGAAAGGAAGACCAAGGCACTCGAACCGGAATTGAATGTGTCTGGAAAAAATGTTTGGGAAGCAACTCGGAGCGATTTCAACGTTCAGGAAGCTTCGTTCTCCTGAGAGGTCCGATCCTGAAGCATCGGCGGGGCGTCGAAGTTTCGTCGCCGGGGTGGTTCGTGGTAGTTCCGGCCCGAGTTGGGATTGAAGCTGTCGTAGGCGAAGGCTTCTCGATTCCGTACGAAATCCTTGACGTAGCGGGAAGGAATGGCAAACCCGAGGGATTGACCGCCGCCGATGATCATGTTGGTGATCCCGATGACCTCTCCGTGGGTGTTGAACAGGGGCCCGCCGGAATTGCCGGGGTTGATCGGGGTGTCGGTCTGGATGTAGGAGAGGCCGTCGAACCCTCGATTGCGGGTGGAGACCACGCCTTGGGTGAGGGTTCGTTCGAGCCCCAGAGGATTTCCGATGGCAAAGACCGGCTGACCACCCTCAACCTCATCCACGGGTTCGACGGTGGCGAATTGGAAGGGCTTGTCTTCGGGATGGGTGATCTTGATCAGCGCAAGGTCCAGATGGTTGTTCACCGCGATGATCTCGATGTCCTCGATGACGGTTCGCTTGAGGGTGCCGTCGGGCTGGGGGAACCAGACCGTCGCACGCAACGCGGTCTCACCTTGAATGACGTGCGCATTGGTGATCGCCGAACCATCCTCGTTGATGATCACACCGGAGCCCAGTCCCCCGGGCGTACCGACCTTGATCACGGCGGGGCCGATCAACTTGGCGTGCTCACGCGGGCTGAGTTCAACGGGGTTGCGGGCGATCGAGAAGAGGTCGTCTTCCTGCTGGAGGATCGGCTTGGAGTCACCGGAGGCGGTGGTCACGTTCGCGACGTTGTTCATGGAGATCTCGACGACCGTCGCTCCGATGTCGAGCCACAGCTTCTCGTCGTTTCGCTTGAGGACGGTGCCCTCGAGGCGGGCTCCACTGTCAAGGACGACCTCATCGGCACTGAGCTGAGCCGGAGCGCCCAGAGCAAGGAAACCACCGAGGCTCCCCAGCACAGCCCCTCGAAGGAGGAATGAACAGATCGAGCGGCGGGGACGGGTGCCGTGGGCACCGGATCGTGATGGCATGCGGTCAGTCATGGAAAAAAGTCCTCATAGATGGAGCGCGGTGTTCAACTGGCCAGGACGGCATCCTTGCGGTCCGGGTCCGTTACTATACAGGGCCTGAGAATGATCAAACCCGCCCGCGGCGGAGATTCGGAATTCCTTGATGCACAGCCCTTCCTACAGCGTGAGCCCCCTTTCAACCCTCGCCTGCAGCTGCCTCATCACCGCGGTGACGGCCAGCGCTTATGCCCAAGGCTCTGATCTGAGCGACTATTACGGCTTTGATGGACTGGAAGTGATGAAGATCGACGTGGGAGCCGGACCGATCAATGCCGTGGACCTCGACGGTGACGAGTACGGCGACCTGATCGTGGTCAACAACCGCAAGAACCGCATCGAGCTCCACCACCAGAAGCCCGGTGCCACCGAGGCGGACCAGGTCGAACAGATGGTCGAAGCCAACGAGATCCCGGAACACTGGAGGTTCCGTCGAGTGGAGGTTCCCGCCATCAATCAGGTGCGTGCGGTGCTCCCCCACGACTTCGATGGGGACGGACTGATCGACATCATCTACGGTGGAACCGATCCGGGTGCGATCGTCTTTCTTCACCAGGAGTCTCCCGGTGAATGGAAAGTCACCAATCGCAAGTTCGTCAGCGGACTGATGCCCTCACGAGATTCGGTGATGATCGCGGACGTGGTGGGCGACGAAGCCCCCGAACTCATCGCACTGGTCAAGGGGCGCATCAACATCTGGCCGATGGAGGGGGATTCACTCGGCCAGCCGACCACGCTCTCCGGTGGAGACACCATCTTCGCGGCGATCATGACCGAGGACCTTGACGGCAACGGATTGATGGACATCACCGCGATCTCTCCCGACGACACCGCACCGGTTCGACTGTGGCTCGCGGACGAACGAGACGGCGAAAAGGTTCTGGGCGCTCAGCTTCGGTTCGAGATGCCCCCGCTGCGTGAAGGCACGATGCTTCGTCGCAACGCCGATGGGAACGCCCAACTGGCGCTGATCGAGAAGCCGACGAACCGAATGGTCCTGCTGGAACTGGACGACGAGTCGATCGACGACTCGGGTGATCGCGAAGCGGCCTACGAGGTCTTCTCGTTCAATGATCCCGGCAACCGAGACCGCAAGATCGCCGTCGTGGACCTCATGCAGGACGGTGCGTTCGACGTGCTGGCGACCAATCAGGAAGCCAACGCCGTCTCGATCTACCACAACTCACCGAAAGAAGGCCTTTCCGCTCCCACCCTCGCGCCCGCCTATGCCGAACTGAGTGGTCTGGTCAGCGGAGACCTCACCGGTGACGGACGCCCGGAAGTCTTCATGCTGAGCGAGACCGAGGGCGTGGTCGGACGCAGCACGATGGTTGACGGCCGACTGAGCTTCCCCGAATCGATCGCCATCACCGCCGGTGACGAACCGGTTGCACTCGACATGGTGGAACTCAACGACGGCCCCCGGCTGGCGATCATCACCAAGAACGGTCGAAAGTACGCGGTCGAACTCATCGATGGCGCGGGCACGAACCAGCGGATCGAACTCGGCTCCATGAGCCGGGCTCCCGAGAAGATCCTTGGAGTGGATGCCAACCAGAACGGACAGACGGACCTGCTGCTGCTGACTCCGGATCGGGACGCCTCGCTGCTGATCAACGATGGATCCAATCAGTTCACGATGATCGAATCACCCGGACAGGAAAAGCTCCTGCGATCAGCCAATGCGACCAACACCGCGGTGATGGACTTCGACGGCAGTGGCCGTGAGGACCTGCTGCTCGCTGACCGGAATTTCGTGCGGGCGCTGCGCTTTGAGTCGGATGAATCCGGAACCGGTGGCGGGTGGACGGTCGTCGATCAGATCAATGCGCCACGAACCGACGTGGAGCTGGTGGCACTGATGCAGGTGGACGAGCATCGCATTGCGGCTTCGGACCGGGAGAACGGTCACATCATCATCTTCGAACGCGACCCCGAGACCGGCACCTGGGCTGCGGGAGACACCATCACCATCCGAGGGTTCAAGTTCAACGAGCTCCGCCTCGGGGGTCACTCGGGAACCACCGAGGAGATTCTCGCGATTGGTGATGGCGGATTTGCGGTGGTGCGACTGGCGGGCCAACGACCCAGCCTCAACGAAGTGGCCAGCTGGCGACCCGAGAACACCAACGAGATTCCCCACGAAATCGGCGTGGGCGACGTCAATTCCGACGGGTTGGTGGATCTGGTGGTGCTGGATGCGGGGACCCAGTCGGCACACATCCTCGCACTCTCCGAGGCTGGTCGAATCCTGCCCGCCACGTCTTTCGAGGTCTTTGAATCTCGAATGTTCTCCGGAGGCGAGCCCCGTGAATTCGAGCCTCGAGAAGTTGTGATCAGCGACATCACCGGAGATCAGCGGGATGATCTGATTCTGCTCTCTCACGACAGGGTCCTTCTCTACCCGCAGGACAATCCTGACGCAAAACCATCAGATTCCTGACAGAGAAGTACTTGCCCCAGCCCGAAAACTGGCAAAGATCTGAGTATGACCCATGAACCACCTCACCCCGGCATCGGGCGCCGGAACTTTCTTCTGAGCACCGCGGGCCTGGTGAGTACCGGCTTCATGGGACTGGCTCGTCATGCGCGCGCGGGAACCGCGACGTCGCACCCTGCCGCTGAATCGCCGTTGCAAAGCTATGGCCCACCGATCCCAGATCCCCATGGGACGATCGACCTCCCGGAGGGCTTCAGCTACCGAGTCTTCAGTACCTGGGGACAACCGATGGACGACGGACTGCTGGTTCCCGCGAAACACGACGGGATGGCGTGCTTCCCGGTGGACGACGACCGGTGCCTGCTGATTCGGAATCATGAGATCAACACCGCGATGCCGGTTCGCTACGGAGCGTTTGGCTGGCAGAATGAACGACTGGGTCGGGTCGACCCTCGATTGATCTACGATGTCGGCACCCCCACCGGCCGACCCAGTGCCGGTGGAACCACCACCATCCTCTACGACCTGCGTGCACAACGACCCCTGCAGCAGTGGCTCTCACTTGCTGGCACCGGATACAACTGTTCGGGAGGAGCCACTCCGTGGGGGTCCTGGTTGAGCTGTGAGGAGTGGACCCAACGTGCCGACGCTCAGCATGCACGGGACCACGGCTACGTGTTCGAGGTCCCTGCCACCACCACGCCGCAGCTTGCTGAACCTCGTCCGATCCGCGCGATGGGACGCTTCGTCCACGAAGCAGTCGCCTGCGCACCGAATGGTGACGTGCTCTACCTCACGGAGGATCGTGGAGACGGCTGTCTCTATCGCTACCTTCCCAACGTCCCCGGCAAACTCCACGAGGGCGGGCGACTGCAGGCGCTGGTGGTCGATGAAACACCCTCGCTGGATACCCGCAACTGGACGACCGACGGAACCGCCAACGTCATTCCCGGGATTCGACTGCAGAGTTCCTGGATCGACCTGCAGGACGTCGAAGCGCCCAACGACGACCTGCGCTATCGCGCGTTCAATGCGGGAGCCGCCCGATTTGCCCGGGGTGAAGGAATCTGGCACGCGGGAGACCAGGTCCACTTTGCCTGCACCACTGGAGGCCAGGCCCAGATCGGACAGATCTTCACCTACCGTCCAAGCCCCCATGAGGGCACCGAACGGGAAGCGCAAGCGCCTGCCACATTGGAACTGTTCATCGAGCCCAATGACGCCACACTCATCGAGATGGCCGACAACCTCACCGTCGCGCCCAACGGCGAACTGTTCATCTGCGAGGACGGACCCGACGCCAACGGCCTGACCCGAGTGACCCCTGAAGGCGGCATCGAACGCTTTGGGATGAACCGGGCGAACACCAGCGAATTCGCCGGGCCCTGCTTCAGTCCCGATGGCAGGACCCTCTTCGTGAACATCCAGAATCCCGGGGCAACGCTGGCGATCACCGGACCCTGGCAACACGGTTGAACTGCGTCGGACCGACTCAGTTTTCCTGCACCCAGCCCGCCAGACGCTTGCGGCGGACCAGGAAGATCATGCAGCCGATGAAGGCAAGCCCCGCATTCAGCAGAAAGACTTCCGACACACCCAGTCCGAACGCCTTGCTCCAGAGTGCATAGAGCACCGCTCCCACCGTCATGAACGCGAAGGAGATCGCGTTGGCGGTTCCGAGGTAGCGACCTCGCTCTTCATCAGGAGAACGGTCCTGGATCAACGTCCAGAGGGGAATCAGATAGAACCCCGCACAAAAACCACCGCCGGCAGCAAACCCCGCGATCGACCAGAAGCTGACCGGCGTGATGCCGATGAGAAAGAAGAAGATCGTCATGCCCGCCGCACCGAGTGGGACGTGGATCGCCTTCACTCCGTTGCGTGAGAGCCAGCCACAGAGTGCGGAGCCGATCCCACTGAAGATTCCCAGGACCGAGACCAGGAGCATGGCGCGCACCGGACTCACTCGCGCCCCGGGGGGAGCCAGTTGCGTTTGAAGATCGGGCAACGCGGACAAGGCGATCATGCCCACCAACCAGAAACCCGCCCAGGCCAGAGCCACACCGAGGATCGGCCCATTGGCCATCTGACGAAGCGAGGGAATGTAGGTGGCGAATGGATTCCAAGCGACCCTCAAGGTGGGGTCCTTCGCGGTGAGTCGGGGGATCAAGAAAGTTGGAACCAGCCCAAGCAGGGCGAAGAAGAGGACGAACACCCCGGGCACCCAGACCAGGTGGTAGTGGGTGCCGTCCGGCGCATACCAGTCGGAGATCACCGCACCCAGGAGACTTCCTCCGACGATCGCGATCTGCGTGGCCATCGAGATCCAGCCGTTGGCGGGACCGAGCCGTCGCCGATCGACCAGTTCCGCAATGACGCCGTACTTCACCGGGCCGTAGAACGCGCTCTGCGTGGCGATGAGCACCAGGGTGAGCAGCGCCAGGTTCACGCTGCCCAGAATGAAGGCAACGAGCGCAAGGATCGCCAACGGCGTCTCGATCATCTTGAGAATGATCATCATCGAACGCTTGGAATAACGATCGGCGATCTGGCCGCCCCAGCCAGAGAAAAGCAGGAAGGGTACGGTCAGGCACAGTCCGACCACCGGGGTTCCGAGAGTCGTTCCCACCGCGGTCGCGGCCCAGATGCCACCGGTGGCCACCGACACTGAAATCAGCCCCCGAAGGATGTTGTCGTTCATCGCTCCGGCAAACTGCATCAGCATGAGTGAACAGAAGCCTCGATTCCAGACTTCGGGACGGCCGCCGGATGGTTTTTCCTCAAGCGCAGAGTGACTCATGGGTCCGGTTGTACACGATCGAGGGAAGATCTGTCTGGTATGGATTATGGTGTTTGCATGAACCAGGACCCTCTGCCTCGAATCGATCGCCGCACCGTGTTGGAACGAATGCTTCCCCTGGGAATCGCTCCCTGGCTGCTGGCGGGTTTTTCGGGGTGCCGCAGTGGTCAGGAAGCACCAGACCACGCGACGACACCTCGAAGATCCAGCACCTCCCCGCTGCCCTATCGAAACGGAGCGGTCGCCGCGGATCATCCGATCGCCTCCGAGATCGGAGTCGAGGTCCTCAAAGATGGCGGCAATGCCATCGATGCCGCGATTGCCGTCAACGCGGCACTTGGGGTGGTGCGGCCGTATTCGTGCGGACTTGGGGGGGGCGGCTTCCTGGTGCTTTACGCCGAGCGCTCGGGAGCTTCCTGGGCGATGAATGCGCGCGAAACCGCGCCCCCGGGAACCTGGGAGAGTTACTACACCGATCTGCGTTCCTCGGGCGGCGCCCCCGAACCGGCTTCGCGCTACGGCGGTCATGCGATCGCCGTACCCGGCACGCCCAGTGGCCTCTTTCGCGCGCATCGGTACGGTGGCTCGCTGTCAATGGAACGGCTGCTGGCGCCGGCGGCTCGCGTTGCCCGCGAGGGGTATCGTCCCGACGGCAACTACCTGGCTGCCGTCGAAACCGTCCGATCGATCCGATCGAGGCACCCCTGGACCAAGACCGTTTCCCGCTGGGTCTGGGAGACGTGGTGCGCGGAAGGCGCACTCACTCGGGAAAGCACGGTGGAAAACCATGCACTTGCACGAACCTTGGAACGCCTCGGCAAGGAAGGAATCGAGGCCTGGCGGACGGGGGCGATTCCACGGTCTCTTGCCCGTGCGGCTCGGGCTTCCGGCGGGAAACTCAGCGCCGAATCGATCGGCGACTACCGAACCACGACCCCCCCGCCGCTGGTGGTCGAGGATCGCTTCCTCGGTGAGACGATCATCACCATGCCCCCCCCCTCGAGCGGCGGGATCGCAATCGCGCAGATCCTGGGAATGCAGGAGCAGCTTCTGCGCACCGCAGGATGGCCGGATCTTGACTCCCCGGAGGCCACGCACCTTCTGATCGAATCCATGAAACACGCCTTTGCGTTGCGTGCGCGATACCTCGCTGACCCTGACTTCGCCCCGGTTCCCACCGAGCAACTGCTCGAAGAAACCCTGGTCGATCGACTGGCGGAAGAAGTTGATGCAACGCAGGCACGTCCCGCGGAGCAGATCGGTGGTGCAACGCAACTGCCAGAGGACAAGGGCACCAGCCACTTGTGCGTGATCGATCGGTCTCGCACCGCGGTGGCGTGGACTTCGACGATCAACAGCACCTTCGGTTCGCTGGTCGGAGATCCAGAAAGTGGCGTGGTCCTCAACAACGAGATGGACGACTTCACCACGATCCAGGGCGAGCAGAACCTCTACGGGCTCACCCAGTCCGACTGGAATCTGCCGCAGCCGGGCAAGCGCCCGCTCTCGAGCATGAGTCCCACGATCCTCGTCAACCCCGACGGAAGAGTCACTGCCCTGGCCGGCGCCTCAGGCGGACCCCGCATCATCAGTGCGACCCTCCAGGTGCTGCTGGGCCTGCGCTACCAGGGCCTCGACGCAACCGCTGCCGTGGCGCGTCCTCGTGTCCACCACCAGTGGATGCCAGACCAGGTCCGCCACGAAGCACGCCCGGAGCCCGGCCCCTGGCGCACGGCCCTCGAGGCCAACGGCCAGACGATGGAACCCGAGCCGCGATCCGTGGCGGTGGTCCAGGCGATCCGCGTGGAACCCGAAGGCTTCGACCCAGCTTCCGACCCTCGGAAGGAAGGTCAGGCAGCCGGATTCTGAGCCAGGCCCGACAAGAAAACCGCCCCGACC
>NHEC01000040.1 GCA_002171655.1 Planctomycetes bacterium TMED75
AACGGGGTTTTTTTTCTGGCAGAAAACGGTCAATCCGCTTCCGGCGAGAAGTGGATGTGAACCGGAGGCGCGGCACCTGCGAAGACCTTGACGAAGGGGTCTGATTCAGAGTCCAATGCACCCAGAGATCATTCGAACGCACAGTCAGATGTGATTTCGTACTTCACACAGCACCGAAAGAAACAAAGGGACATACACATGAAGCGAGCCTCTCTCTACCTCCTTGGAACCACCGCACTGCTTGCCCTGGGCACCGCCATGAGTGGCTGCGAACAAGGCCCCGGACCTCGAAAGAACCCAGTCGAAGCAGGCAAGATGTACGACAACCCCCAGGCAGCCTCCCCCGCCGGCATCTCAGGTAATGCAGACGGCGAAAAGAAATAAGCCTCTCTGTGGACGACCCGAGGTGACCCCCAAGGGGCGATCACTCGGACTGCAGCAGATGCTCCAGGACTGACAAGCCCTTCTGGAGTACTTCGTCGGGGACGGCGAACGAAATTCTGAAGTGGGTATCACGGTCACTGAACACGGCTCCTGGGACGACCAGGAGCCCGTGTTGTAAAGCGGCTTCGGCAAACTGTGTGCCGGTCATGCCCAGGTGCTCTGGCACTTCTATGAAGGCGTAGAAGGCTCCGCCAGGACGTGAGACAACGGCCAGGCCGCTCAGACGTTGCATGATCAGATCCCGACGCGCGGCGTAGCGATCTACTTCATGCGCGATGGACACCTTGCCCATCGCTTCGAAAGCATGCTGCGCCATCGACGGGGCGCAGACGTAGGTGAACTGTTGCAGCTTGGCCATCTGCGCGATGAGCGCACTTGGTCCCGCCGCATAGCCCAAGCGCCAGCCCGTGCACCCGTAGGTCTTGCCGAGCCCTCGAATGAGCAGGACCTGATCCCAGAAATGAGCTGGGGAGGGACAGAGACCATTCACGAGGTGGTCGGCAAAGGTGAATTCGTCGTAGATCTCGTCGGAGATCAGGAGCAAGCCACGATCCCGGCAGAGGTCGACCAGCTTGCGCACTTCAGATTCCGAAAGCACGACCCCCGTGGGGTTTCCCGGACTTGCCAGAAGGACGGCCTTGGTGCGTTCGGTGATCAGCGACTCGACGCGCTCCGCGGTGAGCCGAAAATCAGGATACGTGTTGCAGGGCACCACGGTGGCACCGGTCAATGCCCCAAGCTTCGGGTAGAGCACGAACCAGGGATCGGGGATGATGAGTTCATCACCACTCTCCAGTGTCGAGAGAGCCGCCAAGACGAGCCCCCCGGAGGTTCCTGATGTCATCATCATGTCGAGCCGACCGTCCGCGAACGACCAGCCGACGTTCTGCTGAAGGTGCGCCTCGCAGAACTGCAGTACGTGCGCATCACCCTTGGTGACGGTGTATCCATTGCGATCGTCCTCGATCGCCTGGATCACTGCATCCTTGATCGGACGGGGTACCGGAAAATCTGGCTGACCGATCGAGAGGTTGATGGGATTCTCGACCTTCGAAGCAAGCTCGAACATCCGGCGTATGCCGGAGGCGTCTATGGAAAGTGCTCGCTCGGAGGCGAGTTTCGAGAAGTCCAGATCGTTGGAAGAGCTTCGGTGGGACATCGAAGGGCTGGGGTGCGGTTTGGTGGACCGCGAAAAGAATCAGGAGTCGTCGGACTCGACCTTCTTGACCTTCTTCTTGACCTTGGGTTTACGGTGTCCGACCTTGACGAGACCAAGTGGAGAGTCCGAGTCCTTGTCGAAGTGCTCGACTTCGGACAACGAAGCAATGCGCTCCGCACGGGTGAGGACGTTTCGATGCTGTCGAAGGGCACCGGACTTGGTTTTCAAACTCGTGTGGAGGCTCATAGGGGACCTGCTTCCCAGTGGTGTACTTGGAGGAGTCCCACAGTATGGCAGGAGCCACCCCTATGTTCAACCTCCAGAGGGGCTGGGACGGTACTTCTCAGCGTAGTGGGTCGAAAAATCCGAATTTTGACCCGGATCTTGCCGGTCCCACTGAACCCCGACCTGCTGGATGCGCTCCCGGAGCTGGACAAACCGTTCCTGATCCCGTTCGCCACGAGCATACCCGGGGAGCACGAAGACCTTCGGGCTGCCCTTGGGGGTGAGGGTCTGGTGGGCATCCAATCCGTATTGGCGACAGAATTCCACCAGTTCATCGACCTTCCCACGACTGGGGTGGTCGATGACGTAGTAGTTGAGGCCGGGGATCCGCGGATCTGCAAAGACCGCTGACGCCGGGACCGAGCTGGGATTCGCTCCCGAAACCACGCCACCCGCTTCTTCATTGGAAACCTGTGGCCGGGAACTTCCGCCCCCCGGCTCATCGACTTCACTGATCGTGTTCATTCTGACCTGGCGCTCCAAGGCATCCCGGCGATCCAGGTCCTCCATGGCCCGAACTGATTCACCTCCACGATGAAACCCGAGTCCATACGCCCCGATCAACAACACCACCACGGCGGCCCCGGCGATCAGCAGAAAGCCTACGGGAATCCGTAACGTGCGCGAACTGCCTTCGACCGGAGAGGGAACCGACGGGATCTCCTCATCACGGGTGGACATCAGTTCGTAGAGAGTTGGACGATTACCACGTCGCATGCAGGCATCCTATCAGGCAGGCGGTGCCCCCTGAGCGATCGCGCTTGCGGTGGCGTGGGTCGCGATGTGCGAAAGGCTCACCTGCCACTGAGTGATTCCCAGATTGGAGGCCACTTCCGACACTCGGCCCTGCAGCTGGATCCAGGGCCGCCCATCGGGTTCACGCACCACCTCGATCTGACTGAACGCCATGCCTTCGACCAAGCCGGTTCCGAGGGCCTTGAAAACCGCTTCCTTGGCGGCGAACCGAGCGGCGTAGCGTTGGGATCGACTCCCGGGGCTTGACTCACAGTACATCTGCTCACGTACGGTGAAGCAGCGCTCGATGAAGCGAGTTCCGTGTCGCTCCAGCATGTCCTCGATGCGTTCTACATCGACGAGATCGATACCGTGTCCTATGACCTGCATGTGGGGTAAGGATATCCACGCAAGCTGATTCGCGTCAGATTCCCGTTTCTGCCCGCCAGAGTGCGAGAGAACGGGCCGAGTCAGAAAGCGGATCCGCCCATCCGCGGGCATCCAGCACGACCGAACGCGGCTGGACTTCAAGCGTGAGCGCCCGTCGCAGCGAGTCCAGATCGATTCGCCCCCCGGCGACCGGTGCGGTACGGGAGCCTGTCTCATCAAGGTCCACCAGTCGCAACCCCCCCACCATCGCTCCGTGAGTGATGAGCCCCTCCAGGGGATCCCGCTGATCAGCGAGCCAGGAAGCGGTGTCGAGACCAATTCCGATGGCGATTGGCTGAGCAGATTCCAGGGAACGCAACGCACGGCCCGAGAGCCCCACGTCCAGAAGGCGCACCACCCGACTCTCGGCGAGCCGGTTGAGTTCTTCGGTGGATTCAAGCATGGCATCCTCGAGCGATTCACTGGGCAGACGAAGAAAGAGCGACCGGGCGCCCAGATCCGTGGCCAGATCCAGTGCTCCGCGGACGGCATCCAGAGCACGTTCAATCGTCTCGGTCGAGGTGAAATGCTCGGGTGGGATGAACAGGTCGATTGACGAACACTCGAGCTCCAGTCGCCGAAGTTCGGCAAGGAGGCCCCGTCGTGCAGAACGATCGAGCTCACGAGGACGCAGTCCCGGCTGTGCGGCGGAAAGGGTCACGCTGCGAAATCCGAGGCGGGAGGCTAATTCCAGGCCAAGGCGAGGTTCCGAATGCAGGGCGCTGGTGGTGATGGACGGTTCCATGGTTCACCAAGTGTACGCTGCCGGCAGAACTCGTAGAATCACTGCATGCGAGTGATCATACATGCCCTCTTCTGGCTGACCCTGACCTGCTGGATCGCACTGGTGGTGGCACCCGGATTGACCGGAATGACTGCCTTCAAAGTGCTGGAGCAGGAGGGCGCAACGATCCCAAAGTACCAGGCGTACTTCGCCGATGATCCGACGGGAATGAGTCGGCTGGCCGCTGGCCTGGTGACCGATCCGCTGTTTCGCCTGACGTCCCTCGCCCAGTGGATACTCGCACCACTGGCGGTGGTGCTCTGCCTGATTGAATTCAGACCCCTGAGAATGAGCTCCGGCTGGGCCCAGGCATTTCGGCTTCCGCTGCTGGTGGCTGCGCTGGGCCTGGTGATCTACCACAATGCGGTCATGGGGCCGCGCATGGCACATGAACTTGAGACGTATCGCAGTGCGGCCGCATCCATGGACCGACCGGCCTCCGAGGCCGCGAGAGCACGCTTCGACGAAGACCACACCCTGGCCGAAAGTCTGTACTCAATCCGACTGTTGCTGCTGCTGGGGGCGGTGGTGGCCACCGCCGGCGCGAACGCGGTGGCTTCTCCAAGACCTCGTTCCGGCCGGTCTTCATGAACAACCAGCAGATGCCTCCGGTGGGTGGACCCAGAAGCAAGAAGGAATTCGCGCTTCCGAGCAAGACCGACGCGGAAACCAAACGGGCCAGCCGCATCCTGGCCGCCCTTCGGCGTCGCTATCCGGATGCTCGATGTGAGCTCAACTTCACGAACCCCCACGAACTGCTGGTGGCCACGATCCTCTCCGCCCAGGCCACGGACGTTGGGGTCAACAAGGCGACACCCGAACTCTTCAAGCGTTTTCCGACCCCAAAGGACTACCTTGGAACCACACCACAGGACGTGGAACCCTACGTGAAGACCCTGAACTTCTGGCGCAACAAGGCCAAGGCGGTCCACGCCACTATGCAGCGGCTCGATCAGGAGCACGAAGGACAGGTCCCCCGCACCATGGACGAACTGCTCGCACTTCGCGGGGTCGCCCGAAAGACCGCCAACGTGGTGCTGGGCAACGCCTACGGGATCAACCGAGGTGTGGTGGTCGATACCCATGTGGGCCGCATTGCACGTCGATTCGAACTGACCCATCACGAAGCACCTGAAAAGGTGGAACGCGATCTGATGGCACTCTTCCCCCGACCAAGCTGGTGCCTCTTGAGTCACCTGTTCATCTTTCACGGAAGGCGATCATGCAAGGCCCGAGGGGCCGGCTGTGCAGACGATCTGATCTGCCGCAAGTACTGCTTGAACGCATCCGTCTGAATCAGCGCTTCCACTCCGGGGCCGGACGACGAACCGCCTTGGCGACTCCGATGCCACCATTGGGGCTGATCCAGACCACCTCGTCACCAACCCGGACCGGGAGCAGATGGGAAACACCGCTGGTGATGCGCAAGGGATCCGCCGGATCGATTCGTGGCGGTGGCGAAAGTGAAAAATACGCCCAGTCCTTCGCATCTTCCGGCCCATTGATCCGGATCAGGGTTGCACCGAGTTCGTGTCCAATCCAGATCCGGCGGCCCATCACCACCACCGTGGTGATCAGCACGTCATCCGGAGCACTCCATTCGTGGTCACCGTCCTCGAGGTGAATCACCACCGACCGCTTGTCATCTAGGATCCGCACGTCACCCCAATTGGCATTGCCGAAATCCGAAGCCGCGGTATCCCGGGTGAGAGGTCGGTCGACCAGTTCGATCGAATCACCGATGGTGTAGATCCAGACCCCCTCGTTGGAGCCCGTGAGTACCCGGCGACCGTCGTCGATGGCGGCGTTCAGTTTGCCCGCCTCGCGGGTCACCGAGAGAAAGGCGTCTCCCTCTCCCGAAGAGTCGTCCTCAAAGCGATAGAGCGCACGACCAAAGGTGCCTCCCACCGCCAGGTAGTTGGGACCAGCCCCATCAAGATCGCGAACTCCCTTGACCGGTATCCAGCTCACTTGATCCAGGGAGCCGTCCGGCATCAGCTCCGCGGTGGCGATTTCGGTGTCGCTGAAGAACCAGACTCGACCATCCGTGAAGCGCATCCCACGCACCGTGCCCTTCATCACGAATCCCGAAATCTCACGGAGATTCGGACCCATCACCCCCACGCTGGCACCATTGGACCCCTGCAGGGCAAAGAGCAAACCGCCATCGACGCCCGAATCCTCGGGGAGCAACTCCAACCGAGACGCGGCGCCAAGAAAGGCCCCGTCGACCACGCTGTGGATCCGGCGTCCGAGCGAAGCCACCGGGCCATGCATGCTGCTCACCACTCGACCCCAGGTACTGTCGGAAGAAAAACCCAGATCGGCCGGCGGCTGCGTGCTGTCCCAGGTCACCGCCCCCCCTATACCGGAGATCCAGACCTCATCTCCGATCACGGAGACCGACAGAGGCTGGATGCCAAGATCACGACTGGGTCGAATCTGTCGCTGCCGGGGACGCTGTTGGTCATCAAGTTCAAACTCGATGACCGCATCTCGTTCGGACACCACGTAGAGCCTCTTGCCGTGGATCACCATGTCCACCAACGCGCCGCTGGTGCCGAAAGGCAGTGGTTCGGTGCGGGAGATGACGTTTCCGTTGAGGGTGTCGAGTACCAGCAGTTCACTTCCAAAGGTCTGGTACCACAATCGTCCGAGCACGATCGTTCGGTAGTGGGTACCACCGAAATGATTGGAGACCTCCGCCACATCATGGGCGGGGTACTCGGGTGGCAGTTCCTCCAGCTGGAGCATCGACTCGCACCCCACACCACAGAAACCAAGCAAACCGATCAAACCCATGACTCGTGGGAGCCATGAATGCGCGGCGTGGAGTCGTTGGATTCTGCTCATGCGTGAAGGTTCCTGGGGAGGGACAACGGATCGGATGAGGGGGGCGGAGTTTAACGCCTCAATCACATCAAAGCGCGATGGCGACTGCAGGATGCACTACCATAGAAGCATGCACCTCGGTTTCGGCCTGCTTTTCCCCACTCTGCTGACCACCTGCCTCCTTCAGGCGGGCTGCCATGGCCATCTCAACCAGCAGAATGGCCTGTATGGCGGTAATCAGGCCCTCCCGGCGCTGGAGAACAACCCCAGCGCAACCCCACTCGCAGGGCGACCAGAGGGCGAGGTCGTACCGCTGGACCGCCGAGAATGGACCATCCAGGTGCTGGAAATCGATCAAGCTCAGGTCGAACACACGCCCTCCTACGGTTCAGCCCAGCCGGTGATTTCAAGTCTTGGATCGAGCTCTCTGGTTTGGCCGAATCGTTCGACTGCGTTGGACACTGATGCAAACGACGGCGCCGAGGCACTCAATGCCGCTCTGGCACCACTGGTCGCTGCGGGAAACATCCTGATCTTTCCGGTTCGCGGCATTCTGACGCCACCCTGGGTGGTGGTCCTGGGTGCTCCCGAGGCGGAGACGATTGAGCTGCTTCCGGAAGAACGTACGCCACTGCCCTGGAACTGGGTCGAGCGCCCAGTGAACACCAATGACGACGAAGAGGTGAACGATGAGTGAAGCACAACGAATCAATCCCGACTGGGAATGCACACCCGCGGAGATCCATGAGCGAATCCAGGCGAATGAAGACCTTCTGCTCATCGACTGTCGCACGGACGCTGAGCGGGAGCTGGTCCGAATCGAGGACTCTCTGCATATTCCCCAGGATGCACTTTCAGCCAACCTTGAGAGCCTCTTTCGAAGAGAAGATGTCTCGGAAATGATCGTGTACTGCCACCATGGAGTACGCTCGCTTGCAGTGGTCGCCGCACTTCGAGAGGCTGGTTTCGAATCGGTTCGTTCGATGGCCGGTGGCATCCACCAGTGGGCACTCGAAGTCGACACCGCCCTTCCCACCTATTCCTGATTCGGAATCCCGTGCTCAAGCATCGACTCATCACCGGCAGCCTGCTCGTACTCCTGCTGATCATTCTGGCCACAGTCGACCAGTCGGCCACCGGAGGTCAGTCCTTCCTGGCTCGAGGTGTCCTGCTGATGATCGTCTGCTGCCTGGTGGCGGTACCGCTGCTGGCCCTGGAGCTGACGACGATTCTCAGACGTCTGGACAGCCGAGCGTCCGGCTGGATTTCCGCCGTGGGAGCGAGCCTGCTCTGCTTCACGATGTGGTTGTCCGCCGCACCGGGCTACGAAGAGTCACGATTGATCAATCAACTTCCAGGCCTGGTCCTGGCCGGAGTCTTTGCGGTGGCGTTCATTGATGCATGCATCGGACGTCGTACCCAGGGCGTGGTCACTGAAGTGGCTGGAACACTGTTCGCAGTGCTCTACGGTGGTGGGTTCATGGGGTTCTGGCTCATGCTCCGGCAGGATGCCAGCGCCTGGATGATCATGGGTGCAATCCTGACCGTGAAGATGGGCGATATCGGGGCGTACACCGTGGGGTGCTCGATCGGTCGAACCCGGTTGATCCCATGGCTGAGTCCAAAGAAGACCTGGGAAGGGCTTCTGGGCGGGATCGTGTTTGCCATGGTCTCGGGGGGACTGCTGGCGTGGGCGGGACAGGATATCCAAGGGGTTGGCTCTTCGGTGAGTATTGGAACCGGCGTGGCGTTCGGCTTCCTTGCCGCCTGGGTGGGATTGCTGGGTGATTTGATCGCCAGTGCCATCAAACGAGATGCTGCGATCAAGGACTCAAGTCGAATTCTTCCCGGACTCGGCGGATTGGTCGACACCCTCGACAGCCTGTTGCTCACCGGGCCTCTGGCCTGGCTCATGCTTGGCTGAGCAGGCCATGCGAGATCAGAAAAGAATGGGGAACACCGGACAAAAGGGTGCTGGGCTCTGCTACGATGAGACGCTTACCTAATCTGGAGGCCGGAATGGGCTTGACCGATCAGCTACAGACGCTTTACCGAGTAGACAGCCAAGTCAGAGGACTTCGGACCCGGGTCGAGAATTCCGAGCGGTACCTCAAGGCTCAAGTACGACAACTCGCCGAACTCACCACCGAACACCAGGAAGCAGAACTTCGACTCCGACAGTCGGAGGCGTCGCTGGGCAATCTTGAAACCGAACGAGACACGATTCAGGCCCGAGTCGACAAGCTTCGAGATGAACTGAATTCCTGCACCACGAGCAAGCAGTACTCGGCAGTTCAGGACGAGATGAAGTCCCTGAAGGAAAAGGTCGACGAACAGGACACCATAGCTCTGGAGGCGATGGAGGAGATCGAAGTCCTCCGATCCTCCGTGGGATCGATCGCCGAAAAACGAAACGAGCGACAGACCCTGCAGGCCAAGGCCAAGGAAGACCTCGATCAGCGCACGCATGACGTGAGCGATCGACTCGAGGAACTCGAACGAGAACGCGAAGTCGCGGCCGCAATGCTTCCGGACAAGGCCCTGGAAGTGTTCAACTACACGGCCAACATGAACGACGGCGAGACGATGGCCGAGGTACTTGAAGTCAACCGCAAGCACCGAGAATACGTCTGTGGTGAGTGCAACATGGAACTGCCCTTCAACACGGTGGTCCTGCTCACCAACAACACCGACCACCTCGTGCAGTGCGTGGGGTGTCAGCGCATCCTCTTCATTGCCGAAGAGCTCAAGACCGCCCTCGCGAAGTGAATTGCGCACCCTGGCGTCCCCGCCCGTAACTGATCAACCGAAGCCCAGAGCTTCGAGATCATCTTCATCCAGTCCGAAATGATGTCCCACCTCGTGCAGGATGGTGATTCTGATCTCCTGAGCGAGCTGTTCGTCACGTGATTGCTTGGAATCCGAGCGTGAATCGACCAGTGCGCACAGTCCCTCGCGGAAAATCGTGATCGTCTGGGGTTCCACCATCGAATCCTCGACCGAACGCTCGGTCAACCCGATTCCAGAGAACACTCCGCACAACTCACTCGACTCCGCCGCCTTGAGACCCAACTGATCGAGCAGCTCCGGGGAGGGGCGATCCTCCACCAGCAGCGGAGTCTCTTGAAGCAGGAGTTGGATGGTGTAGGGCAGTGTCGCCACCTGTTGTTCCACGAGGGCATCAAAGTGTGTTCTCTGAGTTTCGTCCAAGGTCACTCTCCTGTTGTGTGGGCGCCGACGAGTTCACGAATCGAAGCACACCCCTGCGACTTCACCCATTTGGTGAGCCCTTTGGTGATCCGCTTCGGGGAGGAGGGATCCACGAACAGGCCGGTTCCCACCCCCACCGCACTGGCACCGGCAAGGATCATCTCCGCGGCATCCCGCCAGTCAAGCACGCCGCCCAGACCGATGATCGGAATCCCGGCATCGGCGGCAACTGCGCGATGCACGTCGCTGACGAGGCGAACGGCCAGGGGATGGATTGCGGGACCGCTCATCCCTTTTCGGGAACGCCCCAGCACGCTTCGGCGAGTCTGTACGTCTATGGAAAGAACTTCCAGGGTGTTGACCATCGTCAGCCCATCCGCTCCAGACTCGATCGCGGCCGCCGCAAGGGGCAGCAGTCCATCAGTGCTCGGAGGCAGCTTGACGAACAGCTTCTGGTGAACCAGCACTTCACGAACCGCTCGGACGTGCTCGGCAAGTACCGATGGGTTTGCGGTAGCGAGTCGACCGTCGTTGCAATTCGGGCAGGACACGTTCATCTCGATGATCGGAATGGAATCGATCTTGGCAAATCGCGAAGCGACTCCGACGTAGTCATCGATGCTGAAACCAGCGATGGAACCGATCACCACCGTCGGAACCTGCTCGATCACAGCGGTCTTTTCACGAACGAATGCTTCGACTCCCATGTTGGCCAGCCCCACGGCATTGATCATCCCGGCCTTCACATCAAGTACCCGCATGGGCGCGTTGCCCGAGCGAGCTTCGGGCGTGATGGACTTGGTGGTGACCGCGCCAATGCGGGAGAGGTCCAGAGCCACGGACAGTTCGTCGACGTAGCCGCAGGTACCCGCCGCAAGGACGATCGGGGAAGCGAGTTCAATGCCTCCGAGATCGGTCTTAAGGGCTGAGTTTGCCATTTTCATGACCATGAGGGTACCTGCTTCCGGCGCCACACGGGAAGTGACAAGGAGCCTATGATGCACTCCCTTCAGAGGAGATTCAGACGATGAGCGAACAGCAGACGGAACTCGAACAACGCATTGAACGCTTCGAACACATGGCCAAGGCCGATCCAGAGAACGAGATGGCCCATTTCTCGCTGGGCAATGCCTACGCCCAGGGAGGTCGGCACGCCGAGGCCGCTGGCTCCTTTGAAGAGTGCATCCGAATCAACCCTGACATGTCCAAGGCCTGGCAGTTGTGCGGCCAGGAGATGGTCAAGGCTGGCTGGGAGGACAAGGCGGTCCAGATCCTTGAGCAGGGCTACGAAATAGCTGCCTCCAAGGGGGACCTGATGCCCCGAGACGCCATCGCGGAAACCCTCCGATCGATCGGCAAGGAACCTCCCGCGCTCTCAGAAGAGGTCGCGGAGCGGGCGGAAGAACTCAAGCAGAGTGGTGCGTTCATCTGTGGTCGGACCGGCAAGGCTGGCACCAAGATGGAACATCAGCCATTCAGAGGACCGATCGGTGAATGGATCAAGGAACACATCGCCCAGGAGACCTGGACGGAGTGGATCGGTCAGGGCACGAAGGTCATCAACGAATTGAGACTGGACCTCTCACGAGAAGAGGATCAGGAAACCTACGACAGCCATATGCACGAGTTCCTTGGAGTGGACGAAGCCGGTATCAGCGACGGCAAATCCGGCTGACTCGCGCTTGCGCAGTCAACCCACCCGACGGTGGTACACGTACCACTCCAGGACCAGGATCAGCAATCCGGCAACCAGCAACCAGGGCCAGACCGAGACCAGGGCCGATCGGGAACGGCGGGTCCCGGTGATCCGTTCGACACTGAGATTCAACTCATCCGCCGAATCGATCTGACCTTCGAGACCGTCGAGCATGTTCACCGCCACGACGACGCTGCTTCGCTTGGAGGCGCCTGGCGCACTCCACGAGACCTCGTGGAGCCCTGCCTGCAGAACCGGCCCCCAGCTGAAGCGACCATCGGTCCCAAGAAAACCTTCGTCGACCACCCCATCCGGACGGAGCACCTCGACCGAACGACTGCCGACCGGCAGGGACATGGTGATGGGCTCTCCGGGCAGCAGTGACTTCTCCACCAATGCCCCCCCACTGGCAGCAAGGAACTCGATCGCATTGGGAATGAAATTCGCGAAACTCCGCTGATGCCACCAGGTGGAGTCAAGGATGTCGAAGGCGACCCAGAGCAGTTCGATCCCCGGCCGTTTGACCAGCACCATGGTCGGACCCTCGATCGATTCCGCGAGAATCTCGACATCTCCGTCGACCGTGACCTTGGGCATCTTCCAGATGAAGAGATCATCAAGGGTCACGTACCGAAAGATCGGATGTTCATCCTTCGCAGAGCGAATGAAGGCACGCTCTGCGGCACCGAATGGTGCGAGCTCGCTGATTCCCTCGAGACTGCCAAAGACCAGGAACTGCCCACGTGGAAGTACCTCCGGAGTCCACCCGTCAAAGAGCACCACATCCCACGCCCCCTGCTCCGAATCGATCAGGGTCGAATAGACGGCGGGAGTCATGACGTCCAGAGACTCCAGTGGCATTCCTTCCAGCAAACTTTGCAGTAGGAATGAATCCTCACCGACCAGGGCGACATCGAGCGCGCGCGGAGCCGGCACCACCAGTTGTGCGGTGTTGTCGACGACCAGGTCATCCTCATGAAGCAGACGCACCTCGATCAATGCCCCGCGTGGCTGCTCGAAAGGAACGAACACCACCTGTTCCCGCCCGGAGAGGGTGGTCCCTGGAATCGTTGCTTCGGTTCGAGCGGGGATGGTGATCGGCTGCGGGGTGACCGCTCGGGCCGCGCCGTCCACCCTCAGCTCCACATCGACCTCGATCGGCTCGGTACCGTGGTTGTCGATCACCGCGAAGACCTGCATCATGTTCGGTCGGTTCCAGGGTCGTTCCGCTGCGATCTGGGTGATCCCGACGTTGGCGGTGGTCGCGGAGCCCACCACGGTGTAGCGGATCTGCTCACCGGTCCGCAGAGCGACTTCATCCAGGTCAGAGATTCGACCGTCTGAGAAGACTTCGAGCACCGCGGGGTCCTGACCACTGCCAAGCTCACCGAGTGACTCAAGATCAGTGGAGGTAGTGAAGACCCTGGCAAGTTCGATCGCTTTTTTAATCGTCGTCCGAGTGTCCGTGGGTGGGACCGAACGAATCGCATCGATCGCCTGCCGACTCGAATCGGTGAAGGGTGCGACCACTTCCGCACCGTCGGCGAACGCAACCACCATGATCTGCTCATCACCACCGGAGAAGATGCCTCCCCCATGCAGCGCCTGCACCCGGGCGATCGCGGATTCCTTGGCGAGTTCGAGCCGTGAGCGCCCATCGGGGGAATCAGTGGCGTTCATGGAAGCGGAATGATCGATGGCGATGACGGTCCGTCCGTGCTCGGAACCCGTGCCTTCGAATTGAGGTTGAGCCAGTGCAAGTGCGAGCAGCGCGAGGATCAGCAGCTGGAGCAGCAACAGGACGCTGTATCGAATCCTCTGAAAGGGGGCATTGGCCCGGACATCTTCGACCGATCTGCGCCAGAGCATGGTGCTGGGGATCTCGCGGCGGACACGCCGCAGCTTGAGGAAGTACAGCAGCAAGAGTGGTGGAACCACGAACGCCGCAACCAGCACGCCGGTCAGAGGAGTGAGCCAGCTCAACGCAGGAGCCCCCGTCTGCGGAAGTATTCAATCAGCAGCACATCGAGGTCGGTCGAGGTGTCCACCAGCATGTGCGTGACATCTCGCCGGATGCAGTATTCACGCAGCGCACCGCAGTAGCGATTGAGGTTGTCCTTGTAGGTGCGCAGAAGCTTCTGACTGACGGTGACTTCGGTCTCTGCCTCATCCTCGAGGTCCACCAGCCTCAGATCGCCAGCCATGCCCTGCGCGGCGGGGTCCAGCTCTTCCGGAGCAAGCACCTGAGACACGAAGAGGTCGAATCCTCGACCAGCGACCATTCTCAGCCCCGCCTCATACCCCTCCTTGAACATGAAGTCGGAGAGCACGATCATGACTCCTCGACCCATGCGTGAGTGCGCCAGGGTCTTCATGGTCTCCTCGAAGGTGCTTTCACCTCCGTATTCGAGCTCCAGCAACCACTGCCCCATTTCTCGGGTACGTCGTCGACCTCGGAGGTTGTTCAAGCGCTGCAGACCGCCGGTACCGCCAAAGGCGCACAGGGAGACTCGGTTCTGATTGCTGAGTCCGATGTACCCAAGCGCCATGGCAAGCCGGCGAGCATATTCAAACTTGTTGGGTGTCCCCCAGTCCATCGATGCACTGGTGTCCACTGCGATCACCACCGACAAGTCTTCTTCCTCGAGGAAGATCTTCATGAAGAGTCGATCAAGCCGACCATAGATGTTCCAGTCCACAAAACGCAGGTCGTCGCCATGAACATAGGGTCGGAAGTCCGCGAATTCGACACTGATGCCTCGCCTGCGAGACCGTCGTTCACCTTGAATCCTGCCGGAAAAGATCTTCCGACTCACCACGTCCAGTCGCTGCAACCGAGCCATGAGTCGGGAATCGATGAGGTCGTCGACTCGAGTCGGTCGAACCACCTTGGGGGGATCTGGAGCAAAGCTGTTCACGCCGCCCCCCCTTCGCCACGGAGGGATTCAGGTACCAGCCGCAGGCCTTCTCCACGCCGGTCGTCGACCGGGAGTGCGTCGATCAGCATGCCCACGATCTCATCGACGGAACGTCGATCCGTCTCCGCCTCGAAGGTCCGCACCAGTCGATGGCGAAGAACCGCGGGAGCGATGCGAATGACGTCCTCGATCGAGGCGTGGTAGCGGCCATCGATCATCGCCAGCACCTTGGAAGTGAGCACCAGTGCCTGCGCGGCCCGGGGGGATCCCCCGATGGCGATCAAACGGGTGATGTCGATCGGTTCGCAGCCGCTTCCGGGCTGGGTCGCCAGAACCAGTCGGATGATGTAGTCCTTGACCAGCGGTGCGACGATCACCTTTCGAGCGAGGGCCTGAGCGGCCAGAATCGAACTTCCATCCAGCACAGTGCTTACTTGGGTGCTCGTCGACGCCGTGGTTCGCCGAAGGATCTCGTTCATCTCGTCGCGTCGGGCGTAGGGCACATTGACCTTCAGAATGAACCGATCCAGCTGAGCTTCGGGAAGTGGGTACGTCCCCTCCTGCTCGATGGGATTCTGGGTGGCCATGACGAAGAAGGGTCGTTGAAGCTGGTAGGTGGTGCCCCCCGCGGTCACCGAGCGTTCCTGCATCGCCTCCAGCAAGGCCGCCTGACTCTTGGGTGAAGCCCGGTTGATCTCATCCGCGAGGACCAGCTGACTGAAGATCGGTCCTTCTCGGAACGCGATCTCCCGTTGGCCGTTCACGGGGTTCTCAACCACGATGCTGGTGCCGGTGATGTCCGCAGGCATCAGATCGGGAGTGAACTGGATCCGCTTGAAGTCCAGTGCCAGCGTTTCAGAAAGTGTCTGGACCAACAACGTCTTGCCCAGTCCAGGGACGCCTTCAAGCAGAACGTGACCGTTGGCGAAGAGCGCCAGCAGCACTTCCTCGACGACGTCTTCCTGACCGACAAGGACCCGACCGATCTCTGAACGCAACGACGCGAATGCTTCGCGAAAGGCACCACAGGCGGCGACGGGATCGTCATCCTCCAGCAGCGATGTCAGGGCATCGGTGCTCATTCGGGTGGATCTCCATCCAGAGCGCGACGCTTGGCGCGTTTGAGCCGATCGAGGCTGCTCTCCTGTTCACCGGACTGCTCGTCGGTCTCAACTGACGAGCGCGGGGTGGTCGATCCCGAACCGGTGTCCTCCGTGGAACCCGACCGTTCCTGGTCGACATCGAAACCCACCGTGCTGGAGGAAGACGAGTCGACCGCATCGTCCTCGGCCCGCGAAACCTCAGGAGGCGTCTTCTTGGTGCGGCTGCGCCGGCTGCTGGCTCGAGCCCGCTTCCAGGCGGAGACCGAGGCTTCAGAACTCGTCCCACCGGAGGAAGCCTTGAGGTTGCGGGCCATTGCCGCTCGAGCGGTTCGGGTGTCCAGCGACAGTCGCCGAATCGCCACGTCCACGACGAACAAGGCGACCGCAATGATCGCCAACAGGTCCCAGATACGTCGAGGGGCCAGAGGAACCTCCAGCGATGTCTTCTCGAAGAGATCGATCGATTCGGGGACTGTATCAAGTTCAATGACCCGGCCTCCGGTGCGTTCGGCGATTGTCTTGAGCAAGGCTGCGTTGTCCTGAACCGCAAGAAACTCCTTGGAGTACGGGAGTGAAACTGCACCCTGCACACTTCGCAGTTCCGTTTCACCGGTGGTGGAAACGGTGGGGAATCCGACGTTCACCAGGTAAGCACCGGCGAGATCGGTGGTGAACTCGCCGCGGTATCGACCGGGTCCCACCTGTTCGAGTTTCAAAGGGCGCACGACTCCCTTGGGATCAAGCACGCGAGAATCGGTCTGGAGGAAGTTGATGAACCCGGCATCCTCGTTGGTGGCATCCACTTCCACCACCGCGGTCTCACCCTCAATTCGAGTCTTGAGCAGGACGTTCGATGGTGAGGCAGGGCGCATCAACCAGCGGATCGCCTGTTCCCACATGCTCTGAAAACCGTCCCAGGAGACCCAATTGGCACACCAAAGAGCAGAGAGGTCACTGGTGAACGCGATCGACTTACCCAATCCATAGTTCCAATACGCAAAGAGCGGATCCCTGGATTCCTCCGTCTGAACGACGATCGGAGTTTGAGCGCGGTCACCTTCCCGATCGACGGTGAGCACGAAACCCCGCACATCGGGTACGGATCCAACCGCCTTGATCGGACCGGAGAGCGAAGCGTTGACCTGGGGCGAGAAGAGGCCTTCATTGATCAATGAACGAGAGACGACGGAGGCTTCCTTGGTGAAGATCTTCGGCAGATTCGAGGAAGGCGGCTCGAAGTAGAAGGTTCCACCGGTCATTCCTGCGATGGCGCGCATCGACTGGCGATGCAGAAAGGTGCCATGGCCCGCATACATGATGGTGGTGATGGTGATCTTGTCATCGACGAATTTATTGATCAATTCACTGCTGGGCGCGGCCGGATCACCGTCACTGATGATCACCATGTGTTTCTGTCCGGCGTTGAGCGGAGCGAGCCCCTCGTACGCCAGTTCCAGCGAGGCACTGAAATCAGGCATGTCTCCGACCAGCATCGACTTGGCCGCAGCGATCGCCTGGACCTTGTTTCCCGCCTCTTGCATGGGCAACGCCCAGCTGGCACCGTTGATCGAAGGGCCGGGTGCGTTAAAGTTGTAGGTGATGATTCCGATGTAATCCAGACTGGTCAGAGCGTCGATCGCAGCGATCGCGGTCTGCTGAGCCCAGTAGTTTGCCCGCGGAAGCTCGGTGGAATGAATGATGAGGGCAAGTGCGCCGCGGACCATCTGTCGTTGTTGTGGTGGGTCCAGCCGGACCGGAAGGACCTCTGCAGTCTGCGAGTCAATCCAGCCCCCTGCCCCGAAGCCCTGGTCACCACCGACCATCATCAGTCCACCACCCAGGTCATGAACGTAGGACCGCAGTGCGGAATCGGCCGCATTTGAAATCGACCACCGTGGCAGATTGCAGAGAATCACCGCGTCGTAGCCATTCAGCAACGAAACCCCCTGATCAAGTGCCTCCGGGGTGAGCAGATCGGATCGAATCCCCCCCTGTCCGAGCGCATTGCGAAGAGGTGCGGATGCATCTGGCGATCCTTCGATGAAAAGCAGACGACCTTCACCGGAAACAAAGACCACCCCGTTGCCACGGTTGTTCTCGAGCAGTCCGTCGGTTTCGGGACTCAATGGTTCGAAGAGTGCCTCGAACTGGTGCGCACCCCCTCGATCAAGACTCACCGGGAAGCTCAGCACGGTCGGCCCGGCGGGCAATTCAATCTTGATCGAACTCGCCCCGGTTGTGGGATCAAGAATGACTGGGATACCGTTCTGACTGACGGTCAGAAACCCGGTGTTGGTCTTCTGAGAACGGAGAAAGACCTTCAGATCGACGGTCTGCCCCAGACGCGCACGACTGGGGACCTTGACCTGATCGACGAGCACCTCGTTCTCGGAGGCATATCGAATGGGCACCACGTCGATGGGAATTCGATTTGCCCGTGCGATTTCAACCACTTCAAGTGCAGAGCCCCGCGTCTGGTTTCCGTCGGAGATCAGCAGAAGACGATTGGAGGTATCGGCGGGAATGAGTGACAGGGCCTGTTCGATACCCGCCGAAAGATCACTGGCATCGGTGTCACCGTCGTACGCATCGAGATCGACGATGGTCTGTGCATCTGGCTTGGCGGAGGGCCGTGCCTCCGCGGCGAAGGTGACCGCAGCCAGTTGATCATCCGCATTCGTCTTCGCCCCGACCAGGGCTTGCACGAGTCCCGCGGCACGCACCCGTTCGGAAAGAGGGATCGACCGGCTGACATCGGAAATCACGGTCACGGTGATCGCGTCCCCTCGCTTGACCAGAGTCGGTCGGGCAAGGGCCATCGTCAGCAGAAGCACCACGATCGAACGGAAGATGAGTGAGGCATACCGTCGGGTTGAGGAGAGGCTGCCAGCATGTACGTAGCTGATGAACCAGATCGGCAGCAACACCAGAAGCAGGATCAACCAGCCGGGTTGTTCAAATTGGATGGGCGAGGCATCTGGCATCTGTAATCCGAAAGAAGAATTCGAGTCAAGGAAGCGGACCGACCTGAACCCGGGCGTTCCCGGAATCAAGCACGAGGATCCGACCATCGTGGGCCGTGACCGCCCAAGGTTCCCTCAGTCTACCTTTCCTGAAGCCAGGACTCCCGTAGACCTCGAGAACCGCCCCCGTCTGGGTATCCATGCGCTGGAGTCGGCCGGAGCCATATTCGCAGATCAGGAGCGAACCATCGGGAAGCAGGTCCAGACCGTAGGGGTAGCAGAAGCGTCCGACCTCCCGGCCCGGCCCCCCCAGCACTCTGAGCCACTGACCGAATTGGTCCACCACCACCACCCGGTGGTTGCAGGAATCCGCGATGAACAGCTCGGAGTGGTCGGACGAGAACACCATCGCCTGCGGGCGGGTGAACTGCCCCACCTCCCGCCCGCTGGTACCGAAGGTGCGCAGGAACCGCCCTTCCCCATCAAAGACCTGAATGCGATCGTTGGTGCCGTATTCGGAGACGTAGAATTCTCCTTCCGGACCGAAGACCACGTCGGTGGGATAGACGAATTCACCCGGACCGGTTCCAAAGTGCCCAAACCGATTCAGTTCATTGCCCTGATCGTCGAAGACCAGGATCCGGTGGTAGTGGGTATCGGGGACGAAGACGCGGCCATCCGGGGCCACACTGATTCCAACTGGCTTTCCCAGTCGTGCATCGGGCATCGACCACTGGTTGATGAAAGTGCCCTCGGAGGTGAAATGCTGGATACGTGCGGTCTTGTCGACCACGTAGATCGACCCATCGCGCTGATCCACCGCGAGCCCACGTGGTGTTCTGAACAGTCCCGCAGCCGCCCCCGGCGCTCCGAAGACCAGCTCATGTGGTACCTCGGCGCCGGGACTGGAGGTGCCAAGTTCGGTTCCGGAAGGTGCCTCAGAGCACCCGGGGACCAGCGAAAGAGGCCCCACGCACAGGACTGCCAGTGTCAGCACTCCCACCAGACGTCCGGATAGGAACCGTCCCAGAAGAAGTGCGACCCCGGCTCCGGCACCAATCAGCACCAGGAGTCCGATCATCACCGTATCCGGCCGTTGGTAGTGCATTGCATTGAGCAGACTCATCGCCAGGCGCTCACGACCGGGTACGCCCAGTCGAGTTGCCAGGACCAGTTCACCCAGGGAAAAGACTGCCGTGACCACGCCTGCCAGCAGCACCGTGGCGGTCAAACCAGGGAGGATCGCGGCAAGGCGCGGTGGATCCAGGCTGCGCACACGACGACGGGTGGCGGGTTCCGCACCAGCCACAATCAGCGCAATCAAACACCCCAGACCCGCCAGGTTGATCACCTCCGCAAGCAACAGCGCGAAACCGGAATCGTACAGCCACGGTCCCAGCGAGGAGGAGTTCAAACTACCCGTCACCATCGCCGCAAGGGTTGCCGAGGGAAGACGACCCACGAGCAGCCATCCGGCAGTCATCAGCACTGCCAGTACTCGGATTCCTCGCCCCCCGAGCGCCCACTGGATGTAGAGAAGTCCGGCAATCAGTCCACAGACCACTCCATCAGTGAGTGCGCCACCAAGCGTGCGCACGACCGCGGGTCCGTAGAGCGTCCAGAAGAGGACGAGATCGGGTCTCCCGATCCGGATCAAGGCAAGCAGGACTGGCAGAACGGTTCCAGCACACACCAGAAGCAGCAACCAGACCCCGCCATGACCGATCCTTGAACCAGAAAAGACCAGTCGACGGGAGAGTGCCGGATGGGTGCGAGCATGCACCGTGAAGAGTCCGACGAGTACTGCGCTTGTGCACAAGATCGCCACCAGAAACGAGGGGCCCGAGTACCAGATCAGCTGAGCCGGAGTCGCGCCCAGTGCATCCAGTGCGCGAAGTTCAAAGGCCAGAGTAGACACTTGGGCCAAATCAAATGAAACCGTGGCGGTGGCGACGAGCACGCCAGCAAGCACCACTCCCAGTACCACAGCGGGGAGGATTCCACGAAACCAGAGCAGCAGACGCTGCCCAGCAGGTGCGCCATCAAGGGCGGCCAGAGTGGAGGTGGTCGAACCACCCCAGACTCGGCTCAGGGCGACCGGCCAGGCAATCAGCGGCCAACACCAGCTCACCAGCGCAAGCGCCAGAATCCCCTGCCGCATCGATTCGATCTGCTGGGCCTTGATCGCCCAGGCACCCAGTGAGGACTCCGGTCCAAAGCACTGCCACCAGCACCAGAACACCGCGTACCCGGGCAGACAGAGCGGAAGCAAGGTGAGGGCGCACCCCCACCAACTGGCGGTTCGGTGCGCGAGCATTCGCCCGAGAACGTGACCGGCAGGAAGTCCGGGGATCAAGGCAAGCAGCGACACACTGACCGACCACCCCAAGGTCCGACCCACCACCCCCACGGCAGCGGGTTGGGGCATCGAGTCCGCCGAAGCGTCGGCCAGCAACCACACGCCCGTGCCCAATGGCCAGAGTACGCCGATCGCCAGAGCCACCCCTCCGAAGATGGTCGCGAGACGAAGCGGCGTGATGAGACCCTGATGCATCGTCACTTCCTGATTCGTCACCTTGCTTCGAGAAGACCGAGATCACGAGCGGTTTGGAGTGCAGGGATTCGCAGGGTGGAAGCCTTCTCGAAACGGACCTGCAGTGGATCGGGGACAGCCAGCGCACCAGGATCCGAACGGAGAGGAATATTGCGGGAGGGTGTTTCCATGAGCAGGCGTTCGACCTCCGCGGAAGACAACCAGGTTGCGAGCTCGAGTGCCTCACTGGGATTCGGACCGCCGTCGATCAGTCCGACGGTGTTGGGAATCAGCAAAGTGCCGCCACCGGAAACCGAGGCCGTGGCGTGGCGGGGGTAGATGAGGGCAACCGTGTGCCCTTGCGCCTGCGCCGCCCAGACATCATCGGTGTCGGTCATGCCAAGATCGAATTCCCCGGAGGCCACCCCGGCAACGACTCCCGCATTCCCACTGGTCAGTACTTTGGTGTCGTTGGCCACGAGTCCATTGATCCAGTCCCTGAAACGCTCGCCTCCCCAGACCGCCTGCATCGCGCCCAGATGCCCTCCGGTCGTTCCGAACCGAGGATCGGCCATGGCCAGACGCCCTTTCCATTCAGGGTCCGTCAGGGCCTCCCAGTCTCGTGGAAGCGACTCCGGATCGATGCGATCCGGGGCGTAGACCAGTACGCGTGCGCGTGGAGCGAACGCCACCCAGCTGTCGGAGCGTGATTGCCATGACTCGGGCACCCCCTGGTTCATGACGGCCAGCTGATCCGACGGAAATCGACCGAGCACGCCTTGCTGCTGCAGCTGGATCATCCCGAAGCACTCACTTGACCAGAAGAGGTCGGCTCGGGGACGGGCTTTTTCGGAATGCAATCTGGTGACCAACCCGGTGGTCTTGGTTGCCTCGGTATCAAAGAGGGCACGGACCTCGATGCCCGTGCGCTGCTCGAACAGATCGAGAATCGGCCGGGCGACGTACTCGTCGGCGGAGACGTAGACCGTCACGTGTGGGCGGTCATCCACCGGGGCGCAGGATCCGAAAGCACACACCAGACAAGCGAGAACCAGAGATAAGAACAGTGTGCGAATGGGTGCCGACATCAGTCTTTGGTGCTCGCACCTTTTTCCACCGGCTCGGAGGCCGGCTCGG